>NZ_JBFRBH010000001.1:321687-643374 GCF_040932485.1 Gymnodinialimonas sp. 202GB13-11 | reverse complement strand
GGTGGCAATCAGTATCGCCTGGCTCGCTCGCTCTAACTTCGAGCACAATCAAAGAATTGCAAAGGGGCGCTGCGGCGCCCCTTTTTCATTCGTCTTGCGGTGCGTCCGGGTCGGCTTTGCCAACGCCCAGAAAGACGGCCTTCAACGGGAAGGCCCAGACGATGCTGAACGCAAGGCAGATGCCCATCTGCACCCAGATGCTCCACCCCTCCAGCAAGCTCAGAATGAACCAGACCGCCGCGATGTAGACGGGCAGCCCAACCAGAAGAATGAACAGCGACCAGCGCTTGCGGGCCTTGTAGCTGAGCGCCATGGGACAGCCCCCTCAATCAGCGAACGGATCGGTCACGAGGATCGTGTCGTCACGTTCGGGCGAGGTGGAAAGTAGGGCCACGGGGCATTGGATCAACTCTTCGATCCGGCGCACATATTTCACCGCATTGCCCGGCAGTTGCGCCCAAGATCGCGCGCCTTCGGTCGATTCCGACCAGCCCGGCATCTCCTCATAGATCGGCGTGCAGCGGGCCTGTTGATCGGCAGCGGTCGGCAGATAGTCGAGCTGTTCGCCGTCCAATTCGTAACCCACGCAGATCTTCAACGTCTCAAACCCGTCGAGCACGTCGATCTTGGTCAGGGCTATGCCCGTGACGCCCGAGGTCACGCAGGTCTGGCGCACAAGGCAGGCGTCGAACCATCCGCACCGGCGCTTGCGGCCCGTAGTCGTGCCCCATTCATGGCCGCGCTCGCCAAGGCGCTGGCCATCGGCGTCATGCAGTTCCGCCGGGAAAGGGCCCTCGCCCACGCGGGTTGTGTAGGCCTTCACCAGACCCAGCACATAGTCGATGGCACCCGGGCCGATGCCCACACCGGTTGCCGCCTGACCGGCGATCACGTTCGAGGAGGTCACAAAAGGATAGGTGCCGAAATCGATGTCGAGAAGCGCGCCTTGAGCCCCTTCGAACAGGATGCGTTTGCCAGCGCGGCGCTTTTCGTTCAGCACCTTCCAGACGGGGGCCGCATAGCGTAGGATTTCCGGCGCAATCTCCTGCAGTTTGGCCAGCAATGCATCGCGGTCCACCGGCTCAATGCCCAGACCTTTGCGGAGCGGATCATGGTGTTGCAGAGCGCGGTCCACCCGAGCCTCAAGCGTTGCGGGGTCGGCCAGATCCGCAACGCGGACCGAACGGCGACCGACCTTGTCCTCATAGGCCGGGCCGATGCCGCGGCCGGTTGTGCCGATCTTGGTACCTTTGGAAGCCGCTTCCTCTCTGGCGCGGTCGAGCTCTCCGTGGATCGGAAGAATCAGCGGCGTGTTTTCGGCAATCATCAGAACATCGGGGCTGATATCGACACCCTGTTCCTGAATGGCGCGGATCTCCTCGACCAGATGCCAAGGGTCCAGAACGACGCCGTTGCCGATGACGGAAAGCTTTCCGCCCCGGACGACACCGGACGGCAAGGCATTCAACTTGTAGACCTTTCCATCGATCACAAGCGTGTGGCCCGCGTTGTGGCCACCTTGGAATCGCGCGATCACATCGGCGCGTTCGCTCAACCAATCAACGATCTTACCCTTGCCTTCGTCACCCCATTGGGCGCCGACAACCACGACGTTGGCCATGAAATCCTCCGGATCGTGAAAACCCCGGGGCGCTATAGCGGCACTGGCCACGCGGGGGAACCGGAAACTTGGCCATGCGTTGGTTAACCGATTGTTAGGGAATTGCGTATCGAGTGGCAGAATTGAAAATGATCGCTTCATGTGAAACGATCCTCACACACGCAGAACGGGAATCACGGACCTGATACCAGCGAGGCCCTTGCGGCCCCCTGTCGCATCTCATAAGTGAGGCGCGGATCGGAACATCGTCCGGTTGAGAGAAAGCGCGACCATGGAAAACATCATCCTCGTCATCCATTTGATCCTCGCGGTCTGCCTGATCGGGGTTGTGCTGTTGCAGCGCTCCGAAGGGGGCGGTCTCGGAATGGGCGGTGGTGGCGGCGGCGGCGTGATGACCGGGCGCCAGGCAGCAACGGCCCTTGGCAAGCTGACGTGGTTCTTTGCTGTGGCGTTCCTTGCAACCTCCATCACGTTGACGGTGATTGCCGCGCAGAATTCCTCCAACTCTTCGCTGCTGGACGAACTGGGCGGCTTGCCCCCGGCCACCGAAGGGGATGCGGGCGACAGCTCTCTGCCACCGGTCGAGACGATGTTGCCGCCCATCGACGGCGACAGCCCGGCGCTTCCGCCCGTCGAGTAAGCCCGAGAAGGCCACCCGATTTGGGGTGGCTTTTTTCATTATCTACATGATCTTGGATTTTTGGCGGCCTGCCGCCTTGTCTAACGGGTGCGAATCCGAGTATTCTCAAATCCCGTGGAAAGAGACATGGATGGGCCGCCAACCGGGCGCGTAACCATCCGCACGGGGGACTTTCGGGCATGGCGCGATTTATCTTTATTACCGGCGGCGTTGTTTCGTCGCTCGGCAAGGGTTTGGCCTCAGCCGCCCTCGGCGCACTGTTGCAGGCGCGGGGCTTTTCCGTGCGGCTGCGTAAGCTCGACCCTTATCTGAACGTTGATCCCGGCACGATGAGCCCGTTTGAGCATGGTGAGGTTTTCGTCACCGACGATGGCGCTGAAACCGACCTCGACCTTGGGCATTACGAACGTTTCACGGGTGTGCCTGCGCGCAAGACCGACTCCGTCTCGTCAGGCCGGATCTACACCAATGTGCTGGAGAAAGAGCGGCGCGGTGACTATCTGGGCAAAACGATCCAGGTGATCCCCCATGTGACCAACGAAATCAAAGACTTCATCGCAATTGGTGAGGATGAGGTCGATTTCATGCTGTGCGAAATCGGCGGCACCGTGGGCGATATTGAGGGCCTTCCGTTCTTCGAGGCGATCCGCCAATTCGGCCAGGAACGCCCGCGTGGGCAGTGCGTGTTCATGCACCTGACGCTGTTGCCCTTTATTGCCGCGTCAGGCGAATTGAAGACCAAGCCGACGCAGCACTCGGTCAAGGAACTTCGTTCGATTGGCCTCGCCCCTGATATTCTGGTGTGCCGGTCCGAGGGGCCAATCCCCGAGAAAGAGCGCGAAAAGCTCGCCTTGTTCTGCAACGTGCGCCCGGACAGCGTGATCGCGGCGCAAGACCTCAAGTCGATCTACGAGGCACCGCTGGCCTATCACCGCGAAGGGCTGGATCAGGCGGTTCTGGATGCATTCGGCATCAGCCCTGCCCCCAAACCAGACCTGCGCGTTTGGGAAGACGTGGCGGACCGGATCAACAACCCCGAGGGGGAAGTGAAGGTCGCCATCGTCGGCAAATACACGCAGCTTGAGGATGCCTATAAATCGATTGCCGAGGCGCTGACCCATGGTGGTATGGCCAACCGGGTGAAAGTGAAGGTCGAATGGGTCGATGCCGAAGTGTTCGACCGCGAAGACCCCGCCCCGCATCTGGAAGGTTTCCACGCGATCCTTGTACCCGGCGGGTTCGGAGAGCGCGGGACGGAGGGCAAGATCAAGGCGGCGGAGTTCGCACGCACGCGCGGCGTGCCCTATCTTGGCATCTGTCTGGGGATGCAGATGGCGGTGATCGAGGCCGCGCGGAACCTGGCGGATCTGGGCGATGCCGGGTCGGAGGAATTCGACCATGAGGCCGGGAAAAAGCGTTTCACCCCCGTGGTTTACCACCTAAAGGAATGGGTGCAGGGCAACCACAAGGTTGAGCGCAAAGTGACCGACGATAAGGGCGGCACGATGCGGCTTGGGGCCTATGACGCGGTGCTGGCGGACGGGTCAAAAGTGGCCGAAGCCTATGGCGGGACGTCCATCGAAGAACGCCACCGCCACCGCTATGAAGTCGACATCAAGTACCGTGAGGCGCTGGAAGAGAAGGGCCTGATCTTCTCGGGCATGTCGCCGGACGGCCGCCTTCCCGAGATTGTCGAAGTGAAGGATCACCCGTGGTTCATCGGGGTGCAATTCCACCCCGAGCTGAAGTCGAAGCCGTTTGACCCACACCCGCTTTTCCGTGATTTCGTTCGTGCGGCGAAAGATAATTCCCGCCTTGTTTAGAATTCGCAGCCGCCTGCTTCCAATTGGTCAAGCGCCGCAGAGGATCCAGTAAGCGGGATCGTATCCAGCGATCCACGACGGTACAGGCCGACGCTGAGCGTCGAGCCTGACCGCAGCTGCGCCATGAACGATTGCGCACGGGCCATCGTGTCCATGTCCAACATGCAGCGCGCACCTTGGCAGTCTGCGAAGTAAAGGTCTTCTGGGTTGCCGTCGATCTGCAGAACGAAGTCTTCCTGCGGATTCGGCCAGTTGAAGGCGGTCAGCTCAAAGGCCGGTATTCCGCCGTTTCCGCACGACACGACCATGACCGTATTCGCCCCTCCGCCAGAGGCTGCACCCGCGGGTGGCATGGACGGATCGTAGCGCCATTCGGCATGGGCAGGTTGCGTGGCGGCTACGGCGAAAAAGGCCATGAAAACAAGACGTTTCAAAACAGGTCTCCGATCAAATCAGCGTGAAGCTGCCGATACTGTCACCTAAATGGTGCAGTTTCGTCAAACTGTTGAATTCCCGCCCTTTCCCGTCCGTTTTGGAAAGGCTATGTTAACGACGTCGGGGGATGATCGTCCGACTGAGTTTCGAAGGACATGCCATGCGCCTAACCGCCTTGACCCTTGCTGCCGCTCTCGCCGCTTCCGGTGCCTCCGCACAGGATGCGAGCCAGTGGACAGGTTTTTACGCAGGTTTTGCGACGAACATCATCTCGCCTGAGTTCGACAACTCCAACATCGCAACGCCGCTGCAAGAAGGCACGGGGTTTGGTGCCTATGGTGGTTACAACTACGCAATTGGTGACAACTTCGTCGTCGGTGCAGAGGTTGGCTTTTCGGGCCCGGCCGCGTTCCAGACCACCTTGGCCGGACCGGATTTCGAATTTGATCGCATGCTGAACGCACGTGT
This sequence comes from Gymnodinialimonas sp. 202GB13-11, assembly GCF_040932485.1. Taxonomy (NCBI): domain Bacteria; kingdom Pseudomonadati; phylum Pseudomonadota; class Alphaproteobacteria; order Rhodobacterales; family Paracoccaceae; genus Gymnodinialimonas; species Gymnodinialimonas hymeniacidonis. The sequence goes on along the minus strand of NZ_JBFRBH010000001.1, from coordinate 638,387 downwards.
GCGCGGTGGCTATGCCCTTGGAAATGCACTGGTTTACGGCACGCTCGGCTACCAGACGGTGGAATACGGTGCCGCAGCGGGCATTTCGACCGAGGGAACGGCAGACGGGCTGGTCTACGGTATCGGCTTGGAAATGCTGTTGGTGGACAATGTCTCTGTCCGGCTGGACTACACGTCGACCCACATGACGCCTGACGCGGGCACGCTTACCGGCGCAGTTGGCGGTGAGCAGATCGACGCTAATGCCGTCGGCCTTGGTGTTGCGCTGCACTTCTAAACGTTGCGCATCTGATTTCGTGATTGGCGGCCTCGTTGGGCCGCCTTTTTCGTTTCGGCTTGCCTATTCCGCCGCCTGAGGCAGGGCAGACATCACTTCGTCCCGGATGATCTCGGCAATCAACTTGGCATCTTCAACCGAGAAGGTCAGCGGTAGGCGCATGTCCAAAAGGCCCGCAAGAATGCGATCTGTTTTGGGCAGGCTCTGGGCGGGGGCATAACGCCAGCTGTCGTAACGAGACGTGAAGGCTACGGGCTCCGCCGCGCCAAACCATTTCAGCTCCACACCTCGCGCGCCGCAACCTGCGACAACAGCTTGGACAGCATCGGGCGATGCGTTGGGCAAAAGCACCTGGATGGAGGAACCGACGATGTCTTCAGCGTCCGGGCGCTCGATCACTTGCAGGCCGGGCGTGTTGCGTACGCCTTCCTCCACCGCACGGTAGAGCGCGTTCCACCGCGCGATCTGCGCGGGCAGGTCGGCAAGCTGCGGGCGCAGGATGGCAGCGCGCAGATTGTCCATGCGACCAGAGACATTCGGCGTGACGTACTTTACATTTTCAAACGTATCCACAGGGGGCGCAGCGCCGTTCTTGCCGAAAAGCATGTAGGAACCCGACAACATCACGGCTGTTGCCATGACCTCCTCATCGTCGGAAATCAGCAATCCACCCTCACCGGAGTTGATGTGTTTATAGGTTTGCGTGGAGTAACATCCGACCAACCCGTGCCGCCCGGATGGCACGCCGTTCCACGCCCCGCCCATCGTGTGGGCGCAATCCTCGATCACTTTTACGCCGGCCGCGTCGCAGATTTCCATGAGGCGATCCATATCGCACAGATGGCCGCGCATATGGCTGAGCAGCAAGACCGTGGAGCCGGACGATGCGATCTTGGCCGAAAGGTCATCGAGGTCGATAACAAGGCTGTCGGTCACTTCGACAAAGACCGGCTCGGCATTCACCGACGCAATCGCACCGGGAACGGGGGCCAGAGTGAAACCGTTGGTCAACACTTTGTCGCCAGGTTGAACGCCCAACGCGCGCAAGGCCGCGCCCATGGCATAGCCACCCGAGGCCACGGCGAGGCAGTATTTCGCGCCCGTGTAATCCGCGAACTCCCGCTCCAATTGAGCGGTTTCGCCAGCCTCACCGGGGGCGGTGTTGTAACGGTGCAGCCGGCCCGAGCGCATGACGTCGACGGCGGCAGCGATAGCGGCTTCGGGGATGGGTTCCTGCTGGGTAAAGTTCCCAGTGAAAATCTGTTTGCTCATGGGCCGGAAGATCATGCGCCGGGCGGCACAGGTCAACCGAGGAGTTGGTCGAGCACTGCGTCCAATTGGTCGTAATGGTCCAAAAGCGCCTCGGGCTGGAGGTCGGCCACGGCGCGGCCTGTGGGGCCGAATGTGACCAGAACGCACGGAATGCTAGCGGCGGCGGCGGTTTTGCGGTCGGTGATCGTGTCGCCGATCAGGACGGCGTTGTCGGGCGTGCCGCCAAGGCGTTTGATGGTCTCAAATAACGGGGTCGGGTCCGGCTTGCGGGTGGGCAAAGTGTCGGCCCCGATCAGAACCGGGAAACGGTCCGTCAGCTTGAGGCGGTCGATTAGAGTTACGGCCAACCCTTCGGGTTTGTTGGTGCAAATGCCCGTTGCATGGCCCGCAGCGCGCTGGCGATCGACAGCCGCGACTGTACCCGGATAGAGCGTCGTGTGAGTGTCGATGTCATTGCCATAGGCATCGAGCAGCGCCAGATAGCCCGCATCGGCCAGGCCCTCACGATCTTCGATGCCAAGACGCTCTGCCGCCAAACGCAGCATCGCGCGCCCGCCCGCAAACGCGGTCGCATCGTCCTGACCCATCACAAGTTGCGGCGGGTGACCCAGTCGGATCAGCGCGGCATTTGCGGCGGCCAGAAGATCGCCCGCCGTGTCCGCAAGCGTGCCGTCCAGATCGAAAACAATCGTGCGCATGATGCCCCTTTCGGCAAGTTTCCGCCCAACGCTGTTACAACGTGACGGCCAAATTGAACGGCTCGGGGCTTTGCCACGCCGCACCCGTTGGTTAATAGGCACAAAACGCGAAGGAAAGGCGTTACATGCAGGCGAATTCAAAACCATTGGCGTTGGTGGTGCTGGCCGCTGGCGCGGGCACGCGGATGATGTCCGATCTGCCCAAGCCGTTGCACCCTTTAGGCTGCGCGCCATTGCTGGCCCATGCGCTGGCCTCTGCCGCTCCTTTGGAGCCTTCCCGGATCATCGTGGTGACAGGACACGGCGCGGATCAGGTCGAAGCCGCGCTGGAGGATATCGTGCCGGAGGCCGTGGCCGTGCGGCAGGCGGAACAGCTTGGGACGGGCCACGCGGTTTTGCAGGCAGCGGATGCGTTGGAGGGGTTCGAGGGCGACGCGGTGGTGCTTTACGCCGACACGCCGTTCATCCGGCCCGAGACGCTCGACTCGATGCGCGCGGCGCGGGCGAGCCATGACATTGTGATGCTGGGGTTCGAGGCGGCTGACCCGACCGGCTACGGGCGCTTGGTGATGGACGGCGACCGGCTGATGCGGATCGTGGAGCATAAGGATGCCTCCGACGATATTCGCAAGATAAGCCTTTGTAATTCCGGGCTTCTGTGCGCCGATGCGGGCGTGCTGATGGACACGCTGCGCAAGGTCGGGAACGACAATGCAAATGGGGAATACTACCTGACGGATGTGCCGGAGATTGCTTCGGCCGATGGTAAATCCGCGACTGTGGTTGTCTGTGACGAGATGGAAACGCTCGGCATCAACTCCCGCACGGAACTGGCGCAGGCGGAGGCGAATTTTCAGGCGCTGCGCCGGGCGGAGATGCTGGAAAACGGCGTCACAATGCAGGCCCCTGATACCGTCTTTTTCGCGCTTGATACCTATGTGGGCCGCGATGCGGATATTGAGCCGAATGTCTATTTCGGCGCGGATGTGACCGTGGAATCCGGTGCGCGCATCCGGGCGTTCAGCCATCTGGAGGGCTGTCACGTGAGCGCGGGCGCGATTGTCGGACCCTACGCCCGGTTACGGCCCGGGACCGAGGTCGGGAATAACGCCAAGATCGGGAACTTCGTTGAAGTGAAAACGGCTGAGATCGGCGAAGGCGCGATGGTGAACCACCTGTCTTATGTGGGCGATGCCAGCGTCGGCGCGCGGGCAAATATCGGTGCGGGAACAGTCACTTGCAACTATGACGGCGTGATGAAGCACCGGACGGAGATTGGCGAAGACGCCTTCATCGGCTCGGATTCGATGCTGGTCGCGCCCGTGAAAATCGGCGCGAAGGCGATGACGGCCAGTGGCTCGGTCGTGACCGAGGATGTGCCGGACGGCGCGCTGGCGCTGGGGCGGGCGAAACAGGTGAACAAGCCGGGGCTTGCCGTGAAACTGATGGATCGCCTGCGCGCGATCAAGGCCAAGAGGGGCTAGAGTATGTGTGGGATCGTAGGTGTTCTGGGCAACCATGAGGTTGCGCCCATCCTCGTTGAAGCCCTGAAACGGCTGGAATATCGCGGCTATGACAGTGCGGGGATTGCGACGGTGCAGAATGGCGTGCTGGATCGCCGCCGCGCCGTGGGCAAGTTGGTGAACCTGTCGGACGCTTTGGTCCATGATCCCCTGCCCGGCAAATCCGGCATCGGCCATACACGTTGGGCGACGCACGGTGCCCCATCAGTAACGAACGCGCATCCGCATAAGGCGGGGCGCGTGGCGGTGGTGCACAACGGGATCATCGAAAACTACCGCGAATTGCGCGACCGGCTGAGCCACCGCGAATTCGTCACCCAGACCGATACCGAAACCGTCGCGCAACTTTGCGAGGATTTCATGGATCAGGGCATGAGCCCACGCGATGCGGCGGCAGAGACGTTGAAGCATCTTGAGGGCGCCTATGCGTTGGCGTTTCTGTTCCATGGCGAGGAAGACCTGATCGTCGCGGCGCGCAAAGGATCGCCCTTGGCCATCGGCCACGGGGATGGTGAGATGTTCGTGGGCTCCGACGCGATCGCGCTTGGACCAATGACGGACCAGATCACCTATCTTGGAGAGGGCGATTATGCCTTCGTGACCCGCGCGGGTGTCGAAATCCGCGATGCCGAAGGCCGACTCGCTAATCGCGAGATGCGCACGATCCCGATGCAGGCGGCGTCGCTGGACAAGGGCGGGCATAAACACTTCATGGCGAAGGAGATTTTCGAACAGCCCGTGGTGCTGTCCGATTGCCTCAGCCAATATTCCGATGATGGTCAGGTGACGCTGCCTGAGGGCCTAGATTTCACGGAAACCGACCGCGTGACGATGGTGGCCTGCGGCACGGCGCATTACGCCTGCGCAGTGGCGAAGTACTGGTTCGAGCAGATCGGGGGCCTGCCCTGCGATGTCGATATCGCCTCCGAATACCGTTACCGCGAAGGGCCGGTTTCGCCCGCCTCGACCGCGATCTTCGTCAGCCAGTCCGGCGAGACCGCCGATACCTTGGCGGCCCTTCGTTACGTGCAGGAGAAGGCCGCAAAAGTCGTGGCCGTGGTGAACGTGCCGGAAAGCTCCATCGCGCGGGAATCGGACGTAATCGTGCCGATCCTTGCGGGGGTTGAGGTCGGCGTGGCCTCTACCAAGGCGTTTATGAACCAGTTGGGTGTGTTGGCGCATCTGGCGATCATGGCGGCGCGACAGAGGCGCCGGATCGATGCGGAGCGGGAGCGTGAATTGCTCACCACGCTGCGCGGGATGCCGGGCCTGATCAATCAGGCGCTGGCGCTGGAAGAGAAGATCGTGAAGCGCACTGCCAAGCTGGCCGAGGCGCGATCTGTCCTGTTCCTCGGGCGGGGTCCGATGTTCCCGCTGGCTATGGAAGGGGCGCTGAAACTCAAGGAAATAAGCTACATCCATGCTGAAGGGTATGCCAGTGGGGAGCTGAAGCACGGGCCGATTGCCCTGATCGACAAGACCGTTCCGGTGATCGTGTTGGCCCCGACCGATCCGCTCTTCGACAAGACCGTGTCGAACATGCAGGAGGTCATGGCGCGCGATGGGCGGGTCTGGTTGATAACCGATGCCGAAGGCGCGGCGGAAGCAGGCGACGGCACATGGGCCACTCTTGTCATGCCGCGTGTCGATCCGGTTCTGGCTCCGATGCTCTACGCCATTCCGGCGCAGCTGATCGCCTACCATACGGCGCTGCACAAGGGCACGGATGTGGACCAGCCGCGCAATCTGGCGAAGTCGGTGACTGTGGAGTAGCGTGCCGAAAAACGGAGGCTTCCATGGCCAAGCAATTCCCGGAACTGACGGACGACCACGTCAAATTCATTGAAGACCAGCATATGTTCTTCGTGGGCACGGCCGCCGATGAGGGCCGCGTGAATGTCTCGCCAAAGGGGATGGATAGCCTGCGTGTAATGGGGCCAAACCGCATTTTGTGGGTGAACCTCAGCGGGTCGGGCAACGAGACTGCGGGGCATTTGCAGCGGATCAACCGGATGACGCTGATGTGGTGTTCCTTCACGAAACGCCCGCTCATCATGCGCTGTTATGGAAGCGCGCGGACGGTGCACCGCGATGACGCGGATTGGGATGCGTTGGCCGAGGGTTTCCCTGCACACCGCTCTGCCCGACAGATTTTCGATGTGACGCTTGATCTGGTGCAGACTTCTTGCGGCTATGCCGTGCCGTTCATGGACTATGCAGGCGAGCGGCCGACGATGCAGCAATGGGCCGACGCCAAAAGCGATGATGAGATTCGCGCAACCTGGGCGCGCGACAATGTCGAAACCATCGACGGGCTGCCGACGGGTATCCCGGTATGAGCGTAATTGGACCCGTCGATCTGGAACTGCGCGGGCAGCATGTCTCGCTTGTGCCACTCAGTCAGGATCATTGTGAAGCGTTGGCGACCGCGTCCGAGGCCGGGCAATTGCACCGGCTTTGGTACACGACTGTCCCCGATGCCGCGGGCATGGCGGCGGAGATCGACCGCCGGATTGCCCTGCGTGAAGCAGGCGAGATGATCCCGTTCACGCAGGTCGATGCGACGGGCACGCCGGTGGGCATGACGACCTATATGCACATCGACCACTCCCTGCCCCGGGTTGAGATCGGCTCAACATGGATCGGGCCAACTGCGCAGCGCGGGCCACTGAATACGGAGGCCAAGCGGTTGCTTCTCGGCCATGCGTTTGAGGTCTGGGGGTGTGAGGCGGTCGAATTCCGCACCCACCGCCTGAACCTGCAATCGCGCCGCGCGATCGAACGGCTCGGGGCGCAGTTCGACGGTATCCTGCGCGCTCATATGCGGATGGCAGATGGGACCATGCGCGACACGGCCTGTTATTCGATCATCAAGGACGAATGGCCGACGGTGCGGGTGCATCTGGATTGGCAGATCGAGAAGCCACGATGAGGGCTGAGGATGCTCTGGCCGCTTTGCGTGCGCAGGGAGATCCGGCCCGGGCGGCGGAGATGGCGGCCTATCACAAGGCGGATCGCGAATATCTGGGCCTGTCGAATGCGGTGACGGGGGCCTTGGCGACTGAGTGGCGCAAGGCGGCGGCGGATCAGGCGGCGCTGGTGGAATTGGCGCGGGGTCTTTGGGACAGCGATGTTTTCGAGGCGCGCGTGGCGGCCGGCAAGCTGTTCGTGCAGGCGCGGATGCGGCCCGATGATGCACTCGCGTGGGGCTGGATCGAAAGCGTCGTGCCAGCGTTCGATTCCTGGGCGATTGCAGACGCCGTGGCCCAAGGTGGGCAGAAACGCGTCGCGCAAGTGCCGGAGCGGATGGACGTGCTGGTGGAGTGGACGCGGTCCGAGCATCTTTGGACCCGCCGCGCGGCGTTTGTGTTCGCCCTCCCCTTCTGCAAAGCGCGGCACCCGTCGGCGGTGGAACGGGCGGCGAGGGCGCGGGTCTTTGAGTGGGCAGAGCGGCTGGCCGACGACCATGAATGGTTCATCCAGAAGGCCATTGGCTGGTGGCTGCGCGATCTGTCCAAGCGGGATGCGGAGGCGGTGCGCGGGTGGCTGGACGCCCATGGCGAACGGTTGAAGCCCTTCGCACGGAAAGAGGCGTCGCGCTATCTGCGCTAAGCCTGCGGTACGCCGCCGGACATTACCGTCAGGAACCAATCGGTGTCGATATTGCCGCCACACAGGATCACGCCGACCTTCTTGCCACGCATCTGCGCCCTCTCTTGCATCAGGCCCGCAAGCGGTGCGGCCCCTGCCCCTTCTGCCAGATTGTGGATGTCGCGGTAGTAGATGCGGATGGCCTCGGCTACTTCGTCGTCGGAGACGGTGATGATCCGCTCCGCGCCCGGGCCGTAGATGTCGAGAGCGTCCTGCACCGGCATGCGCACGGCCATGCCGTCGGCGAAGGTTTTGGCGCTGTCCGTTTCGATTTGCTCACCAGCCTCCACAGACAGCTTGGCGGTCTGGGCGTTTTCGCTGACGACTCCGACCACCTTCGTTGACAGCCCCAGCGCGTCGCGGGCGAGGATCGTGCCGCAGATGCCGGAGCCGCAGCCGATGGGGACGTAGATCGCATCGAGGTCGGGGACGGCTGTCAGCAGCTCAAACGCGTAGGTGGCGACGCCACGGACGAGCTCTTCGTGAAAGGGTGGGACCAGAAACAGGCCCTCGGCCTCGGCCACGCGGATCGCCTCGGCGCGCGACTCGTCGAAGTCATCGCCGAACTCGATCAGCTCTGCCCCGAAGGCGCGCATGGCCTCGTTCTTCTCAATGGAATTGCCACGCGGGACGTAAACCTTGGCGGTGAGGCCCGCGGCAACAGCGGCGCGGGCCTGTCCCTGCCCGTGGTTGCCGCGGGTGGCGGTGCAGATGCCGGGGCAATCGGGGTGGGTGCGGGTCAGCCAATCCATGAAGGTGATCGCCCCGCGTAGCTTGAAGGCGCCGGTGGCGGTGTGGTTCTCGTGCTTGACCCAGACCTCGCAACCCGTCCGCTCGGCCAGTTGCGGCCAGGCATATTGGGGGGTGGGGGCCATCTGGGTGTAGACCAGTTGGGCGGCTTGGCGGAGGTCTTCGGCGGTGAAGTGCATGGGGGAAAGCTACGGGGAGCATGCAGGGCGCGCAAGGTAGAGGTTGCAAGGTTGCAACCACGGGTTAAGCCTCTGAAATTATATTGCTTTCCAGTTTTCGTTAAGGATTTCAAAGGTTCAATTGTAGCGCTCGATGGCGCAGTTGCGGCGAATGGCTTCTTGGAGCGCCTAGTAGGCTGCGGCAATATTGCTAATTTGGGAGGCCCTTGCCCGGACAACACGAATGAGCATCGACTTATACTACTTGGAAGACTGCAATCGTGTGCGTCCGAATTGGATGCCAGAAGACGGAGTGGCATCTTCGTTTCTCGAGTTTCTCATTCTGCTGAACACGCCGCTAGGCTACGTCTGGATAGCAGTATGTGCTTTATTTTTGTGGAAAAGAAATGCCTTCGCCGGGGCCATCATGACATTGTGCTCCCTTGCTCTGCTCGCAAACTGGGTAGCGATGTACGAACTAGATGATGACCTTTACCTCGGTGTCTTAGGTGGTTGTGTGGGGTCGCTTTCGGTAACCATTTCTGCCCTAATCGCCGGGAGTTTGCTGGGAATGGCTGTGGTAGCCGCACGACTGTTTCAACGGTAACTTCGTCCTGCCTTACAGAGCGCTTGTAGGACCGAGAAGGACGGGAGCACCTTCCTTGCTGTGCGTCTTCTACCGCGCCGCCATCCACTCCGCGAAGACCGACAGTGCCGGTTTCGGCTGGCCCTCCACATCGTAAAGGCCCGAGAGCGCGTGGTAGCTGCCGGGGTCGTCGTTCAGCTTGAAGTAATAGGCGCGGTCGATGGGCAGTGCGGCGATTGTGTCGAGATACACAGCAAGGCGTTCGGCCTGATAGGCGGGGTCTGAGGGTTCATTCCACGGCCAAGGCCCACCGAATTCGGTGACCCAGACGGGGCGGTTGGTGTGGGCCTGCATCCACGCCACGGCACCGGCCCAGAGGCCGGGCGCGTCGTAGAGGTGGATGTCGACGACATCGTAATCGGCAATGGCCAACGCGGCGGAAACGGCGGCTTGGGCGGCCTCATTGAAGGCCATGCCGCGGTTGCAGAAATACTGGCGGGCTTCCTCGTCACGCAGGCCGGGGACGCCGTGGGGGTCGCCCTCGAAGCACAGCGCGTGGGAGAGGCCCGCGCGGCCTGTGACACCGCCCAAGACGAGAGTGAGGTCGGGGCGCTCGGCGCGGATAACGGCGGCGGCGCGGGCGTGCAGGGCAAGGAACTCGCGGGTAGAGCCGGGGAAGCGAAAATCCCATTCATTGCCGATCTGAATGGCGTCGAGATCATCGCCCACGGTTTGCAGGAGCGTGCTCACGTAGGCCTCGAACGGAGCATCGTCTCGGATGACGCAGGCATGTTCGTTTGTTTCGCCGCAGGCGGCAGCGGGGGCGGAGAGTTCGACCGTGAGTAGGACGGAAAGCCCGGCAGCGCGAAGATCGGCGATGCGGCGCGCGAGGGGGGCAAAATCCTCCGGCGTTGGATTGAGAGGGCGGCGCGACCAGGCCTCGGCAATGCGGATGTGTTGGACATTCAGGTCGGCGAGCGCGGCGGTTGTGAAGGCGCGGTGTTCTGGCGTGGAGACGGGCGGGAAAGCAATTCCGATGATAGGATCGGCGCGTAGCGGAGTGGCGAGCAGGAGGAGAAGGGCGAGGAGACAGCGCATTGCGCGACGTTGTCGGATGGTAAGGCCGGGGGCAAGGCTTGCCGGGTGCGCCGCACAAGGCTACCTCCGATGCGCACCAATAAAGGATCGTTCTCCATGCATATCCTCATCACCGGCGGCAATCGTGGCATTGGGCTGGGGCTGGCCGAGCAGTATCGCGCGGCAGGACATACGGTGACGGCGACGTCGCGGGATGGGTCGACTGGGGTGGCGCTGGATGTGACGGATGCGGAGTCCGTTCGGGCGCTTGCTGGGGCGGTGAGCGAGCCGGTCGATCTGCTGGTGTGCAATGCGGGCGTGTATCTGGACAAGTGCGAGGATCTGGAGGGCGGTTACGCGCCGGAGCTGTGGGCCAAGACCTTCGCGGCGAACGTGACCGGTGTGTTCCTGACGGTGCAGGTGATGCTGCCGCATTTGCGGGCAGCGGAGGGGGCGAAGATCGCCATCATCTCCAGCCAGATGGGGTCAAGCACCAAGGCACCGGGCAATTCGCTGATCTACCGCACGTCGAAGGCCGCGGCGTTGAATCTGGGGATCAACCTGTCGAATGCGCTGAAGCCCGAGGGGATCGCTGTGGGCATCTATCACCCGGGTTGGGTTCAGACGGATATGGGCGGCGCGGAGGCCGGGATTACGGTGGACGAGAGCGTTGCAGGCCTGAGCGCGCGGTTTGCAGCGCTGGGGCTGGAGAACACCGGCTGCTTCGAGAATTGGGACGGGCGGCCGCACGCCATCTAGGGCGGGGCCTTGCCTCCCCCTGCCCTGCTGCGTAAGACGCGGCCCAACGCTTAACGGGACCCGAGATATGCCCACGCTTGTGATGAAATTCGGCGGCACTTCTGTCGCCACGCTGGACCGCATTCGCCGCGCCGCCAAGCGCGTGGGGCGCGAAGTGGCCAATGGCTATGACGTGATCGTCATTGTCTCTGCCATGAGCGGGGAGACCAACAAGCTGGTGGGCTTCGTCGAAGAGACGGGGTCTTTCTACGATGCGCGCGAATATGACGCCGTGGTATCGAGCGGAGAAAACGTGACGGCGGGCCTGATGGCGCTGACCTTGCAGGAGATGGACGTGCCCGCGCGGTCCTGGCAGGGCTGGCAAGTGCCGCTTCTGACGACCTCGGCCCACGCCAGCGCGCGGATCGAGGAGATCCCGACCGAGAATATCAACGGGAAGTTCGAAGAAGGCATGCGGGTCGCGGTCGTCGCCGGTTTCCAGGGGATTTCGCCCGAGGGGCGGATCACCACACTGGGGCGCGGCGGGTCGGACACCACAGCAGTGGCATTCGCGGCAGCGTTCGGAGCGGAGCGGTGTGACATCTATACGGACGTCGATGGCGTCTACACGACCGACCCGCGGATCACGTCGAAGGCGCGGAAGCTGGAGAAAATCTCGTTCGAGGAGATGCTGGAGCTGGCCTCGCTCGGGGCGAAGGTCCTTCAGACGCGATCCGTCGAATTGGCGATGCGATATAATGTGCGCCTGCGGGTGCTGTCCTCGTTCGAGGAAATGAGTGACAATGCGGGCACGCTCGTGTGCGCGGAGGAGGATATCATGGAATCCAATGTCGTGGCCGGTGTGGCCTATTCCCGCGAAGAGGCGAAGATGACGTTGCAGTCGGTCGAAGACCGGCCGGGCATCGCCGCTGCGATCTTCGGGCCTTTGGCCGAGGCAGGCGTGAACGTGGACATGATCGTTCAGAACATCTCGGACGGGGGGATGACGGATATGACGTTCTCCTGCCCCGTAGGCGAAGTGGCGCGCGCCGAGAAGGCGATGGCGGATGCAAAGGCGGCGGGTGACATCGGGTTTGCCGGGCTGGTGGCTGACACAGACGTGGCGAAGGTGTCGATCGTGGGCATCGGGATGCGGTCGCATGCTGGTGTGGCGGCGAAGATGTTCCAGACGCTGCGGGACGAGGGTGTGAACATCAAGGTGATCACGACGTCCGAGATCAAGGTCTCCGTCCTGATCGACCGCAAATACATGGAGCTGGCGGTGCAGGCGCTCCATGATGCATTTGGGTTGGAGAAAGCGGCCTAATCGGCGGTTTGCGGTCGGATAATCGTGTCGCTTGAGCTCGTACGCCAATGGCTCTGAAACGCCGGTCCCACAGTGCATTTAGTGGCTAGGTATTCCTTTACGGACGCGATAGGATTTTCCTAACACGCCGGAAGACCTTTGCCATGAAGCACACGATTATCCGAAAACGGGATCCCAACCAGATGCTGCAAGAGGCCCTTGAGGATGGTTGGGAAACCATCGACACGATGCCGTTGCGCGGGGAAGGCGTTTTTCTTGTGCTAACCGTTTCGGGATTGGTCCGGCTTGCACATAATCGAAATTCGGTCAGGCGGGCCCGCCGCGCGGATGCTTACGGACCGAAACGATCGTCCGTGATTGCAGAGGAAAGCGGGAATTATCTGGCGGCCATCGCATGGAAATGGCCAGACAAGTAGGCCCGCGCCTGCCGATGGAGCGGGAAGGCACCCGCTCCCCCATCAGACCAATCAGACACTCACGCAGCCAGCGGCGCGGCAACGGGTTCGTTTTGTGCCGGAACATTGGCGGTGGTGACGGCTGTTAGCAACGCAGCGGCGCGGATAAGGCGTGCGCGCGTGCCGCCGACCCGGGTTATGGGGGCGTTCACCAACGCCTCGCGCCGCGCGATGACGTAGCCTTGGTCGGTTTTGTAGGCGATCTCAACATCGATCAAAGCCTCAATCACGTAGTCGTATCGGTTGCGCTTTGCCCAGATGACATTGGCCTCAAGAACCATGATGCCGCCGGTGGACAGCCCTATTGTGGTGGCAACGGCCTTTGGGGGAAGGATGGTCATGGCGTGCTCCTGCATATGTGACGCGCTCAATGTGTTTTCGTAGTTATCCACAGACAGATTTGTTGCTGTGGATAACTCTTCAACACCCGGCGGCGGGGAAAAGTTCCATGCTGTCGTCACTTTATCGTGCGTATGACGTCAACGGACGCACAGGATATGGGGTCAGGTCACGGCGTTTCGGCGCGTTGGCCAGACCTCCAGAACACCCGCCACAAGCACCAATGCGCCACCGACGACCTGCGTCGAGGAGAGTGTTTCCCCCGCCCAGACAGCCGCTGTCGCCGATCCGATCAGCACCTCGGCCATCAGCAGGATGCCGACGCGAGCGGGATCAAGCCGTGCGGCCGCCCATACCAACGCGGCCATGGCAAAGCCCCACCACAGCCCGCCCGTGCCTATGGCAACGGGGATCATAGCGGCAGGGTTGTTGATGGCGGAAAAATCCGGCCAAGAGGCAAGGAACGGCGCGATAGCCAAGCTGCAGAGCGCGGCGCCTGCGGTGAACACGAAGCCAGCCGCAATGGGGGGCATTTCGGGCCGTGTCCGGATGCCAGTCGTCGCCACGGCCCAGACCATACCCGCAAGTAGCGCCATCCATTCCCCGATATTCCCGGGCAAGGGCACTTGCCCCCCTGCCCCCAGCATCACGAATAGCCCGGCCAGACCCGTAAAAATGGCCCAAAGCCGCAGCTTGGTGGTTGGCCAGCCGAGAATGAAGCGGGTGATCAGCGTGCTCCAGACCGGGGTGAGGAACCACAGCAGGATGATCATGGCGACATGGCCGTACACGAATCCGATGGAGTAGAGCGCAAAGGCCGCGCCCCCGAGTGCCACGGAGGCAAGCGCAAGCGGGTCGGCCTGCCAGAGCTCTTCCGGGCGGCGCAGGATGCGGGGGATTAGAAGAGCGGTTCCGGCCAAAGTGATGGCCGCAGTGCCCCACGCACCGGGCAGGCCCATCTCAGCAATCTGGCGCACGGGCAACCAGTAGAGGCCGTAGAGCACGCCGATGGCTACGACGATAAGGGTGGCAACAGTTCTTTCACGCGCGCGGGTCATCGGCGCGGCTTAGCGGGGATAGGTTGGCCGCGCAATCGCACCGGGAACTATCCGCTGCGCCCCGGGGTTGGCTTCGCATGCGTGATGACGGGAAACCACTGACCGGAGACTTTCGACCGACTTTGGTCCGTGGATTGTCGATTTTTGCGGTAGCGGGCTGTGTGATCCTGAGCCTGAGTATCCTTGTGGCCGATTTCGTTGTGCCCGATCATGACTGGATCGCCGACACGATCAGCGACCTTGGCGCCGGAGACTACGAGTTCATCGTCGATATCGGCCTTTACACGTTTTCGGCGGCCCTGATCGCCTTGGCCGTGCTGGCGGCACATGTGCACTTGGGCGATTGGGATTGGAGCGCGGGCATCCTCGGGCTGATCGCCATGGCCTTGCTCGTCTTTCTGATCGGCGCCCGGAACGAATACGGCGATGCGGATCAGGATGGTGTGGTGATCCACGTTTACCTTGTTTACGGGCTGGGGGCGGTGATGGCGGCGACCCCGCTGTTGCTGGCGCAGGGGGCGGCGCGCGTCAGCCGCATCTACCCTTGGCTACTGCGGGCAACTGCGGTCGTTTGGATCCTTGCCGCGCCGCTCTTTTTCTTCCTGCCCACAGCAATTGACGGCGTGTATGAACGGCTACTCGGACTGATTTCCTTCGTGATGGTTTGTCTGATGGCTCATCTGTTCTTTGCAGTGACTCGCAAAGTTTAACCCTCCCCCGAAAATGTGATGACGCGATCCGATGGGTCTTTGCTAGGCTTCGGCCCAAAGGGACATCATCGGAGGGCAATTCTCATGCGATACACTTTGGCGGCTGCGCTGATCTGCGCGGCGGCACCTGCCTTCGCCAATGGCGAAGAGGTGCAGTTGAGGGGCGAGGTGATCGACACCTGGTGCTATTTCTCGGGCGTGATGGGCGGACCTGACGCTGTGCAAGGCACGGCGCACCACACCTGCGCGATCTGGTGTTCGGCGGGCGGGATTCCGGTGGGTCTGCTGGCCGAGGACGGGACGGTCTACATGATCCTGTCGATCAACGGCGACGATCAGAGCGCGTCGGGGCAGACGCAATTGGAACTGGCGTCGCACGACATCACGGTCGCGGGGCGGCATTTCGCGCGCGACGGGTTGAATTACCTGCTGGTTGACGAAGTGGTCGAGGACCATGGGATCACCAACATCAACCACACGGATTTCGGCGTCGTTCCCGGCTTCGCAATCCCCAATCCGGAGGGCTGAAGCGATGTGGAAATATCTGTTACCACTGGCCTTTGTGGCCGCTCCGGTCGCGGCACAGGAAGGCCCATTCTCCGAAGGGTCCGAGGCGCGGTCGTGGAACCTCGCCTGGGAAGAGCCTGCGTTTTTCGAGGCAGAAGTGGTCGATATGCTGTGCGAGGTCGCGGGTGAATGCGACAATGCTTGCGCAACGGGTCGGCAATTGGGCCTGCTGCGCGCGGCGGACGGCGTGCTGACCTATCCGAACAAGAACAACCAGGGCATCTTCACAGGAGCGGCCGTGGATCTTGAGCCGTTCTGCGGCATGCAGGTCGAGGTTGATGGTCTAATGATCGAGGATGAGTTTGTCGGGGCGACGAATGTCTACCTCGTGCAGCGCATCCGCGAGGTCGGAACCGAGGAATGGACCACCGCCAATGGCTGGACCGATGCCTGGGCCGAACAGCAGCCCGAGGCGGCCGCGATGGACGGACGCTGGTATCGCAATGACCCGCGCGTCTTGGCCGAGATCGAGGGCGAAGGCTACCTAGGCACTGGTGAGACTTGGCAAGAGGCGTGGGACGTCACCAGATGAGAGCGCTTGCTGTTGCATTGACCCTCTGCGCAGGGATGGCCTCGGCACAGTCGCTGGAGGATGGCTTGGGTGGTGCGTTCGAGCTGGTCGATCATACCGGTTCGGTGCGGACGGAAGTTGACCCGGACGGCCACCATCAGTTGCTGTTTTTCGGCTATGCGAATTGTCAGGAAATCTGTTCGGCGGTGTTCCCGACGATGGCGTCGATCGTGGATATTCTGGACGAGCAAGGCATGGCCCTGCGGCCCGTAATGGTCACGGTCGACCCGGAAAGGGACACGGTCGAGACGATGGGCGACGCATTGCACGTGCATCACCCGGAGTTCGTGGGGCTGACGGGCACAGAGGCGGAATTGCAGGTGGCGTATGACGCCTATTCCGTTGAGTTCGAAGAGCTTTTCGTTGATCCGTTCTATGGCACCGTCTTCTCCCACGGCTCGTTCATCTACCTGCTGGATGGTGAAGGCGAGGTGTTGACCCTGCTCCCGCCCGTACTGGGGCCTGAGATGATGGCCGAGATCGTCGGCGGGTATCTGGAGGCCTCCTGAATTGTCACGCAGACGGTTTTTGATCGGCGCAGGCGCGCTGGCGCTGGTCGGGGTGGGCTTTGCCGCGACCGAGGGGCGCAACCTGTTCTACGCGGCCCTGTCGGAAGGCGTGGACGAGCAGATCAGCGTGGGCGAGGCCCATGCGCTGGCCGATGCCCGGGACATCCTGCTGATCGACATTCGCCGGCCCGATGAATGGGAGGCGACGGGTTCGCCTGCCTCAGGGCACCGGCTAGACATGCGGCGCGATGATTTCACAGAGGCTCTTCTGGAACTGACCGGCGGTGCGCAGGATGCGCGGGTTGCCCTGATCTGCGCGCGCGGTGTGCGGTCTTCGCGGCTGACCAACCGGCTAACGGAGGCCGGGTTCACCAATATTATCGACGTGCCGGAGGGCATGCTGGGCTCTGGCGCGGGGCCGGGCTGGATTAGGGAAGGATTGCCACTTGATCGTTCGTAGAACCGTGACGGCCCTTGGCTTGCTGCTGACGGCTTCCCCTGCGCTTGCCGATTGCGCTGGCGTTGAAGGTGCCTGTGAAGTGCCGATGGGTCAGTATCACATCGCGCTGCCAGAGGGGGACGGTCCCTTTCCGGCGCTAATGATGCTGCATGGTGCGGGCGGGCGTGGCGAGGGCATGGTGAACATGCTGCGCGAGGCCGTGACCGCGCGGGGCTATGCGTTGATAGGACCGCAAGGTTTGCAGCGCGAAGGCTCGCGGTTTGGCTCAACCTGGTCGTTCCATCCAGAGTTTGAGCCGGTGCGGGATGAGGCCGCCTATTTCGAAGAAGTGCTGAGCCATGCCGCAGAGGTCCACGGGATCGACCGCGATGACGTGCTTGTTGCAGGCTTTTCCATCGGCGGGTCGATGACGTCTTACCTGGCCTGCGACGCGCCGGACATTGCGCGCGCCTATGCGCCCGTAGCCGGGTCGTTCTGGCGACCGCACCCTGCGCTCGACGCCTGCGCGGGACCGGTGGACGTGTTGCACACCCATGGCTGGACGGATGGAACCGTGCCCATTGAAGGCCGGGTGTTCCGCGATGGGGCGGTGCGGCAAGGGGACGTGTTTGCGGGCATGGAGATTTGGCGGGAGACCAACGGATGTGACCGCTCCGCGCCCGACGAGATCACCAATGAGGGCTTCTATTGGCAGCGGTTCTGGACGTCGTGCGAGGCCGGATCTCTGACCTTTGCGCTCTTCCCCGGCGGTCATGCGGTGCCGCGCGGATGGGCTGATCTGGCGCTGGATTGGTACGAAGGCTTACCGGTGGAATAGGCCCGTTACTCCGCTGCTTCAGGCAGATCACCAAGCGTTTCCCGCAGTTCAGCCCTATGCGCTTTGGCGGCACGGATGATGGCGGGGGCTGCGTAGACCTCAGGCGTTCCGAGCGCGCGGGCGGTGGCGCGGAAACGGGTGAGGTTAAGACCGGAAAGCGCCGAGAGCGGCACCGCCAGTGCCAACGAAACCGCGATGGGCAGCAGCCAGAACGAGACGATGCCGCCCGCCATACCGGCCAAAAGGCCCGCACCCGCCAGCGTCTCCAACCAGTGGAATTTTAGCATGGACCAGAGCGAATAGTGCCCGCCGGCCCGCGCCTGTGGTTTCCAGTCGACCTTGAGGCCGAGGATGGAGCGAGCAACGGCCAGGGTCTGCTGCACCATCAGGATCGGCGCGTAGAGGATGGACAGGATCAATTCGGCGACAAATGACGCCGCAAAGCGAACCGGGCCGCCCAGTTCCGCCACGCGCAGGCCGATGCCGCCAATCGCCGCCGCGCCGAGCGCTTTGGGGGCGAGCAACATGCCGTACATAAAGATCAGAAGCGCCGAGGAATGCACGACCGTCATCTCGGGCCATTGCACTTGCGGGTTCAGGCCCGAGAAATAGCGGATCACGTTTTGCTCCGCGCCCGTGCCGATCAGCGCCCAGACCATCAGCAGCAGGAACCACATCGGCGACAGCAGATAGCTGACCGCACCGTGAAAGAGGTGGAAGCGAGAAACGCCGTGGAAGCCACGAGAGGCCAGCAATTTGAGATGTTGCAGGTTGCCCTGGCACCAGCGCTGATCACGGATCACGTAGTCGATCAGTGTGGCGGGGACTTCCTCGTAACTGCCCTTGATGCGGGGGGAGAAACGGACGCCCCACCCCGCCCGGCGCAGAAGGCCCGCTTCGACAAAGTCATGCGACAGGATCAGCGCGCCCTTGCCGGTAATCGTTTTGATCTTCGGCAAGCCCGCGCAGGAGGCAAAAGCAGCCGTGCGGATGATGGCGTTATGGCCCCAGTAATTGCCCTCGCGGTCCGACCAGGTGGCGAGTCCCTCGGCCAGAACAGCACCATAGATCGTGGAGGCAAATTGCTGCACGCGGGCGAAGACCGTCTCGGCCCCAAAGAGTTGAGGGAACGATTGGATTAGGCCGGCGGAGGGGTCTGCGGATAGCTCATCGGTGAGCGCCACAATGGCCTCGCCCGACATCAGGCTGTCGGCGTCCAGCACCAGCATCGCGTCGTGCGCGCCGCCCCAGCGTTCGACCCAATCGGCGAGGTTGCCGACCTTGCGATCGGTGTTCATCGCGCGGCGACGGTAGTGGAGGCGAATGTGATCCGGCAGGCGCGTGCGCAGCGTGGCAAAGGCGCGAAGCTCTTGCTCGGCGGTCGCCTCATCCCGGGTGTCGGACAGGATGAACAGCGTATAGCGGTGGTCGGTCGGGTGCGCATCGAGCTGTTCGAGCATCGCGCAGGCATTGCCGAAGACGTCCCATGGAACCTCATTATAGCAAGGCACCAGAAGGGCCACATCCATGCTGGGGCCGCTGGCGGGCGCGGCGGCGGGGCGTGTCAGGAACAGGCGGGCGACGCCGACAGTAACCGTGGAGACCGAGAGCGAAATCCAGAAGAAGGTGAGCGCGATCAGGGTGATCAGCGCAATCTCGAAACCCGTTAGCCCGCCCATGGCGAACCAGTCGGTGAAGGCCGCGACCAGCGCGAATGTGGTGGCGAAGGCGGGAATGAACGTGGCCAGACGCCAGAGCCAGGAGCGAGTCTTGGCGACACCCGGCGCGGTCTTGTCCGTATAGGGCGCGCTGAGGTTCTGGATCGGGCGCGCCAGCGGGGCCTCGGGGGGCATATAGGGGTCGCACGGGGAGTGCGCGGGAATCGTGTTCGCAAGCTTCATGCCGAGAACCGGTAGAGCCAGACTTCCGTCACAGGCTCCCCCTCTTTCAGCAGTTGCGCGCGCAGTTCCATGTAGGTTTCTTCCCCCGGATCGACGGCAAAGGTCAGACGCAGACCGCCGGTGCCCGGGTTACGTTCTAGCACACCTTCGGTGACAGTCCCGCGATTGGACTGGACGACCTTGGTGAAGTCCTCGGGCGCACCGTCGATGGACTCGTGATCCGCAAAGTCGATGGCGACGAGGGTTTGCGTGCGGTTCCAGTTGCCGCCGATGGCCGTGTTCATCACGCGGGCCACGTCGCGGGGGCGTTCGGGTTCCGAGCACCAGTCCATGTTGTAGGTGAAGTGGTAAGGCTCGCCCGCCGTCAGGCCACCGCGCGGGCGCCAATAGGCGACGATGTTGTCGTAGATCTCAAGCTCGGACGGGATTTCGACCAATTGGACTGAGCCGTCGCCCCAGCCTTCGCCCGGCGTGATCCAAAGCGCGGGGCGGCGTTCGTAATGAGCCTCAAAATCCTCGAAATCGGCAAGGTCGCGGGCGCGTTGGACCAGGCCGAAGCCCTGCGGGTCGGTATCGACGAAGGAAGAGACTTGCAGCGTGTCGGGATTCTTGAGCGGGCGGAGGAGAAGCTCGCCATTGCCGTTGTGGACCATCAGACCGTCACTGTCGTGCACGGCGGGGCGGAAATCATCATGGCCCGCGCGGTTCGTCTGATCATAGAGGAACATGGAGGTGAGCGGCGCGAGGCCGACATTGGGCAGGTCCACGCGGGGGTAGAGTGTCGCCTCCACCTCCATATGCGTGACCGGGCCGGGCGTGATGCGGAACGTGTAGGCGCCGGTGCAGCTATCGCCGTCGAGCAGCGCGTGGAGAATTTGAGTTGTGTCGCCGGGCATTGGCGCTTCCAGCCAGAAGCGGGTGAACTCAGGGAATTCTTCGCCTGCCTCAGATGCTGTACCGATGGCGAGGCCCCGGGCGGAGAGGCCGTAATTCATGCCGGTGCCGATGGCGCGGAAGTAGGATGCCCCCTGAAACACAGCGAATTCGGTGAAAATGTCGGGGCGTTCAAGGGCTGCTCGCAGGCGGAGGCCGGAATAGCCCATTTCCTCGGTTATCGGCAGATCGGGGAACTGGTCGGTGCGGTCGAAAAGGCTTAGGTCGAAGGCGAGGGTTTGGGCCTCACCGCCTTGCACGACATTCACCTCAACGGGCCGCGGGAAGTAGAGGCCGGGGTGGAAGAAATCGACCTTGAAGGGGCGATCTTCATCCATCCAGAGGCCACGCTGCGGGTTGAACCACATCCAGCGGTATTCGTCGTAGGTCAGGTCCTGCCAGCCTTGCGGGACTTCGGGGAGCGGCTCATAGGGGGCTTGGGCAAGCCGCGCAGCCTCGGCCTCCAGCCAGGCGCGGTCGAACGGATGCGCGGTGCCCTCGCGGAACATCGGCAGGCCCATGGCGGGGCTGGCGGCCAATGCGGCGAGCATGGCGAGGGTTTCGCGGCGATTCATCATTTCGGCTTCACCCGCCACGGCTGGGTCTTGAAGTAGCTGGCCCCATAGGCTGTGGCGATCAGAACCGCGCAGCCGAAACCGTTGACCATAAGCGTCATGGCGACGTCGCGGCCCAGCATGTCCATCGCGAAGCCGTTGAACCGCGCGATGAAGATGGAGACGACAAAGACGGCGAGCGACTGCTGGCCGACCTTGAGAAACACAGTCAACAGCGGCGCCCAGATGTTGCGCCCGGTCCACCCAGCACCGGCGCGGATGCGGTCACCGCCATCGCCTGCGATGACCCAGGCGAGGTAGGCGAGCGACAGGAATTGGACGTAGCGCAGGATGCCGAAATCGGTCTTGGAGATCAGTTGCCGGTTTTCCACGCGCCACTCACGGGCCCATTCAAACCCGAACTCCCGCACGCCGATGTTCGACAGTGGGATATTGGCGATCACGATGAACGCTGCGAGGCCGATCAGGAGCGCTTTGACAGGCGGCTTGGGGATCCAGCCGCGCATAAACGCAAAGCCGGTGAAGAAGGCCAATTGCCAGCCGAATGGGTTGAGGAACCAGCGGCGTTGCCAGTCGTCGTCACCCACCCAAGGCTCGGCGGTGAAGTTGAAATACGGCAGGCCGAGCGCCTCGGTGAAGGCGCGTTGGCCCATGAACCACAGAGCAATGGAAACAGCCGCCACAAGGCCAAGGTGCACGCGGGCGAGTGCGTAGAAGACCGGCATCATGGCGAGGATCACCATATACATCGGCAGGATGTCGAACAGGTTCGGCACCCATTGCAGGGTCATGAAACTGAAAAGAATGTTGGGGTTGGCCCAGAGGTCTTCGGAATGCTCCACGAACAGCATCCACAGGTTCATCTGCCCCCAATAATTGCGGTCAGTGAAGGGGAGGTCGGTGAGGAACACCAGCAATGCAGCGGTGGCGAAGAAGAGGCCCACATGCGCCCAGTAGACTTGCCAGATGCGGTAGCCGACGCGGACAGATCCGAGGGCAAGGCCGGCGCGGTCAAACGTGCGCCCGAACGCGATGGCGGACGCCATGCCCGAGCAGAAGACAAACATTTCTGTCGCGTCGGAAAAGCCCCAGCGCGCAGGGATCCACGAAGTCAGAAAATTGCCAGGTGTGTGGGCAAACAAGATGATGAACATCGCCATGCCCCGGAAGAAATCGAGGCGGATATCGCGCGCGCTAGCAGGTGTCGCGGCTTGCGCTGCGGCGGAGGGGGTCGGTTGAAATGAAGGTGTCGTGCTCACCATGGCCACGGGGCGTTTCCCTTATTCCGCAGGAACGCGCAAGGGGGAGGCTTGGTTCCCGATCATCTCGCGGCGGGTTCTTGCGAACGTATCATCGCGCCCTGCTCGCTTGGCGGAGCGTTCATTCAGGATCGCTTTCGCATCATCCAAGCGCCCTGCGCGGAGGCCCGCGTCGATGGTCAGACGCTCAAACACGTCGCGTTGCGCGTGGGAGCCGCCGGCAAGCTGCATGTGTTTGCGGGCTTTGCTGAGGCCCTGAAAGGCGGTGGCGTAGTCGCCTTCACCAAAGGCCTCCAGTCCAAGGGCCGCCGCTGTGCCGGGATTGGCCATGCGCATGGCGGCCTCGCCCTGTCCGGTGGTCCCGTCCTCCGCGATGCGGGCGACGAGTTTGGCGGTCGCGTCCTCACGTCTGCCGCCGATCAGCGCCAGCAAGTAATGGAGGTCAGCGAAGATCAGCGAGCCATCTTCGGTGCGCGTTGCGGACGTGTCGGCCAGTTCTTCCCAGCGGTTGCCCACGTCAATCCCTTCCAGCTCCAACCGCATCAGAAGCGATGTGGCATTGGAGATGTCACGGTAATCGTCGGTTTTGTCGGCGCGGATAAGGGTATCGTAGAGGTCGAGCACCACATCTGTTTGCCCGAGGTCGAGGTGCATCAGCGCCTTGTGCCACCAGACATGGTACCGGAAGTTGTTGCAATGCGCCCACGCAGCTTCGCGGCCCTGTAGCCAGTTGAGGCCTTTGGTGGGTTCAGCCAGCATATCGTAGACATGGGCCACGGCGTGCAGGCCCCACGCATCGTCGGGCGAGATTTCCAAGGCGGCGGAACCGGACGCGGCGGCCCGGCCATAGTCTCCGGTTTCTTCCAAGGCGAAGGCGTGGCAGCCCATCAGATATCCGCGCGCGGCATGGTCTTCGCCATAGGCCGGCATGACCTGTTCGATGGAGCGGCGCATCCCTTGCGCATCGCCCAGCACAAAGCGGATTGCGTGGCTGATCTTCATCGCCAGCGGATCGCCGGGATTGGTCAGCAGGACCTGATCGAGATGCGCCACGGATTTCGACGGATGCCCACCCAGCCAAGCGTCGAGCGCGTCGAGGAAGGCGCGTTCACGGGGCGTGACGGGGCGCGCCTGATCGGCAGCGCGGGCGCTATCGGCGGCCTCTTGCGCTGTCTGAACAAGCTCACGCCGGCCCAGAAGCAGCATGAACAGGCCCTTCACCGCATGGGCGAGTGCAAACTGCGGGTCTGCTTCCAGCGTCTTGGCGAGATGTTCAGGTGTTGTCGCCCCGTGGGCAAGAAACGCCATCTGCGTTTCGGTCCAATGGTCGAGGCCGGGCCCCGCCGAAATGGTGGTCGGCTGACCGAATCCGTCGAATTGCGTCATGCGCCTGTCCGATTCTGATAGTCCCTTTGCATCCGAGGTAGACTATGGCCCCGCCCACGCGAAGCCTCGTTGCGCCCAGATGACGGACATGTGAGCCGGACAGGGCAATGTGTGAACGAAAACCCGCCAATTCACCGGCAGATCGGCGGGTTTTTGCTTTGATTTCAGGTGTAATCGTTCACGGCGCGCCCGAAATTGCGGCAGGCGCGGTTAACCTTCGGGCGTCTCGCGGCGGTCTGCGAGCCAGTCGAGCACGGCTTGCGTATGCTCACCCAGATTGGGCGGCGCATGGCGGTATGTGACCGGAGTGGCCGAGAATTTCAGCGGGTTGCCGATCAGCTCCACCCCACCACGATCCACGCCCTGCTTGGGCATGTCGATGCGCATTTCGCGCGCTGCCACCTGGTCGGAGGCAAAAGTCTGTTCGACCGTGTAGACGGGGCCTACGGGGACTTTGCGGGCCTCCAAAGCTTCGACGATATCAGCCTGTTTGTGCTGTCGCATCAGCTGTTCCAGCGTGGGGATCAGCGCTTCACGGTTGATGACACGATTGGAATTGGTCGCAAAGCGCGGGTCATCGGCGAGGTCAGGCCGCCCGAGGAAATCGCAAAAGCGGATATACTGCGTATCGTTGCCCACGGCGACGAGGACATGGCCATCGGCGCAGGCGAAGGTCTGGTAGGGCACGATCGTGGCGTGTTGGTCGCCCCGGCGCGGGCGCGGGGCATTGGTGGTCAGGTGTGCGACGCCTTCGTTGATCATCCAGGCCACTGTCGCATCCACGAGGCTAAGGTCGATATGCTGCCCCTGCCCCGTCTGGTCCCGGTGGCGGAGGGCGGCGAGGATACCTGTGGCGGCATACATGCCGGTCATCACATCGGCGATGCCCACGGCGACCTTGGCAGGAGGGCCATCTTTCGCGCCGGTCAGCGCCATGATCCCGGAATAGCCTTGCGCCATAAGATCATAGCCGGGCTTTTCGCGGTTCGGGCCGGTTTGGCCGAAGCCGGAGATGGAGCAATAGACAAGCTGTGGGTAAGCCGTGAGCAAGCTGTTGAAATCCAAACCATACTTGTCGAGGCCGCCGGGTTTGAAGTTTTCGATCACCACGTCAGCGCGGGCGGCGATTTGGTGGATGGTCTCCTGCCCCTCGGGCGTGGCGATGTCGACGCCAACGGAAAGCTTATTGCGGTTCGCGCACATGAAGTAGCTGGAAAGGTCGGTAGGATCGCCCTGCGGATCGTTGGCAAAGGGCGGGCCCCAGCCGCGCGTGTCATCGCCGCGGTCAGGATGTTCGATCTTGATGATCGTGGCACCCAGATCGCCAAGCGCCTGCGTGCAGGTCGGTCCGGCAAGGATGCGCGAGAGGTCGAGGACGATTAGGCCATCAAGGGGCCCTTTGGTCGGGGGGCCTTTAGATGCGGCCATCATATCCTCCACGGTCAATCTGGGCGGCGATGACCGTAAAGGTATCGGCGGTGAGCGCCTGTTCAATAGCCGCGCGCAATTCAGCGCGGTTGGTCACATTCACGCCCGCCCCGCCCATGGCGCGGCCCAAGGCGGCAAAGTTGTGGCGATGTTCATAGTCGACGCCCGCATTGGTGAGCTGCCGCTCGCGCTGTTTCTTCTCGATCAGCGCGAGGGAGGCATCGACGAAGGTGATGATGATGGGCTTCAGGCCAAGCTCGGCGGCGGTGGTCAGATCGCCGGGGCTCATCAGGAACCCGCCGTCGCCGACAAAGGCCACGGCGGGGCGGTCGGGTTCGGCGAGGGCGAGGCCAATGGCCATCGGAACCGCGCAGCCCATGGTACAAAGGCCAGAGGATTGGATGACAGCTTTGGGATACGGCGCCTCCCACATCTGGCTTAACAGGATCCGGTGGGCGCCGCTGTCGATGCTGATGCGGGTTTCTGGCGGCAGGGCTGCACGCGCCTCGGCGATCACGCCGGCGGGACCCCAATCGTCGTCCTTTGGGAAGGCTTGAGCGAGTGCGGCTTTGACGGCGGCAGGCTCCCCGCCCCGCCAACGTGTTGCGGCCTGTTTCACATCCATTATCGCCTCAAGCGCGGCCCCAATATGGCAGGTGAAGCTGATCCCCGCCTGATGCATGTAGTGGGTGTTCTCAACAGCCTGAAAATCCACCACGCATTGCTTGGTGACGTCCCAGACCTCGCGCCAGCCGGGGCGCATCTCAATTGGGTCATAACCCACGAGGAATATCACATCGGCCTGCTTGACCAGCGGCAGCAGATGCTGATCGGCCAGCGGAGACAGGCCCGCGCCGCCAAGGGCCAGCGGGTGATCTTCGGGCAGGACCCCCTTGGCCTTGTAGGTTGTGACGACGGGAATCTCGAACTGCTCGGCGAAGGCCTGCAGCGCCGGGGCAGCGTCATCGGCCAAAACGTCCAGGCCGGCAACGATCAAGGGGCGCTCGGCCCCGGAGAGCCAATCGCGGACCAGTTTGAACTTTTCTCCTGCCGGAGCCACGGTGCTCGGCGGCACGCGGCGCCGACGCTTGGGCGTGGCGGGGGCATCGGCGACGGCAATCGGCACGTCGATCAGGACCGGACCCTGCCGCCGTTCCAATGCAATGGACACGGCCTTATCGGCGATGGTTTCGGCCTCTCCAGCAGTCAGCGTGAACGTCGCTTTGGTGATCGGGTCGAGCACGGCGCGATGGTCCAGCACCTGGTGGGTGTAAGTCAGCGCTTCATCGGCATCGAGACAGCCGGTCAGCACAACCATCGGCACACGGTCCTGCTCTGCATTGGCCACGACATTGACCGCATTCATTAGCCCGGGGCCAACGGTGGCCACCAGCACGGCAGGCGCACCGTCGACATGATGCACTGCCTCGGCCATGAAGCCGCCCGCATTCTCGTGCTTGACGAGATGGAACGCGATGCCCGCCTTTTCCAGCGCATCGACGATGGTCAGCACCTCGCCGCCCGGCATCCCAAAGGCGTGGCGGCATCCGGCCTCGTAAAGCCTGCGTGCGACCAAATCTGCTGCTCTGAATTCTGCCATGCCGGGCCTCCAATAGCTGTCCAAGCGGGCCTACCCCAAAGCGGGACGGCCGGAAAGGACCCCGCCGATCAAAGGGCCGTGTCCCGATCTTCCACTGGTCTCAAATACTCAAAAAATCCACCCACTGCGCAAGGAGACGAGGTTGACCATGACAGTACTGGCAGGGGCGGAGGCGGCACGGGTGGGCGGGTGGGGTGACGGCTCCGCCCCTGCCCTCTTGACCCCGCCTGCCCCAGACCCGACGTTGCACGCATGTTTCCGATCCGCGACCACAACCCCTCCAATCGCACGCCCTTCGTGACCTGGACCCTGATCGTGGTGAACGTCGTCATCTTCCTCAGCTACTTTCCGTCCCTTTCGGGCAGCGAGACTGAGCTGGCCGCCTTCTACCGCGAGTGGGGTCTGGTGCCCGGCAATGTGGCCGAGGGGATCAATCGCGGTGGTTTGCTGACCCACATGTTCCTACACGGCGGGTGGATGCACCTGATCGGGAACATGCTGTTCCTCTATATCTTTGGCGACAATCTGGAAGATCTGATGGGCCATGTTGGCTTTGCGATCTTCTACCTGTTGGGCGGACTAGGGGCCGCGTTCGGGCAAATGATGGCCGATCCGGGCTCCTCCATTCCGATGGTGGGCGCATCGGGGGCGATTGCTGCCGTGATGGGGGGATATCTGCTGATGTTCCCGAGGGCGCGGATCGACGTGCTTGTCCTGCTGGTGGTGTTCATCAAGATCTTCACGATCCCGGCTTGGCTGATGCTGGGGCTGTGGTTTGCACTGCAACTTGTCAGTGGGTTGCAGATGGATGTGCTTGGCGGCGGGGTCGCCTACTGGGCCCATGCCGGCGGGTTCATCGTGGGTGTGGTCCTGACGCTTCCCCTGTTCCTGCGCCGAGGGGGGCGTTCGTTTTGGAATGCCTTTGGCGGCAAGCCACCACATGAAGAGGTTGAATATCGGGTGGAGCGGCGGCAATCCGGCATCCCGCGCATTCGCCGGGTACGCAGCGCGCAAGGCATGGACCGGCCCCTGTCCGATCTAGGGCGGGTGCCGCGCGCAGGTCAGCGGCGCGGGCCGAGGGGGCCTTGGTCGGGCGGGCGATAGGCGTAGGCGATGGACGGGCCGCTTAAGCGCGTTCGGAGTATTCCATCGTCTCGGTGTTCACGACGATATCCTCGTCCTGACCCACGAAGGGCGGGACGGAGACCTTGACGCCATTGTCGAGGATCGCAGGCTTGAAGGAATTGGCAGCCGTCTGGCCTTTAACCACCGGCTCCGTTTCCACAACCTTGCAGACGACCTTCTGGGGCAGCGTCGCGTTCAGCGCCTCTTCCTCGTAGAATTCGACCACGATGGTCATGCCGTCCTGCAGAAACGGGCGGCGTTCGCCAAGCAAATCTGCGGGCAATTCGATCTGTTCATAGGTCTCGGCATCCATGAAAACGAGCATTTCATCGTTTTCATACAGGAATTGCTGGTCTTTTTGCTCCAGCCGGACGCGCTCCACTTTGTCCGCGGATCTAAACCTTTCGTTAAGTTTTGACCCGTTACGAAGGTTGCGCAGTTCGACCTGCGCAAATGCACCGCCCTTCCCGGGCTTCACATGATCCACCTTAACGGCGGCCCAGAGACCGTCATTGTGTTCGAGGACGTTGCCTGGCCGAATCTCGTTTCCGTTAATTTTTGGCATGTGGCAAAACCTTGGCAAAACCTTGAGAATTTGTTGACGCGACCTATATCTGGGCGTTGGAGGGGTGTCCATACACCGGAAAAAGTGCGAATTGTTGCTGAGCCATGCGCCAGGCGAATACCACATATGTGATAATCGCATCCCACAAGTGCACAGAATCCGGGCATACCGAGCGGCACGCCGAAAATGCAAGAGCAAAAAAAGGATACGAAATGCGGGATTTCGTTGATGGCACGGCCTTCAACTTCGAACAGGGCACACGCGCTCGCAAGCTGTTTGCGGCCGTGGTTCTGGCGGCGTTGGACGATGCAATCGCTGACGACAAGAAATACGGCAACGGGCCAGAGCAGATCGCCCGGTGGGCACGTTCGCGCGACGGGCGCGAAGTTCTGTCTTGCGCCGGTATCGACCCGAACGAGCGGGTTGTGAACGGCCTGATGGCGTTCGTGGGCAATGGTGTACGCACCTCTGTCGCGCTCAGCCGTGAGGAAAGTGAACGGCGCAATCAGGCCGAAGCCGCCTGATCGCACGCAATACAAGCTGCCAGCTTCGAAGACGCGCCCCTCTGCAGGGCGCGTTTTTCGTTTCTGGGGGTGGCTTTATGCCCGAGAGATGCACAGGTTGGGGCAAACACCACGGAGGGCATGATGGCGACAGCGGATATCGGATTGATCGGTTTGGGCACGATGGGCTCAGCTTTGGCGCTCAACATCGCGGAAAACGGGTTCACCGTCGCAGTGTTCAACCGCACGACGGAGAAGATGCACGCCTTCATGGAAGAGGCCGGTGATTTGGCCGATCGCGTTGTCGGATGCGAAAGCCTTGAGGATTTGGCCGCAGCGCTCAAAGGCCCACGCGCGATCATCCTGATGGTGCCTGCTGGCGATCCGGTGGACCAACAGATTGAAGCGTTGGACCCGTACCTTGATGCTGATGACCTGATCATTGACGCAGGCAATGCCAATTTCCGCGACACGATGCGGCGGATGGAGGCGCTGGAGCGCCCCTTCCTTGGCGTCGGTGTTTCGGGCGGCGAAGACGGTGCGCGCCATGGCCCCGCCATCATGGGTGGCGGTGACCCCGACCATTGGGCGCGGGTGGAGCCGGTGCTGACAGCAATCTCCGCCAAGTTCGAAGGTGCGCCTTGTGCCGCCCTTCTAGGCGAGACGGGCGCGGGTCATTTTGTAAAGGCGGTCCATAACGGCATCGAATATGCCGATATGCAGCTAATTGCCGAGACCTATGGCCTGATGCGTGACGGGATGGCCATGGCCGCCCCTGACATCGCACCTGTCTTTGAGCGGTGGAATGGCGGACGGCTGTCTTCCTACCTGATCGAGATTTCGGCCAAGGTGGCTGCCGCCCATGATGAGGCCACAGATGGCCCGCTGCTCGACGTGATCGTGGATGCGGCGGGGCAGAAGGGTACGGGCCGGTGGACAGCGATCGAGGCGCAGCATCTTGGCACACCGATACCGGTGATTGAGGCCGCTGTGTCGGCCCGCAACATGTCGGCTAAGCGCGATTTGCGTGCCACATTGGCCGACGCATTCGGTGGCTCGGGCAAGCTGGAGCTGACGGAGGAGGCGCTGGAAGCCGCGCTGACCTGCGGCAAAGTGCTGTGCTACACGCAGGGCTTCGACATGCTGCGCGCCGCAGCGCAGGCGTTCGACTGGACGTTGATGCGTGAAGATGTGGCGCGCAACTGGCGGGCGGGTTGCATCATCCGATCCGCAATGCTGGATGATATGGCGGAAGCCTTCGAGATCGCCCCCGGTAAAACGCTGATGGAAGCGCCCTATTTCGCGGACATCCTGTCAGAGACCGTTGGTGCATTGCGCGAAGTGGTGGTCAAGGCCAGCGCCTCGGGCCTACCGGTGCCCGTGATGGCGGCTGCTTTGGGGTATTTCGACACCATGCGGATGGCGCGCGGCACGGCCAACATGATCCAAGGGCAACGCGATTTCTTCGGCCTGCACGGGTTTGAGCGGTTGGACAACGGCAAGACCGGACAGCATGGGCCATGGGCGGACGATTAGGACATCGTCCCTGTCGACAGCAGCAAGCATCGTCGGCCGGTGCGTGACGTAGAAACACTACTGCTCCAGAAGGCTTGTTACGGACGGACGCCGACGATGACGGGCGGATCGACCAGGTTGTCCGGACGCGCACCAAAGACCAGCAAATCCTTGCGTCCATAAGATTCGGCAATTTCAGTGGCTATTTCGGCCACCGTCTGCGCCTTGCCGCTACAGATATTGGTCGGACCGACGACATTGTCCCGAACATCCTGCACCAGGAGGGATGCGGCCGCATCAACGTCCATATAGTCCCGGACCTGCTGCCCTGAAGACAACTCCGCCGCTTCGCCTGCGCTTAGGGTCCGGTGCAGATATGGCACCAGACGGTCGGGGTGCTCGCCCGCTCCGAAAAGAAAGAACAATCTCGCCCACAAGAACGCGGTATCTGTGCCCCGGAAAAGGTTCGACAACGTCAAGAACGCCGATGCTTTCGCAGCGGCGTAAAGTGTTTCTGGGCCACAAGGTGTGTCAACCGACAAATATCCGTGGCGGAAATCATACTCGAAACAAGTGCCGATGCCGACAAAGCGGCTCACCTGGGCCGAAAAAGCGCCTTCAGCCAATGCGAGCGTTCCGGTTAGACACGACAGGTTTCGATGCGAGGTCAGGTATTTCCCCGGCTCTGCATACCATGCGGCATGAATGACAGTGTCCACACCCGATAATATGTCCGCCCACCATGCAGCGGTTTGGGCAAAAAGGTCGTCAACTTCGACAACCTCGACATCATGTTCATGGGGTCCGAGACGCTTCTTCGTTCCAGTACGGATCACGCAACGAACCGGTCCACTCGACGTAGGTAGCTGACGTAAGATGGCCTGACCGAAAAAACCCGTAGCGCCCGTGATAAGAATTGTCATTTGGAGATCGTCAGATCGGGTATCACGGTCACGAACTGCGTCCCGAGTGCAGCGAGGTCAGCACATTGAGACCTGACTTCTGCTGCAATGTTCCAAGGGAAAATGATCAAGTAGTCGGGTCGCGATGAACGTAGAGCTTCAGGGGCAAGGATGGGAATGTGGCTTCCCGGCATGAACTTCCCGATCTTCGCACTCGCCGCATCAGCGATGAATGGCAGAAGATCCGGCTTCACACCGGCATAATTCATCAAGGTGTTGCCTTTCGCAGCAGCGCCGTACCCAGCGACGGTTTTGCCACGGGCCTTCGCATCCAACAGAAACGCTACGAAGCTGTCCTTGGCCTTATTCGCTCGCGCCTGAAAGCCCTGGTAATACTTGTCCGTATCCAGTCCCTGGTCCGCTTCGGCTTGGCGCATATCATCCACGCTTTGGTGTTCTTCCCATGCACTGTCGGCCCTGCATCCATAGATGCGCAGGGACCCGCCATGTGTCGCGAGCTCTTCCACATTGAAAACGCGCAGGCCGCACGCGTTAAAGACCCGCTCGACGGTCAGCAGGGACAGGTATGAAAAGTGTTCGTGATAGACGGTGTCGAACTGGCAGAACTCCACCAAACGCATCAAATGGGGAAACTCCAACGTTATCACACCGTCAGGCTTTAACGCCTTATATAGGCCCTTGGTGAAATCGTTGAGATCGGGCACATGCGCATAAACATTATTGCCGATAATCAGATCTGCACTTGGCAATGAAGATGCAAACGCCTCGCCGAAGAATTCTTCTTCGACCGGGACATCTAACTCCCGTGCGGCTTGCGCCGTGCTTGCTGTTGGCTCAATCCCAAGACACGGAATACCAGACGCGACAAAGTTCTTCAGAAGGTAGCCGTCGTTTGACGCGACTTCGATGACGAAGCTGTCCGGTCCAAGGTTCAGCATTTGCGTAATTTTCTCGGCGTAACGGGCCGCATGTGCCAGCCAACCGGATGACGTAGAGGAGAAATACGCATAATCGGATGTGAAAAGCTCGTCTGCGCGCGCAAAGTCTTCGGTTTGAACCAACCGACACGTGTCGCAGACCTTTAGCCGTAATGGGTAGCTAAGTTCGGGCGCATTTAGGTCTTCGGCGACCAGATAAGCATTCGACGGCGGCGCGTAGCCAAGGTCCAAGAATGTTTGTTGCAGTGGTGTTTCGCAGTGGCGGCATAACATCGTCATTGGATCGGTTCACAATCGGCCAAAAGTGGAAGTGCTTGATCGCGGTCCGACAGTTGGACGACCGGAAGCGGCCATTGGTGTCGGAGCGCGGTATCTTGCGGATGAACGCCGCCTTCGTATTCGGGCGCATAAACGTGAGAGTGGCTGTAATGCAGCTCTACGTCATCGCAAAGAGTCTGAAAGCCGTGCGCGCACCCGGTTGGTATATAGACGGCGTTCTTGGCGTCCGCATCAAGATCGACGGTACAGCACTGGCCGAACGTGGATGACCCTGCCCTCAGATCGACAAGAACATCGTGGGCGCGGCCACGTATCGCGCGGACCATCTTGACCTCTGCGGCGGGCGGGCGCTGGAAATGAAGGCCCCGGACGGTCCCCTTCGCCTGAGTGTAGGAAATGTTCGCCTGTACCCATCGTGTATTGAGGCGGTGGGCTGCGAAGGTGTCTTCGCAATACACGCGACCAAAATAACCGCGCCGATCGCCTAGCCGATCCAGTCTAACCTCAAAGGCACCTTCGATCGACAGGGGGAGGATTTTCATGGTGAACCAAACGCCTCGATCTGGGCCAAGCTGGTCGTCTTTGCATCTGCCCCGTCCGCCACGTCGCGGTACCAACGCATCGTCAGTTCGACTGCCTCCTCAAAGCCTGTGCGAGGGTGGTATCCAATTGTCCCACGGGCCTTTTCAATGCTCAGGCTGAGGGATTGCGCCTCGTGGCGTTGGGTCGGGTCGGAGGTGTCCGTCCAAGTCCCGGGCCAATGCACCGAGGCTGCCTCAACGAGGTCGTGGACGGGCCGAACATCCCGAGCCTCGGGACCGAAATTAAAGCTGCTTTGATAGGCCGGGGCACCACTTTCATAAAGGTATTGCGCCAGACGAAGGTAGCCAGCGAGCGGTTCCAAGACATGTTGCCAGGGTCGCGTCGCCTTAGGGTTTCGAACCTCCAACGCACGACCTTCTTCGAGCGCTCTGACCAAATCCGGAACGATGCGATCACTGGCCCAGTCCCCGCCTCCTATGACGTTACCCGCCCGGGCCGAGGCCATACGTAACGATCCGTCTTCCGTCAGAAATGACCTGCGCCATGAGGCCACCGCAATCTCCATGGCTGCCTTGCTGGCACTATAGGGATCATGTCCCCCCAACGGATCTACCTCGCGGTACGGGTAGCACCACTCCCGGTTCTCATACACTTTGTCAGTTGTAATCATCACCAGCGCGCACAGGCCGGAAAGATGACGGGCAGCTTCCATTACATGGCACGATCCCATCACGTTCGTCTGCCAAGTTGCCAACGGATCTTCATAGGACTGCAACACAAGGGGTTGGGCCGCGAGATGGAGGATGATGTCGGGCGAAACTGATCGAACGCGCTTATCAACAGCGTCTTGATCGCGGATATCAATGAGAGCGTGGTCCAGGTTATCGGCAAGTCCGAATTGCTCGAAAAGAGCTGGCTCCGTATCGGGGGCGAGAGCGAGGCCAAAAACCTCGGCACCCACACTGCTGAGCCACAGCGACAACCAACTGCCCTTGAACCCGGTGTGGCCGGTGACCAGAACACGTTTTCCGCGCCAAAACGCGGTCATGTCCAGGTCTTCCACGGCGCCTTTCCTTCAGACCAAAGCTGCTCCAGCTGGCGCTTGTCTCTCAACGTATCCATCGCGGCCCAGAAACCTTTATGGGTCCAAACCGCCAACTGCTTTTCTTCCGCGAGGCGTTCCAGCGGAGCTTCTTCCAGAACCGTTTGATCATCTTCGATGTAATCGAAGATGCCCATCTCGCACACGAAGTACCCTCCGTTGATCCAACGACCATCTCCATCGGGCTTTTCTGTGAAACGCTGCACGCGAGCATCCGCGATCTCAAGCGCGCCGAAGCGGCCTGCCGGTTGAATGGCCGTCACGGTCGCCGTCGCACCAGAGGCCTTATGCTGCGCGATGGCTGCGGTGACATCGACGTCGCTCACGCCGTCGCCGTAGGTCAAGCAAAAGGGCCCATCGAGGTATTCGCGGACCCTTTTCAGGCGACCGCCCGTTTGCGTGTCATGGCCGGTGTCGACGAGGGTAACACGCCATGGCTCAGCATAACGCTCGTGCACCTCCATTTGATTGTTCGCCAGATCGAAGGTGACGTTAGAACGATGCAAGAAGTAATTCGCGAAGTACTCCTTGATTACGTAACCCTTGTAGCCGCAACAAATGATGAAGTCTGTAATACCGTGCTGGCCGTAGATTTTCATGATGTGCCAGAGCATCGGAAGGCCACCGATTTCAATCATCGGCTTCGGTTTCAGATGGGATTCTTCGCTGATCCGCGTTCCCAAACCTCCCGCTAAGATCACAGCTTTCACATTGACTCCTTCAGATCGCGGTTGGCCCAAAATCATCAAGCAGCATGGCCCGCTGGCGTTGGTGTATCGTGGTCCGCTAGTGGAGGCAATCGCCCAACACTTCGAAAAAATGGAGTTAGTAGACAGGCCCTAACGGAGCCTTTAGCTAGGCTGCGACCACGCGGGAATCGAGGACGAAACATGCACGTCAAAGTGTACGGCAGGGCTTGGGGCGCGGTGGTCGTTCTCATGTGCGTGTTGGTGGTTTTGTTCCAATCCGCTCGGGTCGGCATATACGATGAAGCGGTTGTACTAATGTCGGCCTTGCAGGTTCAGAACGGGATGTTCCCGGGGACTGACTTCTTTAGCGTTTACGGCCCGTTACAGCCCTTCGTCGCTGCCGGATTATTATCCGTATTCGATGGCAACCTTTTCGCCCTAAGGATGTACTACGCCGCGACTGTTTGCATTACCCTCCTGTGCCTTGGCGCCGCCTTGATACGGCCGGGTTCCGCGACGTCGTATGCTGTATCCGTGTTTTTCCTACTTTTGGGGGCCTACGCTTTTTCTGAGCTCTCTTTCCCCCTTTACCCTTCCTACTTGTTGGCCCTTTTCGGAGCTGCGTTCGTTTTTGTGGTAGCCCGGTTTCAAAACGCAAACACCGCGCAAGTCGTTGCTGGCCTGACAATTTTCATAAGCTTGTTGGTTCTTCTGTCTCCGATGCGTGGCTTTGTGATTGTTCTAATGCTTTTCTTCGCAATGCCGTTTCACTTGCAGAACACCGGCGAGCTGTCTCTGTCCAACGCTGCGCGGGCATCAAGCCGATTGATCTTGGCGTGCCTTTTGTCAGGCGCTTTGCTTCTCGCGTATGAAGCTGCCACTGGTGGATCGCTACGGGCGACGGTCGACTTCCTGATATCGGAGCAGATTCCTGTCTACGCAACGCACCGGAATTTACCGATCCCAACGTTTTCCCAAAATCAAGATCTGCTGGTCCCCTTTTACGTGCCTGCGTTCGCCTCGGTACTTGGAGCTATCGTATACCTGTCTGGTTTGGTGCGACCGGATCGAACATCGGCGGCTTTCCAGACGCGCCTGCTGTGGCTTCTTTTCTTCTGTGCAGCGCTCTACCCTTCGGGTTTTGTGCGCACGGACGAGCCACATCTGCTCCCAGCAAATATATTTGCCTGGGCCGCGCTTCTTCTGATGCTGACGCCGATCCTTGAACGCGCAAAGTGGCGGATGTTGCCGTTGTCCATCTGTCTGCTTTCTGCACTTTTGTGGACCAACTACGCTTTCAACCGCCTTGGCGATCACAACACTCTCGCGACAGAATGCTCACCACAAGACATCGGTCAGAGCCCGATGAGCTGCCTGCGCGTCGGCCGCGCCGACTTTTGGCGCGACAGACAAGCACATATGGCAGACCTCGATGGTTTTTTGGCCCCTGACGAGCGGCTCTTTGTAGCAACTGATCGACACGACCGTATCTTTGCGGCAGATTTGACATTCTACTTCATGCTCAATCGTTTGCCATTGACCCGTTGGGGCCATCTGGAGCCCGGAATTCAAACGACGCGCGAGGTTCAAACCGAAATAATCGCCGAGTTGGGAGAGTACATTTCTACCAACGGTCGCGCCGTTGTTCTGATCCAACCGGCCTTTGAAAACGATGAGAACAACCAGAGTTCGATCTCCAGCGGTGTCACAATTTTGGACGAGTATCTCGCGACGTGCGAGCCCACGATGACCTTGGGCAATCTTGATGTGCGAAGCTGCATTGAACCGGCGCAAACTCCATGAGTAGACGCGCTGGTTCTCACGGGTTTCCCGCGGCGTGTATTCAGGCCGTTTTTTACCGTTTGGCTCTGATATGAGCTTTCGCAATGCATCCAAGACCATGCTTCGAATTGGTCTCTCGCTCGTTGTGCTGACATTGGTCATCGTCCTCGTCGATATCGATGTCGCCGAGGTTTGGGCCCTTTTCGTTAATGCCAATCCCGTCATGGCCGCATTGTCTATCGCACTTATGTTGGCGCAATTGCTTCTGACAGCGATCCGGTGGAGCCTCGTTAATGACGCCCTGAACATCCAATTGCATCGATCTGTGTGCCTTCGACTGATGTGTGTTGGTCAGTTCTTCAACCAATGCCTCCCAACCTCGGTCGGCGGGGACGCGATCAAAATCGGCGTTTTGGTTCGCGGGCACGGATTGCCGTTCAAGACGGCGACACTCAGTGTCGTCATGGATCGTTTGGTAGGCGTGTCGGTCCTACTTTGCCTCGCAGTGTTTGGATGGCTATTCTTCATCACGATACGGCCCGACGCAGTCGCGGGCAGCGTGTGGCTGACCGGTATTCTTGTTGCAGCCGTCATCGTTTGCGCAAGCATTGTGCTGTTTCTTTTTCCGTGGATCGCTCGGTCCGACGCGCGATGGACAAATTGGCCGGCCCTACAGGCCACCGCAGTGACATCAAACAGTCTGGCGCTGAACTGGCCCACCACAGTCTACATTGTCGTGTCGAGTGCCACGGTACAGGGTCTCATCGCCCTGAGCATCTTTCTGGCGTCCTCTGCGCTGAACATTCACCTTCCGCCTATTGCCGTAATCCTGATTCCGATGATCTTGTTCGTCTCAATTCTGCCCTTCTCGTTTGCCGGGTGGGGATTGAGGGAAGGCGCGATGGTAACGGGTCTTGCCCTCGTCGGAGTTGCGGGGCATGAGGCGATCGCGATCTCCGTTTTCCATGGGTTGACGCAATTGATCATCGGCCTTCCTGGCGCATGGATCACCGTGACACGGACTCAAATCTGGCCGCAGGCTGATGGGTCGTGACCGTGGAGTGCTTTGCACGCTCTTCATGGTCTAGTACAACACACTTACGTCTTTCGCAGTTGTGCATCGTGCGGACGGCAGCAGTTGAGATATGAGGGCTAAGTTGTCGACCCCAACCCGCAACACCGAGGGTAAGCCACGGCTTTCCATCCTGTGCCCCGTCTATAACGAGGAAAACGTTGTCCCCTTGTTTTGGGGTCGCATCGCACCTGTCATCAAAGATCTGTCCGCGCAGTTCGAGGTGCATCTGGTCTTTCTGGACAATTGTTCGACCGACGCGACGTACGATGTCATTCAGGCACTTCGTGCAGATCACGACAACATTTTCCTACTGCGACTAAGCGCAAATGTTGGGTATCAAAAGTCCCTGCAATGCGGTCTCGTCACCATTGAAAGCGACGTCTACGCGTTCATCGACGTGGATTGCGAAGATCCACCGGAAATGCTGAAAGACTTCGTCGAGCAGTACAATGAAGGGTATGACATCGTCTACGGGATCCGAAAAAGCCGTCCTGAAAGTGAGCTTTTGCTTTTCATGCGGCGCGGTTTTTATCGGGTGGTGCGGGCGCTGGCAGACGAAGACTCTATCCTCCTGATGGCAGAGTTTTCGTTGTTTTGCCGTGAGGTTCGGGACGCCATCATCAACGAAACGAACTCTTTTCCGTTCATTCGCTCGAACATCGCGCGGGTAGGCTTCCGTAGAAAGGGAGTCGAATATACGCGTCATCACCGAATAGCCGGTGAAACCAACTACAACTTCTCAGGGATGATGGTGTTTGCGATCGCAGGCATCTTGACAACCACCACGCTTCCCCTGCGGCTACCGATCTACACGTTTCCGTTTTGGCTTGTGCTTTTGTTTGCTTGCGGAGCCGCAGGGATCGTAACCGGCAGCGCTTGGTGGTTTCTG
This sequence comes from Gymnodinialimonas sp. 202GB13-11, assembly GCF_040932485.1. Classification (NCBI taxonomy): domain Bacteria; kingdom Pseudomonadati; phylum Pseudomonadota; class Alphaproteobacteria; order Rhodobacterales; family Paracoccaceae; genus Gymnodinialimonas; species Gymnodinialimonas hymeniacidonis. The sequence goes on along the minus strand of NZ_JBFRBH010000001.1, from coordinate 599,834 downwards.
TGTGCCTTCATGCTCTTTAGCGCCTATGTCGGGTTCTGCTTGATGTTCATCGCCCTCTATCTCGCCCGAAGCTACAAAAACACGCTCGGGCGACCGAATGCGACGATCCATCAACGGTTGAGCGTTCTGCCCGAAGCGCGACATGGCTGAGACCAAGGACAGACCAGAGCCGCCAAGCATCGGTTCTTTTCGAGCCGCCCGAGAAACGCTGAAAAGCTTCGATGGGGGCGAAAGCGCGGACGTTCACCTGTATGCACCGGACCGCATTCGGTTCTTTGACGACACCAAAGCTGCCACACCACGGATCGCCCGTGGTGCCGGTCTGTCCTATTGCGCTGCATCATTCCTAAGTGGCGGCAACACGATCTCGCATGGCGCCTTCAATCGGGTTTTGGATTTCGACAGTGAAACCGGAGAGGTCGAGGTCGAAGCCGGGATCGATCTTGGCACATTGTACCGTTTCTTGGCGCCGCGCGGTCGGCATTTACCCTGCCATCCGGGCTATGGGGCGATAACGGTCGGCGGCTGTGTTGCTGCGGATGTGCATGGTAAGAACCACGTGCGAGATGGCACATTCGTGCGGCAGGTTGTTGGGCTTTCCTTGTTCCACCCATCACACGGCCTGCTCGACTTGGCGCGCGACAAACTGCCGGATTTGTTTGAGCTGACCTGTGGTGGTTTTGGATTGACCGGTCACATCATGACCGTACGGCTTCGTACAGAGCCTCTTAATGCTGATATGGTCGAACGGTCGAGCAAAGAGTGTGAGACCTTTTTCCAAACCATTGAACAACTTGAACATGTTCAAAAGACGAGTGATTTCGCTTACAGCTGGCACGACATGTCCCGCCCGGGGGACGGCTTTGGCGCCGGGATTGTGCACTGGGGGCGCATTGTGCCGAACGACAAGGGGGGTGATGGCAAGCCGATTGGGCGCGAAAATCGATCCAGCATAGTGTCGCGGTGGCCAGTACGAGGGTTGGTGGGGTATCGAACGACCGCACTTCTTGCCAAGATCTATCGGGCAAAGACGCGTCGCGCCGACGACAGCCCCCTTATCCCCCATTATGATGCGGTTTTCCCAATCCACGGCTCGGAACGGTACTTCGCACTTTTCGGAATGCGTGGTTTTCACGAAGCCCAGTGGCTCTTCCCGAAGGAAAATCTGGACGCCGTAATTGCCCATCTTGAAGGGGCGGTGCGCAATAATCGTTTAGCGATCGCATTGGCGTCCGCAAAGGTTTTCGATGACGATGTTTCACTGCTTCGCTACTCGGGCAAGGGGATCAGCTTGGCCATCAATCTGCCGCGCAGCCCCAATTCCAGCAGGGCGCTCGCGGATCTTGACCGACTTATGCTCACGATAGGAGGACGCCCCAATCTGATCAAAGACGGACGCCTTTCGGCAAAAGTTGTTGAAGACAGTTGTCCGGACATCGGGGTTTTCCGACAACGTCTGAAAGACTTTGACCCGGATCGCGTCTTTCGATCTGAGCTTTCAGAAAGACTTGCTCTGTGACCGCGATTGTTATTGGAGCATCTGCAGGCTTGGGTCGTGCCCTAAGCGAAGCGCTTGCCAAAAGGGGAAGCGACCTGATCTTGTTTGCGAGTGACCTCAGGGATTTGAACTCGCTCGGCGCGCATCTGCAACTTAACTACGGGGTGTCGGTGCGAACCGTCAGCGCCGACGCAACGAACATCGAAGCCATGCAGAACGCTCTGCGCGACGCTTTGCACTCAGGTGCCCCCCCGACGGAGTTGTACCTGCCTATTGGATTGTCCAAGTCCGATGATGAAATCCTCACAGACACAGATACAACCGAAGTGATCTGGTCAGTGAACTACAAATGCGTTGTAGCAACTATCCAAACAGTCCTTCCTTTGTTGTCCGATGGCCGGGATGCTCGCATCGTCGGCTTTGGGTCGATTGCGACAATCCGCGGACGCAGCCGAAATGTGGCATACGCAGCCGCGAAACGAGCCCTCAGCAGTTACTTCGAAAGCCTGAGGCATGATTTGAGCGCTCAGCCAGTCGCGGTTCAATTCTACCAGATGGGATATATTCGCACGCAACAACTGCACGGACACAAGTCTATCTTGCCGGCAATCGAACCGGAGCATGCGGCAGCACGCATACTCGACCACGCATCTCAGGACTTTGGAACGCGTTTTCTGCCAGGTTATTGGGCTGTGATCGCCCCGGTCTTGCGTCATCTTCCCTGGATGATTTTTCGACGTCTGAAATTCTGAAAAAAGCGGTATCGGCATCAAGCGGATTACAGCGGCGCTTCGATTCTTCCCGAGCTTTCCTAACCTCCGATGCTTTTCGCGCCGGATCGCGGTGAACGCCTATGGTCGAATTGCAGAAACTTGAACTCCCAAAAAGTCCATACTCTCCAAGGCTTTGATAGCGCACTGAGGGAATATCTTGAGAAATGGTGCGGGCGGTGGGACTCGAACCCACACGGCACAAAGGCCCACGGATTTTAAGTCCGATATGTCTACCAATTCCATCACGCCCGCTTCGGACAAAGGCGTATCCGGGCGCGGCGGAAATGACAATCCGGTGGGAAGCCCTGCAAGTGCTGCACGTCCCGGATTGGGGTCGGAACGTGCAGCGTCTGGGTACGACAAGCAGAGAAGTCCACAAACAACACTGTGGATGTCGAAAGGGATAAAAGCCCTTGGTTAATGCAGGGTTAACGCCGCAGTCACCTTACCAAAAAAGTGCACGGCTACGGCTACAGCCCCTCATAGGCGCAGATCGCGTGAACGGGCACGCCCATCTGCTCCAACCGTTTGCGACCGCCCAGATCGGGCAGATCGACCACGAAGGCGCATCCCAAAACCTCGGCCCCCAGTCGCTCGATCAGTTTGATCCCGGCCTCCGCCGTGCCGCCAGTGGCCAGAAGGTCGTCCACGATCAGGACCTTGTCCCCTGCCGAGACGGCATCATCGTGGATCTCGACCACCGCCTCGCCATATTCCAGCTGGTAGGCCTGTTCGATCGTGGCGGCGGGCAGCTTACCCTTCTTGCGGACCGGCACGAAGCCCTTGGAAAGCTGATGCGCCACGGCACCACCCAGAATGAACCCGCGTGCCTCTAGCCCAGCGACCGCGTCGATATGCTGGCCCACGAAGGGGGACAAAAGCTGATCCACCGCCAACCGGAACCCGCGCGGGTCCTGGAACAGCGTCGTCACATCGCGGAACAGAATGCCCTCATGGGGAAAATCGGGGATCGTGCGGATGTAATCCCGCACCTGCTTGTCAGCGATCATGTTCTCAGCCTTTCATTCGGACCCCCGCACCGGAACGCCCGGGCGCGGGTAATGGCGTCTGAGGGCCGCTGCATCCTGACCCTGCAAGCGGGTCATGGAATTGCCGTTCTCAGCAAAAATGGAGCGTTCATAGGCGGGTGAGGCGATGTCGGTGACAAGGCCAAGCGATTGCACGAGTTCCTCAAGAATGACGGAGGCAATCTCACGCCGCCGAATATCGTGACTGATCGCGATGGAGGCGGCAACGATGTCTTCGCCGCGGGAACGGATGGCGACGCGCCCGATGGCAATAGAGGAACCGTCCAACTCGCTGAGCCCGGTGCCTTCAATCACGCCGCCTTGCGGGGCATCAACGAGGAAGATCGGGATGTCCATATCGCCCTCGTAAACCCGCTCCAGAAACAGATGCGCACCTGCGCCGTTGATCTCGTCAATCGCTGCATCAATCGCTGCATCGACCAAATCATACCGGTAATCGGCAAAGCTCTCGCCCGTCGCAGCAATCCCCACGCGCAGCGCCAAGCGGCGATCTTCCGGCCAGTAGATGAACGGCTTCGCGCAGTCCCCGCCCGGCGCGGCGCCACAGGCCACAAGCCGGTAGAACGCATCATCTGAGATGATGTCAGGAACGGCGATGAATTCCTGCGCGTGCACGGGGCGTGGACCAATCACAACGGTCAGCAGAATGAGGGTCACAACACGCCACATGACGCCTGTGATGGCGCGGGCCGCGCCTTGGATCAAGCGGGCGGTTCACAAAGCGTGCAACCTGTTGCGCGCGCGCAAAAGTCTAGCCGCCCCACCGTGTGACCTGACCCGTGATACGGTCCCAATCACCGCGGCCCAGAACACGGTCGGGGTTGGTCGGCAGCGGCATCATCACCCCATCCAACTTGGCAAATCCGAACCGTGCGTAAAACGGCGCATCCCCCACCAGCATCGTGCGCCGCCAATGATCGGTCGCAGCCGCCGCGAGCCCTTCGCGGATCAACAACGCACCCAAGCCTTCGCCTTGCCGCGTGGGGTGGACCGCGATGGGCCCTAGTAAAAGCGCCTCAAACCGGCCCACGCGCACGGGCCAGAATCGGATCGCACCGGCCACGATATCCAGATCATCACGCGCGACACGGCAAAGGTTGGCGACCGGCGGCACGCCGTCACGCAGACGGTAAGACGACAAAGCCTCACGCCCCGGCGCAAAGCAGGTGTCGTAAAGCGCCTCTACCTCAGCGCTATCATCGGCACTTTCCTGAATAATCCGATACATCTGCCCATCGCCGCCTCTGGTCAGCGGCGTAGCACGGGGCTAGGTCTTTGCCAAACCAAGAGGAATACACGCATGTACTACCGCCCTGCCGATGGTCACGGCCTGCCGCATAATCCGTTCAATGCCGTTGTCTCTCCCCGCCCGATTGGCTGGATTTCAACGCGCGGATCAGACGGCTCGGAAAACCTTGCGCCCTATTCGTTCTTCAACGCAGTCGCTTACGTGCCGCCACAGGTGATGTTCGCCTCAACCTCCGCCAAGGAGGATCGCGGCGATACAAAGGACAGCGTCGCCAATATCCGGGACACGGGCGTGTTCTGCGTGAATATCGTGGAATATGCCGCGCGCGACGTGATGAACCAGACCTCCGGCATGTGGCCGAAGGAGACGGACGAATTCACGGATGCCGGGATCGAACGCGCCGATTGCGCAGAGATCGCCTGTTCCCGCGTGGCCAATGCGCCAGCCAGCCTGGAATGCCGCGTGACACAAATCCTGAAACTGGAAGGGGAGGCCAACTTCGCGGTCTTCGGCGAAGTTGTGGGGGTCCATTTGCGCGACGATTGCCTGGTGGACGGCATATTCGATGTGACTACCTACAACCCGCTCACGCGCCTAGGTTACAAGGATTACTCTGTAATTCGCGAAAAGTTCTCGCTGGCGCGTCCGGGCGAATGACCCCGCTTCCGGACCCACAGGATGTGCACCCCGTACGGCTGGACGACGGCACCCCGCTGACCGGCACCGTGCAACTGGGTGCGCTGGACCTGCCGGACAATCTGCGTATCGGCCCCTACACCTATGCGAGTACGTTCAGCGCGCTCGATCAGCCCACAGATATCCTGACCGCGCTTCTACCCTACCATTTCCCGTTCAGCGCAGGCCTCGTCGAAATCGGCCCGTTTTGTCAGATCGCCGATGGCGCGCGTATCATCACGGCGGGCGCAAACCACGAAACCAAAGGTGTTTCGAGTTTTCCGTTTCCGATTTTCGATGCTGAGGCTCGTGTCGGTTATCAACCCGACACGCGCGATACGCGGATCGGGGCCGATGTCTGGATCGGAACTCGCGCCATGATCCTGCCGGGTGCGCAGATTGGGCCGGGCACCATCATCGGGGCCGGGGCCGTTGTTGGCGGGACCGTGCCACCCTATTCGCTTGTTACTGGCAACCGGGCGACAATCCGACCCCGCTTCACCCCGGATGAGACCACGGCCCTGGTTGATCTGGCCTGGTGGAATTGGCCAGCCGCTCGCATCGCCACCCATTGGAAAACGATCTCCGAGGGCACCCCAGCGGAGCTTCTGGCGCTTGGTGACTAGCACCCGCGTCCGCTGCGACGTGAGGCGGGATCAGTGCCCGCCCAAAATCCCTGTGCGCACCGAGTAATCAGTGGCGATCTCATAGTCCGGATCATCGTCGCTATCGACCACAAGGTGCCCGGCCTTCGACAGCAGCTTATGGCAATCCCGCGTGAGATGGCGCAGCATGATCCGCTTGCCTGCAGCCTCGTATTTCAGGGCAATCGCTTCGATCGCCTGCAAGGCCGATTGGTCCGCAACACGGCTGTTGTTGAAGTCCACGATCACGGTGTCGGGGTCGTTTTCCACCTCGAAGAGTTCCATGAAGCCGTCAGACGAACCGAAGAACAACGGGCCTTGGATTTCATAGACTTTCGCGCCCTTCTCGGTCGCGCTTTCCCGCGTGATGGCATGGATGCGTTTGGCGTTCTGCCAGCTGTAAGCCAGTGCGGAGACGATGACGCCCACCACAACAGCCGTGGCGAGGTCCGTGGCGACCGTCACAACCGTCACGAGAATGATGACGATAGCGTCCGTGCGCGGCACCTTGAACAGGATTTTCAGGCTGTTCCAGGCAAAGGTGCCGATCACCACCATGAACATGACACCGACCAGAGCGGCCAGCGGGATCTGCTCAATCAGCGGGGCCGCGAACAGGATGAACGACAGAAGGAAAAGCGCGGCTGCGATGCCTGCAATGCGGGTGCGTGCGCCGGATTTCACGTTGATCATCGACTGGCCGATCATCGCGCAGCCGCCCATGCCGCCGAAAAAGCCGGTGACGGTGTTGGCCACACCTTGGGCCACGCATTCTTGCGACGCGCCGCCCTTCTCGCCGGTGATCTCACCGACAAGGTTCAGGGTTAGAAGGCTCTCGATCAGACCGATGGCCGCGAGGATCAGGGCGTAAGGCAGGATGATCCAAAGGGTCTGCAACGTGAACGGTGCCAGCAAATCGCCATAGATGCCCGGCCCCTTGTCCATCGCGGCGCTGAAGGGGATGTGGAATTGCGGGAAACCACCCGCGATTTCCGCCATATCACCCACGCGCGGCACGTCGATGTTGAAGATCAGCACGATCGCAGCCGTGATGCCTATTCCCGCCAGCGGGGCCGGAACGATGCTCGTTACTTTCGGCAGCAGCCAGATGATCGCCATGGTCAGCGCTACAAGGCCCAGCATCCACGCCAAAGGTCCACCGCTGAGCCATTCGCCGCCCGCCATGCCATGGCCCGAGACTTCCGCCGTGCCCGGGACCTGGAATTGCGTGAGTTGTGCCAGAAAAATCACGATGGCGAGGCCGTTGACAAAGCCAAGCATCACTGGATGCGGCACAAGTCGGATAAACTTACCCCAGCGCATGATGCCCACGAAGATCTGGATCAGGCCCATCAAGATCACCGTGGCAAACAGATATTCCACGCCGTGCACCGCCACGAGGCTGACCATGACAACCGCCAACGCTCCCGTCGCGCCCGAGATCATGCCCGGCCGTCCGCCGATCACAGCTGTGATGAGGCCAACGAGGAAGGCTGCGTAAAGGCCCACGAGCGGGTGGACACCCGCAACAAAGGCGAACGCGACGGCTTCTGGCACCAGAGCCAGCGCAACCGTGAGGCCCGCAAGGATCTCGATCCGGATGCGGCCCGGCGTCATGCCCCCGCCCATATTCGACAAATCAGGGGAGAAGCGGCCAGACGTGACCGCCGCAAGAATGCGGCTCATGGGAAACCTCGAAGGATTGTTCGCGCTGTTGCGGGTGGCGTGGCACGGCCACCGGCTGTTTGAGGCGCTGCCTATGCGCTTGGGTCCGGAAAGTCACGGTATTCCTGCGCATACCCGCCATGGCACGTTGCGGCAGAAGCACAGCAGGCGGTCAGACCTGCCAATCGATAGGTTATAAGAGCCACCTGTTGACGCCTTCCGTGCCGGTCCGGTTGTCCGCTGGCACACACTCTTGCACTCATGCTGGACGAGGCAATTTTGCGAGGCGCTCTATGACACACTTCTCTCTCAAGGCAGCCGTGCTTGCATGTGGCGTACTTGCAGCCTGCGCACCAACAGCATCCGACGATGGCCTGTCGTCCTCTGAACGGCGTGACGTCCGAACCGCGGAAGGGTCAGCGGTAACTCTGTCCTACATCCGCGCAATTGCGCCCGTCTGCGTACGGTATTTCCGTGGCGAGGAAATCGACGCAGCCGCCCTGGCCGCGGCAGGCCTTGTTCCCGCAGGATCGCTGAACCGCAACAACGTTGCGTTTGAAACACCCGACCGCCGCCTGCGCGACCGCTTTAGATTTTCCTCCGTCCGCACATCCTGTTCGCTGAGCGGCCCAACCACTTTTCTTCGTGATTCCAGCAGCTTGCTGAGCACCGTTTCCAATGCCCTCGCACCATTGGGGTTCGAGCGACGCTCAGGCGTGCGCCGCGGCCTCAACCCGGACACGACCGTTTTCGTAGCCGCAGACATGACAATCCGCATCCAATTCAGCGATGGCGGCTATGGCCCCACTATCTCCCTGCGCACCGACTAGGCCCGCACGGCATTGATCCATGCCCGCACGCCCCCTAACGTCGCCTAGAACGAACGGGGGCCCATATGGACAGACATCTCGGCATCATCGGCGGCTCGGGCCTTTACCAGATCGACGGGCTGGAAAACCCCGAATGGGTCGAGGTGGAAAGCCCCTTCGGCCTCCCCTCCGACGCGATCCTGACGGGCCAGCTCCACGGCCTGCCCATGGCCTTCCTGCCCCGACACGGACGCGGCCATGTCCACTCGCCCACAACCGTGCCCTACCGCGCCAATATCGACGCGCTCAAACGCCTTGGCGTGACGGATGTGCTCTCCGTCTCCGCCTGCGGGTCCTTCCGCGAAGAAATGGCCCCCGGCGATTTCGTCATCGTCGACCAGTTCATCGACCGCACTTTCGCCCGTGAAAAATCCTTCTTCGGTACCGGATGCGTCGCCCATGTCTCCGTCGCCCACCCCACCTGCTCTCACCTTTCCGCCACCGCCCGCGACGCCGCCAAAGCCGCGGGCGTCACCACCCATGACGGCGGCACATACCTCGCCATGGAAGGCCCGCAATTTTCCTCCATGGCCGAATCCCACCTCTACCGCCAATGGGGCTGCGACGTGATCGGCATGACCAACATGCCGGAGGCCAAACTCGCCCGCGAGGCCGAGCTTTGCTACGCCTCCGTCGCCATGATCACCGATTACGACAGCTGGCACCCTGACCACGGCGCCGTCGACATCACGCAGATCATCGACACGCTCCACGGAAACGCCGCCGCTGCCCGCGCCATGGTGGCCGGCGTGGCCAAAGCGCTGTCGGCCAGCAAACCGCCCTGCCCCGACGAATGTGACCGCGCTCTGGAACACGCCATCATGACCGCACCCGATGCCCGCGACCCGGATGTCATCGCGCGGCTCGACGCTATTGCGGGGCGGGTGCTCTGAAACGAGTCCTGATCCTCGGGGCGGACGGCTTCATCGGCCGCCACATCGCCTTCCATTTGCGCGCTGAAGGCTGGGACGTCCTGGCCTCAGCCCGCCGCACTACGCGGCTCGCTCGCATGGGGTTCGACACCCTCAAGGCCGACCTGGCAAACCCCGCAACCCATAGCCCCGCCTTTTGGGACGCAGCCCAGGACCGCCACATCGTCAACGCCGCAGGCCTCCTGACCGCCTCCGACACATTGTTCGAAGCCGTCCACGTCAAAGCCCCCGCCGCCGCCTATGCCCGCGCAAGTGGCGGCGTCCTGATCTCCGCCGTGGGGATTGAGGCCGACACCCCCTTCGCCCGCTGGCGCCGCAAAGGCGAGGCCGTGGCCCAGGACGCGGGCCTTACCATCCTGCGCCCCGGCCTTGTGATGGCCGACACCTCCTACGGCGGGACATCCCTGATCCGGGGCCTCGCCGCCCTGCCGCTTGTATCCCCCACCGTGGGCGACGGCCAACAGGTATTCAACCCGATCCACGCCGAAGACCTCGCCCGCGTCGTCGCCGACTGCCTCGACAATCCCAAACCCGGCCAGCCTTGGGACATCGGCGGTCCAACCCGCATCACGCAAGCCCAACTCACCGCCGATCTGCGCGGCTGGTTCGGCCTGCCTCCGGCCCGGCCCCTGCCGATCCCGGATCGCGCTGCCATGGCGCTTGGCGGTGTGGGCGACGCGCTCGCCATGGCCCCGATCTCGCGCACCGCAGTGGCCCAGATCACACACGGGATCGAAACCGATGAAGCCCCGCTGACCGCGCAACTCGAAACCAAACCGCGCGGCGTCGACCAATTCCTCGCCGCGCGCCCCGCCGGCACCCAAGACCTCTGGCACGCGCGGCTGTTCCTCATGCGCCCCGCGCTGCGACTGTCGCTGGCCTTCCTCTGGCTCGCCTCGGGCCTCCTTGGCCTCTTCCTGCCGTCTGCCACGTTCCTGCCCATCGCCGCCCATACCGGCCTGCCAGACGCGCTCTGGATCGCCATGGCACGGCTCGGCGGCCTCGCCGACCTCGCGCTGGCCGCCGCGCTGATCCGCAACTGGCGCCCGCGCCTGACCGGCTGGCTGCAACTGGGCCTCGTGGGCTCCTACACCCTCGCCTTCACCCTCATCGCGCCCGCACTCTGGCTCCTTCCGCTCGGCGGATTGCTCAAGAACATCCCTATCCTAATGCTGATCGCGCTCTGGATGATGCTGGAGGATGAGCGCTGATGGACCCGTACCTCACCCTCAAATGGCTCCACATCCTGTCCAGCACGGTCCTCTTCGGCACAGGCATCGGAACCGCCTTCCAGATGGTCTTCGCGATGCATCGCAGCGACGCGGCCCATATCCACGGGGTCGCGCGCGGCGTGGTGCTGGCCGATTGGCTCTTCACCACACCAGCGGGGCTTGTTCAGCCCGCGACCGGGCTCGCGCTGGTCTGGATGGCCGGTTACGGTTGGACCGAGCCGTGGTTGATCCTCACCTACGCGCTTTACGTCCTCGCGTTTCTTTGTTGGGCGCCGGTTGTCCATTTGCAAATCCGAATCCGTGACCTGACCGCCGACGTCACAGGCCCGACGCCACTCGAAGCCCGCCGCCTCTACCGCATCTGGTTTGCCCTCGGCTGGCCCGCATTCCTTGCTCTCACAATCATCTACTGGTTGATGGTGACAAAGCCGCCGCTTTGGGGCTGACTGCCTAGAGCGAAAGGAATCCCCTGATGGCATTTGAAACCTGGCTCGCCTTTGTCGCCGCCTCCACACTTCTGGTTCTGATCCCCGGCCCCACGGTCTTGCTGGTGCTCAGCTATGCCATAAGCCAAGGCCGCCGCGTGGCCGTATCGACCGCCGCCGGGGTGGCGGTGGGTGACCTCGTTGCGATGACCGCGTCCCTCGCGGGCCTCGGCGCGCTGGTTCTGGCCTCGGCCACGCTGTTCACGGCGCTCAAATGGATCGGCGCGGTCTATCTGGTTTATCTCGGCGTTAAGATGATCCTCGGCGCACGCTCAGCCGCCTTCGCGTTGCCGGAGGCCGAGGCGATCTCCGCCCGCCGCACCTTCGGCCATGCCGCCGCCGTGACTGCGCTGAACCCCAAGAGCATCGCCTTCTTCATCGCCTTCGTGCCGCAGTTCATCGCACCCGAGGCGGCGCTGCTGCCGCAATTCGCCATTCTGATCGGAACCTTCGTCGCCATCGCAACACTCAACGCGCTGGCCTATGCGCTCTTGGCCGGCTCGCTCCGCAATCGCCTGTCGCGCCCCGGCGTGATCGCCTGGCTGACACGCGCGGGTGGCGGCACGCTCATCGCGATGGGCGTGCTGACGGCGACGCTTCGCAGGGGCAGTTAAGGGGTTAAGAAAGGGTAAACGAAAAACGCTTTTTCGTTTCTTTTTATTGGCTTAGTGTATGGTTGCAACCTTGCAACCATGGCCTTTTGGGGCTCATCCCTGGCTTTTCAGCCAATCCATCACCGCGCCCCGCACCGATTGCGCGCCGGACGCGCGCGCCTCGGTGATCACTGCACGCGCCTCCTGCAAGTCCACCCGCCGCAACAGGGATTTCACCGGCCCAATAGAGGCCGGGCGCATCGACAGCGACCTCAACCCCATCGCCGCGAAGCAGACGGCATCCACAGGCCGACCCGCATCCTCGCCGCAGAAACTCAGCGGCGTATCGGTATCCCCGCAGCGATGCACGACCTGTTCGAGGAAGGTTAGGAAACTCACGTTTAGCGTATCATAGCGCCGCCGCACCCGCTCATTCTCTCGATCGGCGGCGAAGAAAAACTGCTTGAGGTCATTGCCACCGATGGAGATGAAATCTGCCATCTCGAAGAACTGGCGCGGCGCAAAAGCAAGGCTCGGCGTCTCCAGCATCGCGCCCACCTCAAGGCTTTCGGGCAAGGTATGTCCCAGTTTCCCTTCCCGGTCGATCTCTCGCATCAGATGATCGCGCGCCTGCGTAAACTCATCGAACTGCGCGATGAACGGGAACATCACCGACAAAGGCCGCCCATTCGCCGCACGGATCAGCGCTTGCAACTGCATCCGCATGACGCCGGGCTTGTCGAGGCCCACACGGATCGCCCGCCAACCCAAAGCAGGGTTCGGCTCATCCTGCGGCTTCATGTAGGGCAAAACCTTGTCCGACCCGATATCGAGCGTGCGGAACACCACCCGTTTGCCGCCCGCCGCATCCATGACCCGTGCGTAAAGATTGGCCAACTCCCCCCGGCGCGGCACGCGGGCGCGGGTCAGGAATTGCAGCTCGGTTCGAAACAGGCCCACCCCTTCCGCACCCGATGTGGGCAGGGAGGGTAGATCAGCCATAAGGCCCGCATTCATCTGCAGGCTGACCACAGTGCCGCATTTGCTTTCGGCAGGCTTGTCGCGGATGGAGGCATAACGCTCCTGCGCCTCGGCCTGCATGGCCAGCTTATCGCGGAAGGCGCTGGCGACCGTATCCTCGGGCCGCAAATGCACAATGCCCTGATCCCCGTCCACCAGCACCGGATCACCGTTCAGTGCCTCAGTCGAGATGCGTTTGGCGTGGATCACCAGAGGGATGGCCAGAGCCCGCGCAACGATCGCGGCGTGCGACCCGACGGAGCCCTCCTCCAACACCACGCCTTTCAAACTGCGCCCGTAATCCAGCAGTTCCGCAGGGCCGATATTGCGGGCCACAAGCACCGGGTCAGCCGGCAATTCGGCGCCCGTATCCTTGCCCTGCCCCGTCAGCAGCCGCAGCAGGCGGTTCGACAGATCATCCAGGTCGTGCAATCGGTCCCGTAGATATGCGTCCGGGACAGTCTCCATCCGGGCGCGGGCGCTGGATTGTTCCTTTTCGACCGCCGCCTCGGCGCTCAGGCCCAGGGCGATGTCTTCTTCCATCCGCCGCAACCAACCGCGCGAGCGCGCGAACATGCGGTAGGATTCCATGACCTCGCGCTGCTCGGCGTCTCCGGTCGGCGCGCGGGTCAGCATTTGGTCAATGTCTGTGCGTAATTGATCAACGGCCTCTACCAGCCGGGTCCGTTCTGCGTCCGGGTCGTCGGCCACAGGTTTCGACACCACAACACGCGGCTCATGCAGCCAAACATGGCCCATGGCTGCACCCTCTTGTGCGCAGGAGCCTTTGAACATGACCTGACTGGTGTGGCGCGCCGATAGCGCCGCCCCTTCTCCGACAAATGCGCCCAATTCGGTCATCTCGGCCAGCACCATGGCAACAACTTCCAAGGCGTAGACCTCGTCTTCCGAGAAGATACGCGCATCGCGGGACTGCACGACAAGCACGCCAAGGCGCTCCCCCAGCCGCTGGATGGGCACGCCGAGGAAAGAGGAAAACCGTTCTTCACCCGTCTCGGGCATGTAGCGGAAGCCGCGTTCATCGGGCGCGTTGGGGGTGTTGATCGGGCGCGCTTTCCGCGCGACACGGCCCACAAGGCCCTCGCCCAGACGCATGCGCGTGACGTGAACGGCCTCGGCGGCCAGACCCTCGGTTGCGCAAAGCTCAAGCGTTTCGGCGTCGCGGAGCAGGTAGATCGAGCACACCTCGGTGCCCATCGAGTCCGCGATCAGATGTGTGATCCGGTCCAGACGCTCCTGTCCCGCATCGGCCTCGGCCATGACAGCCTGCAGACGGGAAAGCAGCTTTCGGCTTTCTGTCTCGGGTGTTTTTGTCATCTGTCCCGCACCTCGGCCACGGTTCTGTCGCCGTTACCCCGGTGTAGCCCGCACGCAGGCAAACACGCAACCGCGCCTTGTGCGCGCGTTTGCGATAACATGCCTAAGCTGTAACGCTGGAATAAAGGCTTAGTCGAGGTCTTCGGCCGCCAAAGCCAACCGGATTTCACGCCTTACCATCTTGCGGACATTGCGCGTGATGCGTTGGCCAAGAACGCCCTGCAATTCCTCGCGCACCACTTCCACGATGATCTCACGCAGGGTTTCTTCATCGAGAATGCCTTCATCGGCATCCGGGAAGGTGAAGGGCGACGGCTCTTCGCCAAGATCTTCGGCCTCAACCGCCTCAACCGGTTCCGGCTCCGGCTCTAGTTCAGGCTCAACCACTTCGTCGAAAGGACGCTGCCGGGAGAAGATCGGCGTGCTCGCTGCCTCTTCATCGACAGGCGCGGCTTCATCTGCCAATGTCTCGGCCTCGTCGGCCTCCACGACGTCGACAACCTCGGGCTCCGCAACTTCAGCGTCGCTCCGGACGGGTTGCTCGGTCGTTTCGGAGTTCGGCTCAACCATTTCAGCGGTTTCACCCTCCTCCAACGAGGCCTCCACTTCCTCTTCCACCTTTGATACCCCGTCATGCGGCACGTCGGCTTCTGCCTCGGGCGCGGCATTGTCACGGCGGGCCACAAGGGTCAGCAAGGCAGCTTCTGCCCCATCGCTCGGCCAATTGTCATCGCCGGTCTCAGACTCAAAATCCGCAATCTCGGGCGTGGAGCCATCCAAACGGATCAGGTCTGCAACATCATCGGCATCAGAAGTGCCGTCTTCATCCAGCATCGCATCTACTTCAACGCTGCCTTCTACCGCGTCCGCCTCAAAGTGCAGATCGGGGCTGCCCCCATCCTCGTCAGGGCCAACACTGTCGTATTGCGCAAGGCGGTCGTCGGGTTGCCATTCGCTGTCATCCGCATCCGTTGCCTGTTCAGGCGCCGCGGCGTCATCTTGAGCAAGCACGTCGAGGATCGAGCTTTCGGTTGCGGCCTCATCTTCGGGCTCAGCCTCTGCTTCGGCCACCGTCAGCCACGGATCATCCGGTTCGGTGACGCGGAAAGAGGGTGTGAGAACAAGGCGATCGTCGGAAACGGGTGCAGCTGCGGCAGGCGCGACCTCATCCTCTTCCGCGGGCTGCATAGATCCGTCAGGGCCGGGCGTGTGATCGGACACAAGCCTGCGAATGGATGCCAATACATCCTCGATTTCTTCCGGCGTCTTCGCGGGATCGGACATCTCTGCTCTCCTCTGGCGCACCCCGGTTTCAAGGCCGATTGGTACGCCAATTGCAGCCCTTTTGCGGGCCGTTCTGAACCTCAACTCGCGCGCAAGATACCCAGAATGGGCTTTTCACACAACAATTCCCGCACATTGGCTGCACGGGAATTGCTTAAAATGCAGATGTTGTGTCTGGCCCGGACGCCCGTGGCCAATGCTGCGGTCAGTCGCGACCAATCCGCTCCAGCATCGAGTCCAATTGCTCGCCCTGCGGGCTGTTGACCCGCGATGGCGCGTTTGAAAACAGATCGGCATAGGCCGCAGGATCATATTCGGGAACGTTCAGATGCAGATTCTCAACCGTCATCAAACCGGCAGCGGCCAGCAGTTGATAGCAGGACAGATAAAGGTCCGTTTGCGCCTGAATGCGGCTGATGCGGGCATCCAGCACATCCTGTTCAGCATCAAGCACATCCAACGTCGTCCGCGCACCAAGCGAGGCTTCTTCCTGCACACCCCGGAAGGCGAGCTCTGCCGCTTCAATTCGTTGATCTGCCGCCTGAATCTGCGCGTTGGCGATTTCCATACCGGCCCAGGCATTGCCCACCGCCTGCAGGTTCAGCCGTACCTGTTGGTTCAAGCTCGACCGCACGGCTGCGGCCTGCGCACGCGACTGGCGTTCCAGCGACAGAAGCTGACCGCCGCGATAGATAGGTTGGGTCAAGGTCAGGCCGATGGTGCCGGACGAATTCCAGTTATCGGCACCGGGGATTTGAACCGGGTCGGTGAAATTTTCGCTTAACCGTCCCTCAAGGCTTAGCTGAGGACGCACCCCGGCGCGGGCCTGTTCGATGCCCAACTCAGCCGCCGTCACCTCATGCTGAAGCGCACGGACGGAGGGATGTTCTTGCCGCGCCAGAGCCTGCGCGGCAGCCTCCGTGCGCGGTACGTTTGGCAAGCTTCCGGGGCCAGACAGGCCATTCGGGTAGCGGCCCACAGCCAGATTGAACAATTCGCGGCTGATATCAAGCGCGCCTTGCGCAGCCGCCAGTTGCGACCGGGCCGTTGCCAGCTGCGCTTCGGCCTGCGCCACGTCAGTGCGCGTATCCTCGCCCACCTCAAACCGGTCCTGTGCTGCGCGCAGCTGTTGTGTGATCACGCGCACATTGCGTTCCCGCACGCCCACGATCTGCATGTCGCGCCACACGTTCATATAGGCCGTCACCGCATCCAGCAGCACCTGCTGTTCGAGGGAGATCAGCTGCTCGCGCGTGGCCAGAACCGTCTCCTCCGCAGCTTCAATCGCAAACTGGCGCGCGCCGCCGTCGTACAGCAGGTATTCCATCACCAAAGATGCCGAGGCGTTCGAAGTGTTGTTGATGACGTCGCGGTTCATCGTGGCCACGAATGTCAAAACCGGACGAAGTTGCGCGACGGCCTGGGCCACGCCCTCATCCTGAACCCGCAACAGATAGCGATTTTGCTCCAAAAGGTTCGAATGGCGATACGCATCCGCCATGACCTGCCGCAATCCATCCGCCTGAACAGGCAGCGCGGCTGCTAATGACAGGCCCAAGGCCCATAACGCGGTCTTCGTCCGCCCGATCCATTGAACTGCCATCTGATCCCCCGCTAGATCTGGTTTTGCCTGTTGCCTTGCCTGTGTCGTCTTTGTCTTGTTTGTCCGATGCACCCTTTGACGGATGCAAAGTCATTCAGAATGCGAAACTTGGTTCTTTTGTGAAGCCGGGCAAGAGCGGTGCCGTTGCATTAAATGCCATGCGCCAGCTCATCCGGCCGCCGGATTTTACGCCGACACGGGCCTCGCCCAACGGCCCATCCATGAAGATCGCCGCGATGTGGCCGCCCTCTTTCAGCTGGTCGATGATCGCATTCGGCACCATCTGTACCCCGCCAAAGATCATCACCATGTCGAACGGTCCGTGCTTCGCGCTGCCCTCGGCCAACGATCCAGCAACAACTGCAGCGTTATCGACCCCTTCGTCCGAAAGGTTCGCCTCGGCATCGCGGGCAAGGTCTTCGTCTTCCTCGACCGCGACAACCGCTTCGGCCATGCGTGCCAAAAGCGCGGTGGTGTAACCGGTCGAGGCTCCGATTTCGAGCACCAGATCCGCCGGAGCAGGCGTCAGTGCCTCCAACAGCTTGGCAATCGCCCGCGCATCCAGAAGCTGCCGCCCCTCGCCCAGATCAATGGGCGTGTCCACATAGGCCAAATCGCGCTTGGCATCCGGCACGTAAACCTCACGCGGAATGCTCAGCATTGCCTCAAGAATGGGAAACTTGGTGACGTCCGAGGGCCGCACCTGCGTGTCGACCATCGTGACCCTGCGCTGCGTGAAGTCCGCCATGAAACTGAACCACTCCGTCTAGTTTTCGGATTTCTTGTGGCACAAGCGCTTGTGGCTGGCAACCGCCCTGTCCCCAAGCCCCTCAAGATGCGACGAAAGGCACCGATCCGAGCGTCTCCACGGCTTGCCCTTTTCGACTGACCGTCCGATTAAGAGGGTCCAGCTTCACGTTGGTACCGGACCATGGGGGCCCACGATGGAAAACGAGACCGAAACCGAAGGTGCCGCCGACGCGGTCGAGCCTGCAATGGAAGCCGTTGAGGTTCCGCCGCCCCCGCCCCTGCCGGAATGGGCAGAGGGGATGCCCCCCTTTGCACAACAGGCCATCGAATTCGGTCAGCAAGGGCTGACCATTGCCAAGGCCTGGCTGCTCAGCCCCGCTGCCTGGTCGCAGTTTGCACTGCTGATCGTCGCCTTCCTGCTGGCGCGCTACCTGACCAAACGCCTGCGCCCGAAACTCACGCAATGGCTCTCGCCCGAGGAAGGTTCGGAGCGGCTGTTCGACAAGGCGCGGCTGTTTCTCCGCCAGTTCCTGCCCCTGACCATGCCGCTGCTGGCCTTCGCCCTGACCGCATTGGGCGAACAGGCCACACGGTCGATCTTTGCGGCAGGCAGCGTGATCGCGTTGGGCAAGGGCATTTTCCTGTTCCTCGCCGTGCGCGCGCTTGTGCGCGATATCCTGACGGACGGGTTCCTAAAACTCCTCGGCAAGTTCATCCTCTTACCGATGGCCGCGCTTTACGCCATCGGCCTGCTCGACCCGGTTATGGCCCGGTTGGAGGCAGTGGTCATCCCGCTCGGCAATCTGTCGTTCGACCTCCTCGACCTTATTCGTTTCGTCGTGGTGGGCGGGGTCATCTTCTGGCTTGGGCGCTGGTCGAATGATCAATCCGCCAGCCTGATCGAGAAACAGGCCGAGATGCGCCCCGCCACGCGGCAACTGGCCGTGAAAGCGGCGGAAATCGCGATCTTCGGCGCCGCCTTTCTTATCTTTATGAACATCATGGGCATTCCGCTCACCTCCCTCGCGGTGCTGACTGGTGCGATTGGTGTGGGTTTGGGTTTTGGCCTGCAGAAGATCGCGTCAAACTTCATCTCTGGCGTGATCCTTCTGCTGGAAGGCCAGGCCACAGTAGGCGACTTCGTGGCTCTGGATGGCGGCGAGGAAGGCACGATCATCCGTATGACAGCCCGCGCCGTGATTTTGGAGACTTATGACGGCCGCTGGATCGTGGTGCCGAACGAAGATTTCATCATCACCCGCGTCGTGAACTATTCCGACAGTGGCTCAGCCAACCGATACGAGGCCCCGTTCTCGGTCAGCTACGACACGGACATCAACAAGGTCCCTGCCATCGTTGAGGCCGCGGTCGCTACCCATGCCGAAGTGCTGGACGCCCCATTCCCGCCCGATTGCGAGTTGCGCGGCTTCGGCGACAGCGGCATTGATTTCGCCGTCGAATTCTGGGTCAACGGCATCGACGACGGGGCAAACAAATACACGTCCGACGTGCTATTCCTGATCTGGAATGCGCTCAAGGAGCACGACATCGAAATCCCCTACCCTCAGCGCGTGGTCGAGATCAAAGGCGGCTTGCCAACGCCAGCTTCCGGCGATTAGGGCTTGCCGCGATTTCTGCGTTCTCCTACTAGAGGCGCACCACCACGGACGGCGAGTTGGCGGAGTGGTGACGCAGCGGATTGCAAATCCGTGTACACCGGTTCGATTCCGGTACTCGCCTCCACCTTCACTTCAAAACCTATTCCGCCTCTTGCGCGAGGGATGACAGGATCGGACAGTCTGGTCGGTTGTCGCCTGCACAGCTTCGAACCAACTCACTTAATGTGGCCCGCATATCGGACAGGTCCGCGATCTTACGATCGATCTCATCAAGATGCTTTTGCGCGATGTTCTTCACCTCAGAACTGCTGCGCCGCTCATCCTCGTAAAGCTCCAACAAAACGCGGCAATCGGCGATTGAGAATCCCAGCGCCCGGGCGCGACCCAGAAAGGCCAGTTTGTGCAGGTCGGATTGGCGGAAGGACCGGTATCCGTTTTCGCCCCTTTGCGGGCGGATCAGGCCGATATCCTCATAGTAGCGGATCGTCTTGGCCGGCACGCCTGCGGCTTTTGCAACTTCACCGATATTCATCTGCCCTGCCCCTCCACGCTCATTCTGCCGCCATTGTGCGCGCAGCACTCACATCCGCTTCCGGGCGGACGGTAACTGGCGCCAGTGCAGGCCTCACACGCCGAAGTCGCAGCGCGTTGCTCAGGACCGACACAGACGACAAGGCCATGGCCCCGGCGGCGAACATGGGCGACAGCAACAGACCGAAGGCCGGATACAGAACGCCTGCCGCAACCGGAATAAGTGCCGCATTGTAGGCAAAGGCCCAACCGAGGTTCTGGCGGATGTTGCGCATCGTCTTTTGCGAGATCTCGACGGCGTTGATCACGGCGGTCAGATCGCCCGACATTAACACCACATCTGCGGCCTCCACCGCCACATCCGTCCCGGTCCCGATGGCCAACCCGATATCCGCATGGGCCAACGCGGGCGCATCGTTGATGCCGTCGCCCACGAAGGCCACCTTGCGCCCGTCGCCTGCCAGACGGTCAATGGCTGCGACCTTGCCGTCAGGCAGCACATCTGCCGCCACATCATCAATGCCAAGCGCGTCGGCAATCGCCCGCGCCGTAGCTTGGCGATCCCCCGTGATCATAGCGACCTTCAGGCCGCGTTCATGCAGGGCTTCGACCGCACTCAAAGCGGACGGTTTGATCGTATCGGCCACCCCAAACAGCGCCGCAAGCTTTCCGTCCACTGCAACGTAGAGCAGCGTCTTCCCCTGCGCCTCAAGCGTCACTTCCTCGGTGCCAAAGGCGCCGATTACGACCCCTTCGGACTGCATCAAGCGACCTGCGCCAATCGCAACCCTCTGTCCCGCCACCTCAGCGCGGACGCCTTGGCCCGCAATCGCCTCAAACCCCGTCAGAGTCCGATCAATTGCCAAACCTTCCGCCCGCGCGGCACGTATAATAGCCTCCGCCACCGGATGTTCTGCACGCACCTCGACCGACGCCGCCAGCGTCAGCACCTGCGCCCGATCAAATCCGTCTGCCAAAACCATGTCGGTCAACTCGGGTCGGCCTTGAGTCAGCGTCCCCGTTTTGTCGAACGCCACCACGTCCACATCTGCCAGGCGCTGCAACGCCTCGCCCTTTCGGAACAGCACACCCATCTCCGCCGCGCGCCCCGTCCCCACCATGATCGACGTGGGCGTGGCCAGACCCATCGCACAAGGGCACGCGATGATCAGGACAGAGACCCCCGCCACCAACGCAAATGTCAGCGCCGGATCCGGCCCGAGCAGCAGCCATGCCAACACGGTCAGAGCCGCCAGAATCATGACGGCTGGAACGAACCAATACGTCACCCGATCCACCAAGGTTTGAATGGGCAGCTTCGCACCCTGCGCGTCCTGCACCATGCGGATGATCTGCGACAGGGCCGTGTCGGCGCCCACGCGCGTGGCGCGGAAGGTGAAGCCGCCCGCGCCATTTACCGTGCCGCCTGTGACCGCATCGCCAACCCCTTTGTCCACTGGAATCGGCTCCCCCGTGATCATGCTTTCATCGACATGGGAGGTGCCCTCCACAACCTCACCATCCACCGCGATCCGTTCACCCGGCCGCACGATCAGGATATCCCCAACCCGGATGTCATCCAGCACCACATCGACCGCTGCGCCGGCTCGCATCACTCGCGCCGTTTGCACCTGTAGGCCCACCAGCCGGGAAATCGCCGCCCCCGTCCGACCCTTGGCGCGCGCTTCAAGGAAGCGGCCCACAAGGATCAGGGTCACAATCACGGCGGCCGCTTCGAAATACACGGCCCGTGCGATGTCTGGCAAAAGCCCCGGCGCGAAGGTCGCCACCACCGAAAAGCCATAGGCCGCCAACGTGCCGACCGCGACAAGGCTGTTCATGTCAGGCGCTCCGCGCACCAACGCAGGCAGGCCCTTGGTATAGAACACGCGGCCCGGCCCAATCAGGACCAGGCTGGTTAGGGCCCATTGGATCAGCCAATTGGTCTGATGTCCGATCGTTGACCCGATGAAATGGTGCAGCTCGGGGAACAGATGCCCGCCCATCTCCATCACGAAGACAGGCAATGTCAGGACAGCGGCCAGGATCATACGCCGCCGGGCAACCATAGCCTCTGCCGCCCTTTCGTCGGTTGGGTTTGCGGCGGCCGTGTCCCCCACAAATTCGCCCGGATATCCCGCTTTTGTGACGGCTTCGGCCAGCGCCTTCGGAGGCGTCACGCCGTCCAACAGCGTTACATTTGCCGTGTTCGTGGCCAGATTAACCGCCGCGCTCACCACGCCCGGCACAGCAGCCAAGGCGCGCTCCGCCCGACCCACACAGCCCGCGCAGGACAAACCCTGAAGCGTCAGCCGCACCTCTGTGGTTTTTGCGAAATAGCCCATCTTTTCCAGTGTCTCAGCCGCCGCTTGCAGTGCGGCTGGATCATCAGCCTCAAACTGCGCACGTTCGGTGGCAAGGTTCACCTGAACATCGCGGATCGAAGGTAAGTCCGCTAAAGCCCGCTCAACGCGCCCGACGCAGGACGCGCAATTCATGCCCGAGATCTGGAGCGCATAGGCCATGGCTGTTTCAAACTTCCAGTTTCGGCAGGATGAGCAGCATATATGCACCTTCCACTAACTGGAAGGTCAAGAGCCAGCGTTATTGCGCGAAACCTGCACCGCAGATTGTCTCATGCAGGCGTTCGCCCTATCAGATGATCGCAATAGACCGGCGCATGAACAGGATTTGAACGTGACCCTTCTCCTTGGGATCGATATTGGCACCTCCGCCGTGAAGCTCTGTCTTTCAGATGCGAGCGGTGGCGTTGTGACCTCAGTCGATGCACCACTCAGCCTGCAAACGCCGTTCCCCGGTGCCAGTGAGCAGGAGCCTGACGCTTGGATTGCCGCCACGCAAAGCGCCGCACATCGGTTGGATGAAAACCTACGCGCGCAGGTCACGGCCATCGGCCTGTCCGGCCAGATGCACGGCGCGGTCTTGTTGGATGCGTCGCACGCGCCGATCCGTCCTGCTATCCTGTGGAATGACAGCCGGGCCGCGCACGAATGCGAGGCGTTGGAGGCCGCGCTGCCCGAGATCGGGCAGATTGCGGGGGTTCCGCCGATGCCGGGCTTTACTGCGCCAAAGCTAATGTGGCTGGCCGAACACGCGCCCAAGGACCACGTCCGGATCGCCCATATCATGTTACCCAAGGACTATGTGGGCCTGTTCCTCCATGGCAATCTGGCGACCGATCCGTCCGATGCCGCCGGGACCTGCTGGTTCGACCAACAGGCCCGAATCTGGTCAGACAAGGCGTGCGCGGCGTCTGCGACCAAGTCGGAATGGCTTCCGCCGGTCCTGCATGGCACAGATATTGCAGGCGCCTTGCGGCCAGTGGCGGCTGAGGCGTTGGGTCTGCCCGAGGGCATCCCCGTCGCCGCCGGAGCGGGCGATGGCGCAGCCGGTGCCGTCGGCATCGGGGCCGTTGCGGCGGGCGATGGTTTTATCTCGCTCGGCACATCTGGCCAGCTTTTCGTAACTACGGACAGCTATCGCCCCAATCCGGCCAGCCGCATCCATGCTTATGCCCACACATTGCCGGATCTGTGGTTCCAGATGGCGGCCATGCTCAACGGGGCGCGCCCCATGGCCTGGCTCGCAGATCTTCTTGGTCGTCCGATCCCCGACCTTCTGGCAGAGGCCGAGGCCGCCGATCCCGGCCCCCTCTTCCTGCCTTACCTCACAGGCGAACGCACGCCGCACGGCGATGCGGAGATTCGCGCAGGCTTCTGGGGCCTCAGCGAAGGCACCACCCACGGCGCCATGATGCGCGCGGTGGTCGAGGCGATCGCCTTTTCCTTCGCCGATGCGCAGGCGGCCATGGCAGACGCGGGCACCAAGCCAGACCGCCTGTTGGCCATTGGCGGCGGCACCCGCAGCGACTTCTTGTTGCAGATGATCGCAGACGTCATGGGGGTGGAGCTTGGCCGATCGGACGCCGCCGAGGTCGGCCCGGCCCTCGGCGCAGCCCGCCTCGCGCAGATAGCGACCGGCGCTTCTGTCGAAGAGGTCGCCACAAAACCCGAAGTCTCGCGCTGGTTCACCCCTAATCCGGCAGCGGCGGAGGCTATGTCCCGCCGCCTCAAGGGCTACCGAGCCCTCTATCCTGCCCTGAAATCAGTAAACACTGCGCTCGGCTAGCGCGCCGGAAAACTTGAGTTTTCCGCCCACGCAAACCTGACCCAACGGCCCTACAAAACGCCTCGCTCGATCTGGTCGGCCTCAATCGACTCGAACAGGGCCTTGAAGTTGCCCTCGCCGAACCCGTCATCCCCTTTGCGCTGAATGAACTCGAAGAAGATCGGGCCGATCACAGTTTTCGAGAAAATCTGAAGCAGGATGCGCGTGACCCCGCCATCCACCACACCCTCACCATCAATCAGGATGCCATGGGCCTTCATCCGGTCAATCGGCTCTTCATGGCCATGCACACGGGCTTGGCTCATCTCGTAATAGGTGTCGGGCGGGGCGGGCATGAACTCGATCCCGGCCGCCGCGATCCGGTCCACAGCCCCGTAGATATCCTCCGTCGCCACTGCGATGTGCTGAATGCCTTCGCCCTTGTATTCGTTCAGGTATTCCTCGATCTGGCTGGTCTCATCCTTGCTCTCGTTGATCGGGATACGGATCTTTCCGCAAGGCGATGTGAGCGCACGGGAGAACAGGCCCGTCTGCTTGCCCTCGATGTCGAAGAACTTGATCTCGCGGAAATTGAACGCCTTGGCATAGAAATCATACCACGTGCTCATATTTCCCCGCGCAACGTTGTGCGTCAGGTGATCGAGGTAATAGAAGCCCGCGCCCTCGGGCTTCGGGTCAACCTCACCAATCCAGTCGAACTCCGCCGCATAGGGCGACCCGGCCTCGCCATAGGTTTCGACGAAATACAGAAGCGAGCCACCAATCCCCACAACCGCAGGCACATCCAGCGACTTGTCGGCACCGGTATATTCCTCTGCCCCGTAATCGACCGCGCACTTCAGCGCGTGTTGCGCATCAACGACCCGCCAGGCCATCGCGGGCGCGCAAGGCCCATGTGCATCGACAAAGCGGCCCGCATGGCTGTCGCGTTCGCGGTTGATGACATAGTTGAGGTCGCCCTGCCGGTAGAGCGAGATGTCGCGTGTCTTATGCCGCGCCACCTCGACGTACCCCATCGCAGAGAACAGCGTCTCAAGCGCCACGGGATCGAGGTGCGCAAATTCCACGAATTCGAACCCATCGGTTCCGGCCACATTGGTCGCGTCGATAACGGCTTTCGGGGCATCATGCGGGAAAGGTCCCATGGCCCACCTCCTGCTTTTGACGCCGCGTGTGACGTGCCCTTCACGCGACAAACAAGATCCCGGCCCGCGGGGAGCATCTGCTCAGTTGCGAGTGTAACCGATTCCGCCCCCACTTCGCAACACGCGCTAGCCCTCCGCCCCCATCGCTTGCGACAAGTCCTGCGCCGCCCGCACAACGGACGCGGCCAAATCCTCGGTCTTGGCTAGGCTCACCCGGCTCACGGGGCCAGACACGGACAGGCCGGCAATCGCCCCTCCACTGAAATCAAAGATCGGCGCCGCAATGCAGCGCATCCCTTCATTTTTCTCTTCATCATCAATCGCATACCCACGCTCTCGTGTGGCCTCCAGATCAGCGCGAAGGGTCGAAGGCTCAATCAATGTCTTCGCGGTGAACTGGTCCAACGGCGCCGTCGCGAAAAGTCGTGACAGGCGGTCATCACTCATTTGCGCCAGCAGCGCCTTGCCAATACCGGACGCATGCATGGGCGATAGCGTTCCGGGCGGAAAGAAGGCTCGGATCGTCGCATGGGTTTCGACCTGCCCCACGAACAGCACATGTGTGTCCCGTGCAATGCCAAGGTTCGCGGTCTCGCCAGTATCCTCCATCAATTGCCGCAATACGGGCCGCGCGCGTTCCACCAGCGAAGTGCGCCGCAAGTACCGCGCCCCAATCACAAAGGCCCGCGCGCCGACATGCCACATCTGCGTGGTCTGATCGAATTCGACCAAGCCGCGCCCCTCCAACGTCACCATGATGCGGTAGACGGTGGCGGGCGATTGGCTCAATTCCTCGGACAATTCTGTCAGGGTCGCGCCCGGCAGGGTCGATAGATGCTCAAACACCTCCATCGCCCGGTCGAGCGACTTGATAGTGTTCTGTTCGGTTTTATCGTTCCATCCCCTCGGACGGCCCCTTGCGCGCCGGGCGGGGGAGCTTTCGCCATCACTCATCGGTAAACTCACAGATTTGAAAGCACGTTTTGCATTGTGAAAAAATCCAAGGCCCTGTTTTCACGTAGCTAAATACGCTTATACCACTTCTGAAATATAATTTCAAAAATTCGCAGCGAGACAAGAGTCCGCTTGCCCCGCGAAATCGCCGAGATTAGGCGCAAACCCGCCCGACCCCGCGCGCGCCACTCTCCCCAAGCGGGAAACTCCGCCGGCGCAACCACCAAAACACACGCCCAAGTTGCGCCAGACAGGTTTACGTAGGTTCCCGCTTCCCACCGCCCCGAAACCCGGTATCGTTCGCGGCGGGAGAATTTGGGAGGATTCTGACCATGACTGACCGCCCCTGGACCGCGTTCTACCAGCCTGGCGCACGGACAGAGATCGAGGCACCGGCCTATCGCAACCTGGGCGATCTGATCGGCTCGGTGGCCGAGACCTATGGCAAAGCCCCCGCCTTCACTTGCTGCCTGCCCAACGGCATGAACGGCACGCTCAGCTTTGCGCAAGTCGATGAGATGTCGGATGCCTTCGCGGTCTACCTGCGCGAAGTCGCGGGCCTGAACGCAGGCGACCGTGTCGCCGTGCAGATGCCAAACTCCCTCAGCTTCCCCGTCGCGGCCTTCGGTGTGCTCAAGGCGGGCTGCGTGCTCGTCAACGTGAACCCCCTCTACACCGCGGAAGAGATGGCTAAACAGTTCGAAGATGCCCAGCCCCACGCTCTGGTCATCGTCGACATGTTCGCCGACAAGATCCCGGCCGCCACCAAAGGCCACCCGATCCCTAATATCATCGTCACTCGCGTGGCCGAATTCCTCCCCGTCTTGCCGCGCGGGATCGCAGGGCTAGTCCAGAAATACTGGGATCGCTCGGTCAAACCGATTGAGATCGCCCATATCCGCCTGCCTGCCGCCCTCGCCGCAGGCCGCGCGCATCGTGACAGTGAACGCATTGAGGTTGAGGCCTATCACCAGGGCGTCGATGCCGATGATGTCGCTGTCCTTCAATATACCGGTGGCACCACCGGCGTGTCCAAAGGCGCGATGCTGACCCATTCCAATCTGCTCCATAATATGGAGCAATCGATGGACCTGCTTAGCGGGCTGGATCGCGGCAAGGAAACGATCCTGACGGCCTTGCCGCTCTACCACATCTTCGCGTTTACCGTGAACATGCTGGCCTTCTACTGGATGGGCTCGCGCAACATCCTCATCCCGAACCCGCGCCCCTTGGGCAATCTCAAACGCGCGTTCGAGAACTACAAGATCACCTTCATGACCGGCGTGAACACGCTCTTTAACGGGCTCACGAACGAGATCTGGTTCACCGACAGTCCACCTAAACACCTAAAGTTTGCGGGCGCAGGTGGCATGGCGCTGCAAGCCTCCGTCGCCGAGAAATGGGAAAAGATCACCGGCAAGCCCGTGCTTCAAGGCTACGGCCTGACGGAAACCTCACCGGTCCTCACCTTTGAGCCTTTGGGCAAATCGCGCCCCGGCACCATCGGCATCCCCGTGCCCTCCACCGACATCGCGATCCTCGATGAAGAGGGCAATCGCCTGCCTATCGGCGAGACCGGAGAGATCGCCGCCAAAGGCCCGCAGATCATGAAGGGTTATCTCGACAAACCCGACGAGACCGCCAAGGTCATGTCCGGCGATTATTTCCTCACCGGTGACATCGGGATCATGGACCCGGACGGCTATATCCGCATCGTCGACCGAAAGAAGGACATGGTCGTCGTGTCCGGCTTCAACGTCTATCCCAACGAGATCGAAGACGTCCTCGCCGCCCACCCCGCCGTGACCGAGGCCGCCGTGATCGGCGTGCCGGACGAGGCCAGCGGCGAAGCGGTGAAGGCCTTCGTCGTGCTCCAGGACACCAGCGTCACCACCGACGCGATCCGCGCCTACTGCAAGGAGCATCTCACGGCCTACAAGGTACCCAAACGGGTGGAAATCCGCGACGATCTGCCAAAATCCAATGTCGGCAAGATCCTCCGCAAAGATCTGCGCGCCGAAGAAATGAAGGGGGCCTGAGCCAATGGTCGATGAAACCACCCAAGCGCTCCTCGGCATCATGGTCGCAGTCATCATGCTCGGCATGGGCGCTTCGCTCACGCCGCGCGATTTCTATCTTGCCCTCAAACGTCCCTATGGCCTGCTGATCGGGCTTTTCTGCCAGTTCGGCTTCATGCCGTTTCTCGGGTTCCTCTTTGTGTCGATCCTCGTCGTGCCCGATCCGATCGTGATCGGCATCCTGCTGATGGCCTGTATGCCCGGCGGTACGACGTCGAACATCTTCACCTATTTCTCCAAGGGCAATCTCTCCCTCAGTCTGCTGATGACGGTGACATCGACCGTGACGGGCATCGTCCTGATCCCGGTGATCTTGCTGCTTTATGCATCGACCCTCGACATCGAAATCCCGGCGCGCGAGTTCATCCCCACGTTGGTCGTCTTGATCGTCCCGGTGCTGCTGGGGATGGGCCTGCGCAAGCTCAACGCGAATATCGGGGCCGTGATGGAGTTCACCGGCTCAATCCTGGGCGTTCTGTTCATCATCCTGATCGCGGCCACCTGGGTGCCCGCAAACTGGCAATTCCTGCTCGATACGCAGGCGGCCATCTACATTGCGGCCATCGGGTTGGGCATCATCGGCATTTCATTGGGCTACGCCTTCGCCCGCCTGATCCGCCTGCACCCCCGCAACGCACGGACTGTGGCGCTTGAGACGGGCATCCAGAACGGCCCCCTAGCCATCGCGATCATCGTCTTCACCTTCCCGCCCGACCAGCAACAGGCGATCATGGCCGTGCCTGCGCTCTACTCGCTTTTCATCGTGATCGTCTCAACGGGCGTCACCCTCTTTTTCCGCCGCGCCAACACCGCCGCAGAACAGAAACTGCCCGACAGCCTGCTCTGATATTCATCCCCCCTCGCTAGGCGTTTGCGTGGGGGTATCACTCAAATCCAATCGGTCCGTTCCCAAGCCCCCTTTGCCCATGCTATCCCTGCCCAAACACCGGCCAACCCGGGAACCAAAGGGCAAACGTGCAGCACCTGAAAAACCACTCCAAACACGGTGAAGTCCTCGCCGTGTCGATGATGAAGGACGAAGCGCCGTTCCTGCTGGAATGGTTCGCCCACCATCTCGCCGTGGGCTTCACCAACATCCTCGTCTACACCAACGACTGCTCCGACGGCACCGACACGATGCTGATGCGGCTTGAGGAATTGGGCCTTGGCCATCACCGCATCAACGACATCGCCGAAGGCATCAAGCCCCAGCCTTCCGCCCTAAAACATGCGCAACACGAACCCATCGTGCGCCAAGCGGACTGGGTCCTTGTGTTCGATGCCGATGAATTCCTCTGCATCCGCCATCCCTCCGGCACGGTCGAAGGCATGATCGACGACGCGGTTGCCCAAAACGCCAACGGCATCGTCATCACCTGGCGCATCTACGGCTCAGGCGGGGTGATCGACTGGTCCCGCGATCCGGTGACGGAGCAATACACTCGCGCAGCCCCCCCGCTCTGGAACAAAGGCTGGGGCGTTAAGACGCTGTTCAAATTCGAGCCAACCCACTGGAACCTCGGCATCCACCGACCCAAGATCAAAAACAAATGGCTTGAGACGGACTACCCCGACTCCATCAAATGGCTCAACGGCTCCGGCCGCCCGATGGAGGATTACTTCAAGTTCCGCGGCTGGCGCTCGATCCGCCGCACGCTCGGCTACGATTGGTGCCAGATGAACCACTATGCGGTAAAATCGGTCGACAGCTACGCGGTGCGCAAATTCCGCGGCAACGTGAACAACAAGAAAGACAAGTACAACGCCGATTACTGGTCGCTTCAGGACCGAAACGAGGTCGAAGACCGCACCGCCCTGATCCACGCCGAAAGGCGCGCCGAGATCATGGAAGAGCTTCTCAAAGACCCCGTCCTGAATGAGCTTCACTTCGCCGCCCTCGAACGGGTCGAAGCCCGCCTCGATGAATACCGCCAGACGGAGGCCTATACGCAGCTTCGCGATAGTCTGATTGAGGCCGGCAAAGTCCCGATCACCCAAGTCGAAGCCAAGCCGCCCCAAGCCCGCGACCCCGCCAAGATTGCCGCCCTGATGAGCCGGGTGGAAAAGCAGGCCAACGACAAACCCAAGGAAGAACGCCGCAACGAAACCGTTGCCGGATGGGCCGCCGCCGATGGGGACCCCTATGTTGAGAATATCGACGTCTCAGGCGAAATCGGTCTTGAATGGGTGCCCAACCACGATATCGAACTGCCCGCCGACCCGCGCGTCTTCTCGCCTGAAAGCCTTGATGTCATCATCCTCGGCCGGTTCGAACGACGCCATGCGCGCAACATCGCGGGTTATCTCGAAGATTGCCCGCGCGTGCTCGATATCGGGGCGGGCATCGGCTTTATCGGGATGCGCACGATCAAGATCAGCGAGGGCCTGACCTACATGGTGCAGGACGGCCGCAGCGCGCTGATTGTCTATGGCCGCGATCTCGCCAAACGCGCAGGCCTTGATGACACCAGCCGCCTGAAATTCACCGATGGCCCACTGATGATCGACGGCGCGCCGACGGGCCTTCAGGCCTATATCTCCGATTTCAACCCAACCGCCCTGCGCCTGTCCCGCGCGGCGGATGTGCCCGCTGACAACCTCGCGGACATCGACATGCCGAACGTGCGCCGCGTCCTGATCCCGATCATTTCTGAGGATCAGGCGAACCAGTACCGCGCCGATTACGGCCCGGTTCTGGAGGCAAAAGGGTTCAAGGAGGACCCGGACCGCGCCAGTTCCGGTTCCCTGCAGTTTGACCGTAGCGAAGAAAGTGGCGCGGCGTGAGCGACGGGCACGCGAAACGGGGCTTGGCGAGGGGCCATGGCCCGGCCTAACGTGGCGCGGGTGACAAGGGGCGAGGCAGGCAGTGGCAGACACTCCCGAAGATGAAGAGCTGACGGCAACGCACGGCGTCGTTCTGCGCGCCAAAAATGGCGACGTGATCCGCTATGACCCGTCCGGCCTTGTCATGCGGCTGAGCGACCGCGTGGTGGAAGACCTTGCACTTCGCTTGCCCGATCGCGGTCACGCGCCCCCCGCGCAAGCCCAAACGATCGAAGCCACTGACCCGCCTGAAGGTGTGGACGGTTGGAATGCCCGCCGCGACGGCGACTGGATCCGCTTTACCGGGCGTCTCAAAGGCGCGCAGGGCATCCGCGACTTTCGTAAACACGTCGAAGGTGGTGACATCATCGCCGACACCAACGGCCCCGTCCTCGGCATTCTCGGCATCGGTGGCGCCCGCGCCGCCCTCGCAAATGCGGGGGGCGCTGCCTTTCCGCACCACATCGTCGCGCCCGCCGATGACATCGGCGCAGTCGGCCATGCCGGGGTTGAGACAGCCGCAAAACTAGACCGGTTCGAACATATCCGCGAGATGACGCACGAGGCCCTCGTCGCCCAAACCGTTCTCTCTTGGCGGATGGAGGATTACGGCCCCCTGCCCCTTTTCATGGCCCGGGTCGAGACGGATAGTTCCGCTACCGCCGCTGAACTGGCTGACGGCAAGGCTGTGGAAAATCTGTTGATCAATGCTGCAAATCTGAAAGATGCAGCCGCATTGATGGGCAAAAAGGCGAAGATCCTGTCGGTTTCTCTCGACTTCGCGTTGGAGGATCATTCCAAAACCGCAACTGAATACCGCGACGGAATGCTGAACGTGATGGAGGCGATCTCCTCCGGGCTCTGGAAACTCGGATTCGACCGCCCCCTCTTCGTCTCCCGCCTCGAATCCGGCCTGCCGGACGTCGCCCCCCAACCCACGCTCGACGGCCAGTGGGAGCTTTCGTGGAACCATGGCGACCACCGCCTGATCCACTCCGCCCCCGCCTATATGTTCGATCTGGACGCCTACGACCGCCCGACCGAGGCCGCCCGCATCCAGCAGGCCGAGATGAGCGCCCACGCCATTTCGCAAGCCGACACATGGAAATGCCCCACCCTGCACCTGGCGGAACTTGAGGGCAAAACTATCCGCGTCACGGCCCGTGCGGCTGGCCCGCTGACCCTCGACAGCACCGACGGCTTCGCGCTGACCGGCTGCGAGAACGGCGCGCAGATCAAGTCCATCGCGATCGCAGATGATGATCCGCAGGCCGTCCTGCTCACCCTCGATAAATCGCCAACCGGGCCAGACCTCCGCCTCGCCTATGCCTGCGCTGGCCAGCCACGCGGTCATCTGCGCGACGATTGGGCCGAGCAAAGCGCAACCGGCGCCACCTTGCGCCGCTACGCCCTGCCCGCGCATCTCCCCGTCACCGGGGGCCGCAATGCTTGAACTGCCAGACGCCCTCCCCCCCGGCGCGCTTTGTGCCGCCACGCCTGCCGCCACCGGCAAAGCCCTACGATCCGCCTTCTGGTGGCATGGCAGCACGGACGCAATGGAGGTCGACCCAAAATCAGGTGCCGCTACCCTCTGGCGCTCCCAAGGCGCGGGTCCCCCGGCAGAGCCAACAGAGCCCAACGAAGGCAACGGCCAGATCGGTGAGGTCGACGACCTCATCGGCTTGCAATGCAAGGCCCAAACCCATTGCGGCATGGTGGCCGAGGCCGTCACCCCAGACGCCGCCACTGCCACACTCGCCGTTCGCTTCTATACGCCCCCCGGCGAGGACGCGCGCACGCTTTTGACGCTCAACACCGGCGACAATTACATCTTCTTGTCCGAGACGGCCGGAACCCTCACCGCCAAGGACGATCAGGATCTCATCTCAATCGACCTGCCCTGCCCGCCCCAGGACGCGCCGCGCATGGCCATTGTCTCGCTGTTCGGCGACCAACTGGCCCTCTCCCTCGGCCCCAACCGCGCCGACGGCAAAGCAGGCACCGGCATCCTCAAGGGCGAAGCCTCCCTCTTCATCGGCTGCCGCAACCAGCGCCCGCGCCTCCTGAAAACTCTCGGCTCCGCGCTGATCCTCGACGTCTGGTTCTTCCCGAACCGCGCGCTCCTGCACGAACAAGCAGCGCCCGAGCTCAAAGCCCTCAAACGCCACCACCTCTGGGCCGCCGCATGATCCCGCGCGACGGCAATATCTGCGTCATCTGGGTCGATGACATGATCGACGTCTTCACATGGCGCGACACCTTTGGCCTCCGCATTCAGACCCCCCATCTCGACCGCCTGATGGCGGAGGGCGTGCGCTTCACCAATGCCTATGCCACCGTGCCCCTCTGCGCCCCCTGCCGCGCCGAACTGGCCACCGGCCTCTCCCCCTTCCGCACCGGCCTCGTCGACCTCAACCGCTTCTGGCGTGACGTCTATCCCCCTGAAAAAGCGTGGCAATACGACCTCCGCCGCGCGGGCTTCTACAACTTCACCACCGGCAAAGTGGACAGCAATTACAAGCCCATGCCCGAGGAATACCGCCGCATCCTCTTCCATGAAGAACCCGAGGCAAAGGACGAAGGTCGCCGCCGCAACGTTCATGCCTACCTCGACCGTGGCCCCGGCATCAAAGGCGTGAACCACCCCAACGACCAAGGCGAATACGACCACACCTTCTTCGACCATCAGGTCGCCCAGAACGCCATCGATCACCTCGAACGCGCCGACCCGTCCAAACGCCACCTGATCCAACTGGGCTTCAAGCATCCCCACTACAACCTCGTCGCCCCCGACCGCTTCTACGCCCAGTACGACCCCGCCGAGATCGTCTGGCCCTCCATCGCCAGCCCTGAGGATTACTTTGGCCCCCAACCCGGCTTCGCTGTCTACGAGGCCGCCTATATCGCCAACGGCCAATGGACCCCCGAAAAGGCCGGTGATGAGGCCTGGCGGCAAGTCGTGCGTGCCTATTTCGCCTGCATCAGCCATGTCGATTACGAGATCGGCCGCTTCATGGACGCCCTCCGCGCCTCCCCGCTCGCGGACAACACCACCGTCATTTTCCTATCAGACAATGGCTTCAACCTCGGCAACCACGACAGCTTCCACAAGATGTCCCAATGGGACAGCGCCGCCCACGTCCCCCTCGGCATCTGGCACGCCGACCTCGCGCCGCAGGAAATCGACCTTCCCGTTTCGCTCCATAATGTCCCCAAGACGATCATGGACCTCGCGGGTCTCCCCCCGCGCCCCGACTGGACCTCCGGCCAATCGCTGCTCCCCCTCATCGAAGGCGGCGACTATGACCGCTCCAAATCCCCCATCACCTGCGTCTTCGGCACGCTCTCTGTCCGCCCCTCCGTCGAAGGGCTCGAGCAATACCGCTACTTTCGCTACCCCAACGGCGAAGAACACGTCTACGACCTCGTCAACGACCCCGGCGAGACCGAAAACATCGCCGATACCGCCCCCCTGCAAGCCCTCCGTGATGAGCTCACCAAAGGCGCCCTCGACCTCGGCCTCGACCTGCGCGGGTTCGAAAACCCCGCCGACGGCGTCAACGCCATGATGGCCGTCGACGGCTCCGTCGTCCTCGCCGGTGGCCGTGCCGACAACGACTACTGGGCCTATGGCGCGGATGCCGAAAAGATCGTGGAAGAGAAGGACGGCGGCACCGATACGCTGTGGTACATGGCAGGCCCCGACGATTACGTCCTCCATGTCCCGGCAAACATTGAGAAAATCCGCATCGCCACCGTCGTCTCCCGCAAAGAGGAAGGCGCAGGCACAGGCCCCCAGCCCGAGGGAAAGCGCATCCGCATCGTCGCCCACCCCGACAGCCCCATCGAGTTCGAAACGTCAGAGCGCGTCGAGGTCGACGTCACCGGATCCGACGGCGACGACATCATGATCGGCCCCAAGCACGGCTCCGCCACCTTCTACGGCGGCGCGGGCAACGACACGATGATCGCCAAGGCCAAACAGGGCAACCGCCGCCACGCCTTCTACGGCGAGGCCGGGAACGACACGCTCCACGGCGGTCCGGGCCGCGACACTTTGGACGGCGGCACGGGCGACGACGTCATCTACGGCAACAAGGGCCGCAACCACATCTACGGTGGCCACGGGAACGACGTGATCGAGGACGGCGAAGGCGCCTCCACCATCGACGCAGGCCCGGGACGCAATACTCTGGTGCTTGGCGAAGGCGACCACGTGGTCAGCACTGGCTCAGGTGTATCGGTCATCACCCCCGAGGCCGGAGCCAAGGTATTCAAACCCGCCTATGGCGGCGTGACAGTGATCCACGGCTGGACGGCCGAGCAAACCTACGACCTCAGCGCATGGCCAACCGCGCCGACCATCACGCAGACCGGAGACACCATCCGCCTCCGCTGCGGCCTCTCCATCGTCGAGATCACCGGCGCACCGGAGGGCACCGACATCACCCGCCAACTCGCATGATTTGACCAAACCGTAGAGCGGGGTTCACCCCGCCGCTCGTAGACCGGGCCTTGGCCCGGCTAACCAACGCCCACCATTGTCCACAAAACCCCGCTATCGCCGACCCGGCGGGATGGCGATCCAACGGCGGTTCTCTGGCACTCTATGGCAACCAAGTCATCGTCCAGAACGAGTGAAGCGCAAACCGCAGCCAAATCGCCAACCCGGTGCAACGGGTCAACGATAGCGGGGCGGCCCCGCCGCTGTTAACCCGCTGGAATGGGAACTTCGGTTGCGCTTCGGCGTTCGGCAGAACGTGCGGCTAGTCTTTCCGGCTGGTATCAAATTCCTGCCACAAAACAACGCTAAGCTCGCTGCGCAGGACATTTAAAAGGCCCGGAGCCTAATGAAAAAGAGCACGTCAACTGGAGGACGCGAACGTCAACGAGCATCTCTCAAAACGGCTTATCGTCTTGGATTGCAAGACCTCGATAGTGACAAGGATGTCTTGGGGGGAGGCAAAACGCGGCTCTATTTCGTCTTGCCATTGTTGGTCGCGCGTGAAGTTGCATGGAAAGACGAACAGACCAATCTGCTGATTTTACCTTGGGAAGAGGTAGATGGTATTGCGCGCACTTCATTGGCCGGAACTCTAGCCCGGATGGCACCAGATAGGTTGCTTTCCAAACAAAAAGGGTTGAATTCCTGGGAAGCTGCATTGCGACGTGCTGCCAAGAAGGAGAAGGTCGCGATGTCGGAGACGCTTCTTCAACTTCCTGATATCGCCCAATCTGGCGTTCCACGGAGGGTAGTTTCGTCTGAACTTTTCCCGCACGGATTGTCACGCAAGGAGCTTTGGAACGGCCGAAGCGGGACAGAGTATATGTGGCTAGGAACCTGGGTGAACGGGGAGCAAGAGGAACTGGAAAGGCGCAGAAGCGGTCGCCCCAAGCCGATAAGAGTGCCGCAAAATAGCCAACTCGCCCATGTGATCGAAACGAAGGAAGATCTCGTCGATTTTCTGAGAAAGTCCAACGACCCGGAGTTTTGGCACAATTTCGTCAGTGACGCGAATTACGATTTAGAAGAGACACTTGCTGCGCTTGAGTGGATTGTGGAGCAGTCTCATTGCGACGGCGGAACCCTTTGCCTCATGTTTAACCGCTTGTCCGGTGTGGACGTTCTAGCTGAGCAAGGTTCTGATCTGCCCAAGGGTATGCAGCGCGAAGCACGGATTGTTGAGCGTGTCGTTCAGCGTGCTCGAGACCGCCGCTCTATATCGCAAGAGCTTTATTGCCCGCCGTACTTCGAGAGCCACGAGACACCACAAAAAACGAGTGCTCCGGAATGGTTAGTGGCCGGAAACGCAGCTGGTCGAGCTCCAAGGACTGATCTGTTCATCGAAGAGGATTTGGTCTTTCGGAGAAGCGTTGATTGATGCAACACCTACATTCGCCGCAGTGCCAATTCTCCGGTCCCAGCTTGCACAAATACCCTTAACAAAACCCTAAGAAAATCCCCCTTCCCCAACAAAACCAACACCTTAACCCCAGGTTGCAACCTTGCAACCCTACCCCAACCCGCCCCCCATGCAGACCCGCCACAGCTTAACCCTGCCGCGCCTTTCCCCCTAGCTTCACGGCCAAAAACAGTCCAAAACAGGACCCAACCAGCGTGGGACAACCCACCGACCCTGAGCAGACATAAAGGCCAGCGAACATGGACCTCACCCGCCGCCCCGTCGCCTCCCTCTGGATTGGCGAGCGCTTGCAGTATCTCAACCAGCTTTGCCTGAAATCGCACCTGCGCCACGGCCATCCGGTGACGCTCTACTGCACCGATGAGGTCACGAACGCCCCCGAAGGCGTTGAGGTCCGCAAGGCCACCGAGATCATGGATATCCCTATGGATATCGTCGAACAGACCTCCGCCAGCTTCCTGTCGAACGTCTTCCGCTACAAGATGATCCAGAAGACCGGCGCGATCTGGATCGACTGCGACGCCTTCTGCCACGCTCCTTTTCCCGATGAGTGGGAGCATATCTACGCCGGCCACGGCATGCGCGGCGCGCTGAATTGTGGGGTCGTCGGCATCCCGCAGAAGGGCGAGCTGATGGACCAGCTTCTCGATTACTACGAGAACCTCCCCGACTATCCGCCCTGGTGGAACCCGCGCCAGCGCAAGCGGATGGACCGGCAGGATGACAAACTCCCGCATCCCGTCCGCATCTACAAAACCGAGCGCACGGCGTTCGGCCCGCAAGCCTTCACCCATTTCGCCCGCCAAACCGGTGATATCGAGAAGGCGATGGGGTCCGAAGTTCTCTACCCCGTGCCGTTCCAGCTGAATGATATCTTCTATGACCCCCACGGGCGCGTGGAAGGCTGGTTCACCGACAAGACGGTCTCCGTGCACCTCTACACCAACGGCACCAAGCCTTGGTGGCGCAAAAACGCCCCACTCGAGAATTCCTATGCCTGGCGCATGTGCCAGGAGGTTGGCATTACGCCTGAGGACGCGCTGGAATAATGAACGCCGCCGCGCCAATCGACCCGGCCCTCGACTTCGACCCGGACCGCCCGATCGGCAAAGCGCCAATCTGGCGCAAAGATGTGACGTTGCTCCCATGGGCCGCAGAGGGCGACCGCGGCGCGCGGCGAGCGGCCGGGCTGTTCGACGCAGGCGGATCGTTCATCCCGGAAGGCCATTGCTGGCGTTACGCCGCCGGGCCGATCACCATTGAGCCTGATCTCCCGAAACTGGAAGAGCCCCCTGAACAGTTGGAAGGTCGCTGGCTCTTTGGTGGGCTTTTCTATGGCCATTTCGGCCATTTCCTGTGTGAAACGACATCTCGCCTTTGGGCACTGGATCAGCTCGACGATATCGACGGGATCATCTTCTACCCGAAGAACCAAATGACCCATGAGCGCCGCCATTATCGCCACCAACTGCCCTTTTTCGCGGCGATGGGGCTGACCGAAGACAAGGTCCGCATCCGCGTGCCGCAGCAGCCCGTGACGGTGGAACACCTCGCCCTTGCAGAGCCCGGCTTCGGGATCGAGGGCATGATCGAAGGACGCCCAGAATACCGCGCCTATATGCAAGCCAAGCTGGGGCGCGACATCGCCCCCGACGGGCCGGAAGACGTCTACATCTCACGCTCGCAATTACCGTCAAAACGCGGCTCGGTCCTGCTTGAGACGCTGATCGAGACACGGATGGAGGCGGCGGGCTATACTGTCGTGCATCCGCAAAACCATGATCTCGATACGCAAATCGCGATCTACAAAGCGGCCAAACGGATCGTATCGCTTGATGCCTCCGCCCTGCATCTGGCGGCAATGCTCGTCTCACCTGATGCGAAAGTCGCAATCCTGAACCGCGGCCCGACCAACAATATTGACGACTACATCGCGCAATTCACCCGGTGGCAGGGCCACGCACCCACCCGTATCGAAGCGGTTGAAGGCGTCTGGTTCCCGGAAGGCCGCCGGATGAAAAAGCGCGAAACCCATGCGACCTTGGACCTGCCGGCGGTAGGCAAAGCGCTGGCCGCCGATGGCTTCCTGCCCAAAGGCACCACCTGGAAGCCACCGACCAAGACACAGCTTGAAAAGGCTGTCTCAGACATGTCCGCGCGGATGGAAACCCCGCTCAGATTCGTGGCGGGAAAGGGGTAGCCGATGTCGAAACACTTCGCCTGCGCCCTGACCCATGTGCGGCACGAGCATTATTTCCTTGAGAAATGGATCGACTATTACGGCCCGATCGTTGGCGGCCGCGAGAATCTGTACGTCGTCATTGACGGCGATGATTGGGAGCCTCAGGTTGATCTGACCGGCATCACGACCGAGGTGATCCTCGACGCCCCGCGCCGGCGGATCAAGAACGATCAGTTCATGGCCAAGGCGATGTCGGGCCGCGCCAACCGGCTGCGCAAACGGTATGAGCACGTGATCCGTGGCGATGTGGATGAATACGTCGCCATTGACCCAGATAGCGGCCTCGACTGGCCCGAAGCGATGTTTGAGCTGGGTGAAGACGGCTATATATTTGCGCTTGGCTGCGATGTGGTACAGGCGCCCTCGGAAACAACACGGGTTGATCGGACCAAGCCGATCCTTGGCCAGCGTCAGGCGGGCTTCATTGCGGACCGCTACTCCAAGCCTTTCGTGATCAGCCGCTGGTCAAACTGGGCCGGTGGCGCGCACCGCCTATTGAACCGCAACGTGAAGATGTCCGAACACTTCGTGCTGTTCCACCTAGCCTTGTCCGATGAGACCTTGGCGCAAGAGCGGATGGACGCCCGCGGCGGCACAACCCAGCATCGCAGTTTTGTGGGCCACCAGACTGACCGGCTGAACGCCATCGGCGATGAGGGGCTGACCGAGGCGATTGACTGGGCTGAGGCGCGCAAAATCGGGCTGGCAGAGTTCCCGATAGAGCCGAAAACGGGCGAACCCGCCCCACGCCCGCGTCCGTCACGTGACCCTCGCAACCGCGAACAGGGCCTGCCCGTTCAGATCCCTGAGCGGTTCCACGGGCTACTTTAGGGCGATGGGCTTCACCGTCGCCACTATAGCCAAGGAACCCTGGCCCGTTCTTGAGCGGTTTCTGAATTGGCATCTGGATCAAGGCGCTGAAAGGATCACCCTCTACCTCGATGACCCCGACGACCCTTCCCTGCCCCGTCTACAGGGCGATCCAAGGATCGACCCCCGCCCTTGCACATCGTCTTTATGGTCCTCGCTAGGTCTTGCGCCTGACGCAAGGTTCACCCGCCGCCAGCGCCATGTCTTGGGGCAAGCTTATGCGCAAACGGAAGCCGGATGGCTGCTTGTCCTCGACGCGGATGAGCTTGTCTGGTTTCAGGGTCGCACAATCCCTGAGGCGCTAAAGACCTTGCCGGATGATGCCCAAAGCCTGCGCGTGCGCAGCGCCGAGCAGGTGATCCTGCCCGACGAGTCAGATGGCTTTCGGATGCCGATTGAGCGCAAGGCCGTGAACCGCGTCTACGGCGCAGATGCCGATTTGCTGCGTATCCGGTTTGGGCTTGTCTACCACCCGGAAGGCAAAAGCTTTCATCGCGCGGGGCAGACAGGACTGAACATGAAACTGCATTGGGCCGAGGATGCATCGGGGGAACGCACACCGGGGCCTGTCTGGGGCCCGCAGGAAAAGGCGCACCTGATCCACTACGCCGCCCCCGACTACGAAAGGTGGCGCGCCAAGGTGGGATGGCGGCGCGGGGCGCATGGTTTCTCCAAACCGGTGAAAGAACGGCTGGATGAGATTGCTGAACAGCCTGACCCCGAACCCGGATACCGCGCTCTGTTCGACATACTGCACCGCCTGACGCCAGACACCGCAGACAGGTTGGAGGCCGAAGGCGGCCTTTTGCGCAACGGCCCGAAGGTCTAGGCCATGGGCGCGCGCACCATCGTCACCATGATGAAGGACGAAGCGCCCTTCCTGCTGCATTGGATCGCACATCATCGCCTGATCGGCTTTGATCGCATCATCGTCTTCACCAACGATTGCGGCGACGGCACGGACGCCATGTTAGAGCGCCTGCAGGAGCTGGGAGAGGTCGAACACCACCCCAACCCCGTGCCAGATGGTGGCAAACCCCAGCCCCTCGCGCTGCGCCGGGCCGACAAGCTGGATGCGGTGGCGGGCAGCGATTGGATTATCACGCTCGACGTCGATGAATACCTTTTGATCAAACCTGGCTCCGGCACGCTCAACGATCTGTTCGACACCGCACCCGACGCCGATGGCTTTGCAATCACATGGCGGATGATGGGCTCGAACGGGCTGGTCGATTGGACGGACATTCCAGTGACGGAGGCTTATACGCGCGGCGCCCCGGACCTGTTCCGCAAGGGATGGGGCGTGAAGACGCTGTTCCGGCCGTTCGACAAAATGAAGCTTGGCATTCACCGACCTACGGTGAAGGGCAAAGACAAGTCTGCTCTTTCGCAGCAGCGCTGGGTCAATGGCTCCGGCAAGCCGATGACCAACGGCTTCAAGCAGGGCATGTGGCGGTCTTCGCTTGCCACGCTCGGTTATGACCATGCAGAGATCGCCCATTTCGCCACGCAAGCACAGGAAGCCTTTCTGCGCCGCGCCACGCGGGGCAACGTGAACGCGAAGCCGAACAAATACGACGCCACCTATTTCGGCATCTTCGATCGCAATGAAACCGATCAGACCGGGTTGCTACGTTATACGGAAGCGACCCAGGAAAGGGTGGCGAGTTATTTGGCTGACACTGCACTGGCTGATCTGAAGGATCGTGCGGATGCATGGCACCGCAGCGCGCGCGCGGCTTTGCGCGACAAAACAGACCACCCGGCGCAACTCTCTGCGCTAAAGCAAGCCAGCGAAATTCCGTTCGACGCCCTCGATGATGTGCTCTTTACACAACCTCTCGCACCGGCAGGCAAACAGCTCGTGGCGCGGCTGAAAGCCCAAGGCACGCCAGACGTCCAGATCGCTCGCACAGTGGCGCAGGCGGTCTCAAAGATCGAAGCGCAAAGGGACGCCGCCGATGCAGCCGAGCTGCACGCACAAGGGATCGAGCCGGATTACGGCAACTGGACCTGAGTGATATACGGGACGGCCGGAGGGGCGATGTGCCTTGGCACAAGCGTCTCCCCGCCGGTCAATTCGCCTTTTCAGGCGGGGGGCCGGGCAAGGGCAGGATCGGGACGCCATCTTCGATCAGCGATTTCGCCTCTTGCGCGTTGGCCTCCCCATGGATCGCACGCTCCGGCGTATCGCCCAGATGCATCGCACGCGCCTCTTTGGCGAAAGACCCGCCCACATAGGTAGAGTTCTTTTCAACATGCTCGCGCATCTGGCGCAGCATCGCCTCAGCCGGATGGGCGGGCTCGGACAATGGGCGCTCAGGTGCAGTTGGTTCCGCCTCGGCTTTGCCCTTCTTCGGCACCGGCGGGGCCATCATCGCCTTTTGCACATCCTCAATCCCACACACAGCGCACGACACCATGCCCTTGCCATGGAGGGTGTCGAACGCATCGGCGGACTGAAACCAGCTTTCAAACCGGTGCCCCTCGGCGCATTTGAGAGTGTAGCGTATCATCGTGGATCAGA
This sequence comes from Gymnodinialimonas sp. 202GB13-11, assembly GCF_040932485.1. Lineage (NCBI taxonomy): Bacteria > Pseudomonadati > Pseudomonadota > Alphaproteobacteria > Rhodobacterales > Paracoccaceae > Gymnodinialimonas > Gymnodinialimonas hymeniacidonis. The sequence continues at coordinate 557,313 of NZ_JBFRBH010000001.1, read as the reverse complement.
CTTATGCGTTTCCAACACGGCTTCAAGCGGCCAGTTCAGCGCAGCCGTTCCAGCGAGAAGGAGCGAATCAACTGCTTCAGGTCGCGCTCTTCCACCTTGTTCGCCGCCTTTTTAAGGCTCATCCACTTGCGACGGCGTTGGCCGACCTCGGGATAATCTTCTGCCAGTTCGCGCACGCGGATGGGAAAGACGGCGACTATGATCGGCAGCGTCTCAGCCTCGCTCATCCATTTGTCGTAGGTGTAAAGGCCTAAGCAAATGTCGTGCACATCGCCGCGTGCGCCCGCTTCTTCCCAGACCTCCTGCGCCGCAGCCTCCGCCGGGGTCATCCCGTCCATTGGCCAGCCCTTTGGCAGGATCCAGCGCTGCGAATAGCGCGAGGTGACCAGAAGCACCTCAACCACCTTTTCGCCGCCCTTCTTTACGGTGCGATAAGGCAAGCCCGCAAATTGGGTGCGCGGGTCGCGTTTGGACCCGGAGCGCAGCCGCAGGGGCGGCTGATCGGCGGTGAAGGTTTTCTCGGCCATAGCGCCTGTTTACATGGGCCGCGCGCGCTTGCAATCGCACAAGGAACCCGGCGCTTGACCGGGGCGCATATTGGCGTAGCTCTGTGGCCAGATGACCGCGCCACCCCGATCACGCCCGCTGTTTCTGGGATCAGAAATCTATCGTGGCTCCAGCTATGGGGAATGGCACCCGCTGCGCGTTCCACGAGTTTCGACTGTGATGGACCTGTCCCGCGCCATGGGATGGCTGCCGCCGGAGCAGTATCGCAATTCGCCACGGGCCAAGCCCGCGGCCCTGCATGTCTGGCACACGCCAGACTATATCGACGCGTTGCAAACGGCCGAAGCTGAACAAGCGGTCAGCGATGCTGTGCGCAACCGCCATGGATTGGGAACGGTTTCAAACCCCATCTATCCTGAGATGTTTCGCCGCCCGGCCACCGCCGCCGGGGCCTCCCTGCTGGCGGGGGAGATGTTGCGCCATGGCGGCGTGATCTATCATCCCGGCGGGGGCACGCATCACGGCTTTCCGGACCGCGCGGGCGGGTTTTGCTACCTTAACGATCCTGTGCTTGCCATGCTGTCCCTGCGCCGCAACGGGGCCCGCCGGATCGCCTATATCGACATCGACGCCCACCATTGTGATGGGGTCGAACATGCCTTTGCGGGCGGTGCCGATACGCTTCTGATATCGGTGCACGAGGACAAGCGTTGGCCCTTTACCGGTAAGCTGGCCGACGATGGCGGCGGGAATTGCCTGAACTTCCCCGTGCCACGCGGGTTCAATGACAGTGAGATGGCCCTGATCCGCGACCGCTTGATCCTGCCTGCGGTTACGCGTTTTGCGCCTGATGCGATCGTGCTGCAATGCGGGGCGGATGCCGTGACAGAAGATCCGCTCAGCCGCCTGACCCTGTCGAACAATGCGCATTGGGCCGTGTTGCAGGGCCTGATGGCGCTTGGAGCGGAGCGCCTGCTGGTTCTGGGTGGCGGCGGCTATAACCCTTGGTCGGTCGGGCGGCTCTGGACGGGCATTTGGGCGACACTCAACGGACACGACATCCCCGAGCGCATCACACCTGACGCCGAATCCGTCCTGCGCACCTTGCGGTGGGACAAGGCGCAAGCCGGGCGCAATCCGCCGGAGCATTGGTTCACCACCCTTCAGGACGAACCCCGGCCAGGACCCATTAGCGACCAGGTTCGACTAGGGCTGGAGACCCTGACGGCACGCATCGACCAGCAGATTATTTCCGATAGAATTTATCAGGATTGACAAGTCCGACTGATTTACTCAGAAATGGGTGCAGGAGATGATCCACCAGGGAGATCGCCAGTGACCTATCAGGCCAGAATGACCGAACCCGACACGACACCACCGATCCAGAACCGCCCGTCCGCGCCGCTTTATGATGCGCATCGTTTGGTGGGGGAGGATCAGACCGCAATGATCGTGCTCGACGACAAGACCTACACCCTTCGCATCACGCGCGCAGGCAAGTTGATCCTGACGAAGTGAACTTTTGAACTCCCAGCCACCCAAGGGCCAGGCATGTCCAAGAAACGCTCCAACGCCAAAGTTCCCAGTCCGTGCATCGACGTCTGCAAATTTCGCAGGGCCGGCCATTGCATTGGCTGTTCGATGACAAAGGCGCAGAAATCGCTGTTCAAGCAGCTGAAAAAGCCTGAACACCGTTCGGCCTTCGTTGAAATGCTCAGAACGCAACAGACGAGCATGGGCAAATACAACCATTGGGCCCCGGAATATGCCCGGAGATGCTTGAAAAAAGGCGCCAAACCCCCGTTTGAGGATTTGGCGAAAGCGGGCTGACGGCCCGCCCTCGGGTCAGCGCCCGTTTGGGCGCAAACCCTCCTCGCAGTGGACCCATTTCAGCGTAGATGGGCGCGGAGCATCCAGGCGAATTTCTCGTGCGTCTGACCACGGGCGATGCACAGATCCTCGGTCAACGTATCGCCATGCTCAGCCGCCAATGCACCCGCGGCACCGACTGTCGCGGCAAGCGTTTCCTGTGCCACCTTTAGTGCTTCAATCATGGTCTTGTCGTCGGCGTGGCCGTCATGCTCGCCCACTTTGGACCGTGCGACCATGGCTGCCAGCATACCTTCCGCATGACCGTCCAGCGCCTTGATCCTTTCGGCCAGATCGTCCTGCGCCACGAAGTGATCTTCGTAGATCTCCTGAAACAGCGCATGCAGCGGTCCAAATGCCATGCCTTTCACATTCCAGTGGAAGTTTTGCGCAAGCATGGTTGTCACGGCCGTTTCCGCGACGGCTTGGTTCAGCGCCTCGCAAATTGCGGTTTGTGCATTGGGGCTGAGATCGGCGGCTGGTTGCATGGATGTCCCTCCTGAAGTTTTGCGTCAGATGGCTGGCATACCTACAACGGCGGCTGGCTGTCCCGTAGGAACATAAGCCGCGCACCCCGCTTGTCTAGACTCGTTCTAAAAACATTTCAGGCCGCCTGCTGCACCGCTTGCTGTGCAAGGCATTTGCCAAGCGCGTTCAGCAAAAACGCGATGTTGCGCCGTGCGTGGTTCGGCACGCGCCGTGCCAGAAGGAAGGTCAGACTATCTGTGTCGCCACGCTGTGCCGCGTCGAGCGCAGACATCAGCCAACGTTCATCAAAACTCAGCTCATCCGCTGCGGGCTGGTACAAGCGCAGGCGCGGCATATCCCCCTGTCCCGAAAACCCACTGAACAGAGCTTGCGCCAAAGCCTCTGCCTCCTGCGCGGGGTCGATAGACAGGGCGGCGCAGGCTTCGAACAGATCGCTTCGCCCAAGGCACCGGTTTCGCGCCGCCATCACGCGCAAAAAGGCAAGCGCCGGGCGGTCCACTGTCTCAATGGCTCGGGCAAAAAGGTTGGATTGCGCAAGAACTTGCATGGGACACGATATCCTGAGTGTTATACTCAGGTAATCACATCCCACGACAAATACAAGGCCTCAAAACACCAGCCGCCAGACGTTGTTGGTGCCCGCTTCGGCCAACAGTAAAAGGGCAAATGCGATCCGCCAGGGCCAAGATTGCACACGTCGCCAAAGTAGGATGACGAGGGCGATGCAGGCAGCGAGTTCCAACGGGCCGATCCACCCTGCCCCGTGACGGCTGTCCCAGTAGCTGAACCGGCTGTCGAACACCCAGTCGCTGACAGGCCAGAAATGGGGCCGCCCATCGCCTGCATGAAGCGGAAGGTCGAACACGATATGAAGCAAAGCGGCCCCGGCAAAGGCAACCACGATGGGCCAGCGCCGCCACATGGCAACGCCCAAAAGCGCGCCCCACAGGATCAGCGAATTGTCGATGGCGAAGACGGTTTGCCATGTGTCCGAAAAATAGAGCTCATCGAACACAATGCGCGGCTCGGTTCCCAGCACCAACAAGTGCCAGCCCACCATCAGGTAAAGCGACAAATCGGGCACCATCGCACCGACAAGCGCCGCAGTCAGCGTCCAGCGCTGCTCAGGCCGCCCAAAGGCGGCTGCACCAAAGATCAAGTGGGCCGGAGTGTTCACCGGACGGTGTTCTCAGACAAAGACAAACTCGATCGTGTAGGGCTGCGGACCGTTCCAATCGGTGTGGACGTAGACATAAAGCTGCCCATTGATCGTGTGAAAGCGCACGTCCTGATACGTGCCTTGCGTGTGGGTCGTGGACAGGAACACGTTGCCGTAGAGGATGCGCACACGCGCCTGTTGGCCGGGCCGCACCGCCAGATAGTAGCACTGCGATTGGTGGGGATTGGCCTGGCCGTGCACTGCATGGGCGTAGGCGCCGCGTGGGAATTGAACGGTCTGGCAGCCATGGCCTGTCGCCTGAACAGGCATGGGCGCAAGGGTGGCGGAGGCTGTGGAAAGCGCAAGCGCGGCAGCGGTCAGAAAAGAACGAAACATGGGGGCCTCATGCAAAACAGCTTCAGGTTGAATGCGCCAACGCTAAACCGCTTTTCCGATTCTCTCCAAGCGCGGCGGAACAGATCGGGCGTTTCGCACGTTCCTCAAACAGACCCATTCTGAACGGAGGACACGATGAGCCACCACCAATCCGATGCCAAAACAGACGCCCTGCGCACAACCCTTTTCGATGGTCTTGAAAACGAACGTGTTGGCATGCTCGGCGTTGCCGGTATGCCTTCGCATATGCAGCCGATGACCCATTTTTTTGACCGGGATGGTCGTACACTGCATTTCATAACCGGGCGGGACACCGACCTTGCGCAAGAAATTGGCGCAGGCACAGAAGCGCATTTTTGCCTCATGGGCTCCAACGGCGGCTTCTACGCCTGTATGAGCGGCAAGATCGCACCGAACGACGATCGCGCGAAACTGGAAGAGCTTTGGTCGCCAGCCGCTGGCATGTGGTTCGACGGCGGCATCGACGACCCACAGGTTCTTTTGCTGAGCCTCGCGCTAGAAGAGGCGCAAGTCTGGACTGTAGAAGCAAATGCGCTGCAATTCGGGATGGAGATGCTGCGCGGCACGCTCGGCGAAAAGACACCGGACGTGGGTGATAGCGGCGTGATCCGCCTCGCGGCCTAGTCGCTGCCCCCGAACGAAAAAGGCCCCGGTCAATGCCGGGGCCTTCTTGCGTTTGCTGGTCGGACGCTCAGTCGATTTTCGGCAGCAGCGTATCAATCGACGCCTTCGCATCCCCGTAGAACATCCGCGTGTTGTCCTTGTAGAACAGCGGGTTCTCGATGCCGGAATAGCCCGTGCCTTGGCCCCGCTTCGAGACGAAGACCTGCTTGGCTTTCCAGCATTCCAGCACCGGCATACCGGCGATGGGGCTGTTTGGATCGTCCTGTGCGGCCGGGTTCACGATGTCGTTCGACCCGATCACGATGGCAACGTCCGTATCGGGGAAGTCGTCGTTGATCTCGTCCATCTCAAGCACGATGTCGTAGGGCACCTTGGCCTCAGCCAGCAGCACGTTCATGTGGCCCGGCAAGCGACCGGCAACGGGGTGGATCGCAAAGCGAACCTCCTTGCCTGCTGCGCGCAGCTTGCGGGTCAGCTCCGCCACGCCCTGCTGTGCCTGTGCCACGGCCATGCCGTAGCCTGGGATGATGACGATGCTATCGGCTTCGTTGAGCGCATTTGCCACGCCGTCCGCGTCGATGGCGACCTGTTCGCCTTCCACGGCCATCTGCTCACCCTGCGCGCCGCCGAAGCCGCCGAGGATGACCGACACGAAGCTGCGGTTCATCGCCTTACACATGATGTACGACAGAATCGCACCGGAAGAGCCGACAAGTGCGCCCACAACGATCAGAAGATCATTGCCAAGCGAGAAGCCGATGGCCGCTGCCGCCCACCCCGAATAGGAGTTCAGCATCGAGACGACCACAGGCATATCCGCGCCGCCGATCCCCATGATCAGGTGATAGCCGATGAACAGCGCCAGCAGCGTCAGCAGGATCAGCGTCCAGCCGCCCGACCCGCTCAGGTACATGATCAGCAGGATCACCGACAAACCAGCCGCAGCCGCGTTCAGCATGTGGCCGCCGGGAAGCTGGATCGCGCCAGTGTCGATCTTAAACGGCAGCATGGAGGACGAACCGCTTAGCTTGCCATAGGCCACGACCGAACCGGTAAAGGTCACCGCGCCGATCCAGATGCCAAGCGCGAGCTCAACGCGCAGAATGCCAATCTCGACGCCCGTTTTCTTGCCGATCAACTCACCGAAGTTCGACAGCGTTCCCAGAAGCGCATAGGCCGCATCACTTAAGGGGCCTTCCGGCTGCGGGAACGGCAAGTCATTTGCGGCAAACTCTGCCGCCACGCGCCCGATCTCGATATGGGCGTTGAAGCCGACGAAGACCGCCGCCAGACCCACAAGGGAGTGCATGATCGCCACAAGCTCGGGCATCTGCGTCATCTGCACCTTGGTGGCGAGTTGATACCCCACCGAAGCGCCCCCGGCGATCAGGATCAGCGACATGATCCACAGGCCGGATCCCGGCCCGATCAGCGTTGCCACAACCGCAATGGCCATGCCCACGATGCCGTACCAGACGGCTCGCTTCGCGCTCTCCTGCCCCGAAAGGCCACCCAGCGAGAGAATGAAAAGAACAGCCGCCACTGCATAGGCGGCAATGGTAAATCCGAAGTCCATGTGCTCTCTCCCCGCTTACGATTTTTGGAACATGGCGAGCATGCGCCGTGTCACGAGGAAGCCACCGAAGATATTCACGGCGGCCATGAAGATGCCAAGCGCGGCCAATATCGTGACGATCACGCTTGAGGATCCGATCTGCATCAGCGCCCCCAGAATGATGATCGACGAAATTGCGTTTGTGACGGCCATCAGCGGCGTGTGCAGCGAATGCGCCACGTTCCAGATCACCTGGAAGCCGATGAAGACCGACAGCACGAAGACGATGAAATGCTGCATGAAGCTGGCGGGTGCGATCAGCCCCACGGCCAGGATCAGTGCGGCACCAATGCCGATCAGCGTGACCTGGTTCTTGGTCTGCGCCTTGAACGCGGCCACTTCCTGTGCCCGCTTTTCCTCGGGCGTCAGCTCTGGCGGCGGGGCCGCTTTAGGCTGCGCCGCGATGGCGGCCACCTTGGGCGGTGGCGGCGGGAAGGTGATCTCATTCTCGAAGACCGCCGTGGCCCCCCGGATCACGTCATCTTCCATGTCATGGTTGACGTGACCGTCCTTCTCAGGCGTCAGGTCGGTCATCATGTGGCGAATGTTGGTGGCATAAAGCGTGGAACTTTGTGCCGCCATCCGGCTGGGGAAGTCGGTGTAGCCGATGATCGTCACGCCATTGTCGGTGACGATCTTTTCGTCCTTCACCGTCAGCTCACAGTTGCCACCCTTCTCGGCGGCAAGGTCCACCACGACCGAGCCCGGCTTCATCATCTCGACCATGTCCTTGGTCCAGAGGATCGGCGCATCGCGGTTCGGGATCAGGGCCGTCGTGATGACGATGTCCATGTCCGGCGCGATTTCGCGGAACTTCTCAAGCTGCTTGGCCTGGAATTCCGGGCTTTGCGGTGGGGCATAGCCGCCCGTCGCCGCGCCATCGGGCAGCTCATCGTCGCTGAATTCAAGGAAGACGAACTCCGCCCCCATCGATTCAATCTGCTCGGCCACTTCCGGGCGCACGTCGAACGCATAGGTGATCGCGCCGAGGCTGGTGGACGTACCAATCGCGGCCAGACCGGCCACACCGGCGCCCACAACCAGAACCTTCGCAGGCGGCACTTTACCGGCGGCCGTCACCTGACCCGTGAAGAACCGGCCAAAGTTGTTGCCCGCCTCGATCACCGCGCGATACCCGGCAATGTTGGCCATGGACGACAGGGCGTCCATCTTCTGGGCGCGGGAAATCCGCGGCACCATGTCCATCGCGATAACATTCGCGCCTTTGGACTTCGCCGCTTCCATCAGCTTTTCGTTTTGACCAGGGTAGAAGAACGAGATCAGCGTCTGCCCTTCGCGCAGCTTTTTCGCCTCCGCCGTGGTGGGCGGGCGCACTTTCGCGACGATGTCAGCTGCCTTCCACAGGGCGGCTCCGGTCTTCACGACCTCGACGCCAGCCTCTTTATAGGCCGCATCCTCAAAGCCCGCGGCCTTACCGGCACCGGCCTCGATCACGCATTCATATCCAAGTTTCTGAAGCTGCAGCGCAGAATCCGGCGTCATTGCCACCCGCGCTTCACCCGCTTCAACTTCTTTAGGAGCCCCTATTTTCACTGGCATTCCCCCGTCTTGGTGGTGGTCATTCACCTTGCATACCGAGGCCCCATAGCAAGGGCTGCGTCGGTCCACAACGCAGTTTAGCGCACATTTGTTGCGTGCACAGATGTATACACTTGTCATTCGTTTCGCTGTTGCCGCTAACGGCGGGGTCGCTAGGCTGCATCGGAAAGGGAGGCACCAACATGGAACACAGCGGAAAACACGCACTGGTCACGGGTGGCGGCACGGGCATTGGGCTTGGCATCGCTATGGGGCTGGCCAAAGCCGGGGCCGAGGTTACGATTACGGGCCGCAATCTGGAGCGTCTCGAAAACGTCGCGTCTCAGCATGCGCGCCTGCACGCGCTGCAGATGAACGTCGACGATGTGGCAAGCGTACAAGACGGCATCGCCTCCGCGGCCAAGGCACGCGGCCCCATCGCCATCTGTGTAGCGAATGCCGGTATTGCCGAACCCGCCCGCTTCGCCAAGGAAACGCCGGATCATTGGCGCGCCATCATGGCGACCAACCTAGATGGTGTCTTCTTCACCTTTCAGGCCGCCATGGCCACCCTTGGCCGCGAAGATTGGGGCCGCATGATCGCAATCTCCTCCATCGCCGGTTTGCGTGGCCTCAAAGGCGCCATCGCCTACACCGCGTCCAAACACGGGGTCATCGGCATGATCCGGGGGCTAAGCGAAGAATACATGGGCTCCAACCTCACCTTCAACGCGATCTGCCCCGGCTATGTCGACACGCCCATCGTGGATCGCAACGCCGCCCAGATCGCTGAATACCAAGGCATTTCCGAGGAAGAAGCACGCGGCTACCTGGCGCGCGGCAATCGCCACAAGCGCCTTCTCGAAACGGAGGAAATCACGGCAACCGCGCTCTGGCTCTGCTCAGATGCTGCGCGCTCTGTGAACGGCCAATCCATCCAGATCGCGGGCGGTCACGTGACCTGAACCGGTTTTCCCTGACTTTTCGGGGGCTTGGCCGGTTTGGTATACCATTGCACCCAATTAACCCGTTATAAACATTAGATTTTCCGGTTTACACTACTGTCAAAGCGCCTATGTGTGCACTCACACGCACTTGGCAGGAAAGCCCAAAGGCCCATGCCCATCGAAGACCATCCGCTGCGCTATCAGCTCGCCAATGAACTGCATGCGCGCCCCTTCCCGTCCGTTACCTGCCCCGGCCAAGCCGTCTATCTCGCCATCAAGCAGCCGAAAGAGGCCGCCAAGCGCGACAGGGCCGTGGATCGGGCGCATTTGCTTGCGTTGCTCGATCGCTTCGGCGCGCAGCACCCCAGCCCGGACGCGACCCACTTCTTCGCACGACTGGGTCGCTTTCACCTGAAATGGGAAAGCCATACCGAGTTCGTGACCTACACGGCGTTTCTTGAAAACGGAGCCGACCGCCCCTTTGACCCCGCCGCGTGGGAGGTCTTCCCGGAGGATTGGTTGGCCGAAGCGCCAGGCGCGCGGATCACCTCGGCCCATATTCGGTACGTGGAAGCGCCGAAGGATGAAGCTGAGATTGCCGAAAACCTGACAGAATGGTTTGTCCCCGAGAGCCTGACGGCCGCGCGCGTGCTGGATGACAGCGCGATCATCGCCGGCGATTTCCGTATCGACAGCGCCGGTCATATGCGGTTCGCCGTCTTCACCAAACCCGATACCGGCAACCGGCGCATCGGGCGTATCGTGCAGCGCATTTGCGAGATCGAGACCTACAAATCGATGTCCATGCTGGGCTTCCCGCGCGCCCACGAAATCTCACGCCGCATGGGTGAGATTGATGCGAGCCTGTCCACTTTGGTCGGCGATCTGACCGGCGACATTCGGAAGCCAGACGAGACATTGAATGACCTACTTCTGGCCGCAGCCGAATTGGAAAAGCTGCAATCCGAAAGCGCCTTCCGGTTCGGGGCGACCGGCGCATATGAGGCGCTGGTTAACCAGCGCATCAAGGTCCTGCGGGAAGAACGGTTTGAAGGCCGCCAGACCTTTGGCGAATTCATGATGCGCCGGTTTGATCCGGCCATGCGGACGGTGAAATCCACCGAAGCACGGCTGGGAAGCATGACAGACCGCGCCATCCGGGCGGGCGATCTCCTCAGAACGCGCGTCGATGTGGACCGCTCCGCGCAGAACCAGCAATTGCTGGAGTCGATGGACGCGCGTTCAGACCTGCAACTGCGGCTGCAAAAGACGGTTGAGGGGCTGTCGATTGTCGCGATCAGCTACTATGCGCTGAACCTCGTCGTCTATCTGTTGAAGCCGCTCGCCGAACCGCTTGGCACGACCGAGACGGTACTGACCGCAGCGGCCGTCCTGCCGGTTGTGTTTGTCGTCTGGCTAATCGTCCGCTCCATCCGGCGCAGTATCGAGAAATAGTTAGCGATCCCGCAAAGCGCGGCGTAGTATCTTTCCCGTCGCCGTCATCGGCAGGCTCTCGGCTCTAACAATCCGGCGCGGCACAACATGGGCCGACACCTTGTCGCGCACCAAGGCCTTCAGCGCATCGTCCGTGACCTCCGCGCCCTCGCGCAGCACCACATGGGCGACGACAATCTCGGTCCGCACCGGATCAGGTTCGCCGACGACAGCAGCCAGTGCCACGTCCGGGTGTGCGCAAAGCGCCTGTTCGATCTCCACCGGCCCGATCCGGTAGCCCGCCGACGTGATCACATCATCATCCCGCGCATGGAACTCCATCTGCCCATCACCCCGTAGCGTCGCCAGATCACCCGTCCGCAACCAGCCGTTCACCACCTTCTTTGCCGTCGCCTCCGGCTTGTTCCAATAGCGCAGCATCATCACCGGATCCGGTGCGCGCACGCAAACCTCGCCGACTTCGCCTTCTCTGGCCGGCACGTCCCCTGCCCCCAGCACGGCCACCTCATGCCCTGGCACCGGCAACCCCATGGCACCGGGCACCCGCGACATCACGCCGTCGCAGGCCGAAACCACCAAGTTCGCCTCCGTCTGCCCATAAAACTCGTTGATCGGACTCCCCAGCGCCTCTCGCCCCCAACCCAGCAAGTCCGCGCCCAATGCCTCTCCGCCCGAGCCAATCGCCCGTAGCATCAAGCCACCCGGCGCATCCGACTGCTGCATCAAACGCAGAGCGGTTGGCGGCAAAAACGCCGCCGTCACCCCCTCACGCCGCATCAGGTCAAACGCAAGTTCCGGCTCAAATTTCGCAAACCGGTGCGACATCAGCGGCACGCCGTAGAACAAGCACGGCATCGCCATATCCATCAGCCCTCCGATCCATGCCCAATCCGCAGGCGTCCATCCCACGTCACCGGCCTGTGGAAAGCCGCCATAGGCCAGTTCCAGACAGGGCAGGTGCCCATAAAGGAACCGATGCGCGTGCAACACGCCCTTCGGATCACCCGTGGTGCCGGACGTATAGATCATAACAGCTGGGTCTTCGGCAGATGTCGCAACGGGCCGGAACCCTACCGCCGTCTGTGACATGGCCGCGTCCAACCCCAACTCACCGCTGCGTGCCGTGGTCGATACGACCACCACATCACCTGCCACGGCGCGCACCTTATCCTCGAACGCACCATCGACGATCACCACCGCCGCTCCGCTGTCACTCAGCCGGTAGCGCAGCGCATCTTCCCCGAACAAGGTGAACAGCGGCAGCGACACAGCGCCCAGTTTCCACGCCGCCAGATGCGCCACCAGCACCCGCGGGTTCTGCGCCATGGCAATCGCCACGCGGTCCCCGCGCCCGACACCCTGCGTCGCCAAAAACGCCGCCAAACTGTCTGTCGCCTGCTTTAGCTGCCCGTAGGTCCAGACCTCATCGGGCGGCCCGATATGGCGCACAGCGACCTGATCCGGCGCCTCACGTGCCCACCGGTCACAGCAAATCTCCGCCAGATTCAGGGCGTCTGGAATATCCCACCGGAAACGGGCCCGCATCGTGGGCCAATCGCCAAGCTCCGGGATCAGCGGCCTATTCGGCAATAACCGTCACCGTGGGCAGACCAGTCAAATCCAGCCCCAAGGCCTGGAACGCCGCCAACGACAAGCGGGAGCCTGAGCCGCGTTCGCCGCCCGAAGGCCGCCCCGTCACTTCAACCGTCGTGCCATTTGGGGCAACCACCGTGACCACCCGCTCCCGGTCGACCAGCGGCGTCTCGATCCACAAGCCCGGCACCGTCGCGTCGCCGAGACTCGCCACCGTGAACCCGCGCACCGCATCGCCAGCCGCCGTATCACCCTCGGCCACCGCCGCCGCGCGCACGCTCGACTCCGCAGGCGCGATATCTTCTGCCGCAGCCTCACCCACAACTGCCTCGGTGATCACCTCGCCACTCGCTTCCGGCACATCCGGCGCATCTCGCGCAAACGGGCCGGAGCTGGCTGAGCCGCCCTCGAACATCCCGCCCAAACCACCAGCGCATCCGGCCAAGCCCAAAATGGCCGCACCCAGAACCAAATGTTTCATCTCGCACCTCGTCAAAGCCTGTTGCGCCAGATGCTAAGGGCCACCACCCGCCCCCGCAACCGTGACTTGCCCCGGCCCGCGCCCACGCATACCTTCCGCCCATGGATCAAGCTGCCCCCCTCATCGACCCGTTTGCGCGCGCCATCACCTACCTGCGCGTTAGCGTCACGGACCGCTGCGATTTCCGCTGCGTCTATTGCATGTCCGAGAACATGCAGTTCCTGCCGAAGAAAGAGCTTCTGACGTTGGAGGAGCTTGATCGCATGTGCTCCACCTTTATCCGGCTTGGCGTGCGCAAACTGCGCATCACCGGGGGGGAACCGCTGGTGCGCCGCGATATCATGACCTTCTTCGAGGGCATGAAACGCCACCTCGATGCGGGTACGCTGGATGAACTCACGCTTACCACAAACGGCAGCCAACTGGCGCGCTTTGCCGAGCCCCTGGCAAAAGCTGGTGTCAAACGCATCAACGTGTCCCTCGACACTCTCGACGCCGACAAATTCGCCGCTATCACTCGCTGGGGCCGCCTGAAACAGGTGCTCGATGGCATCGACGCGGCACAAGCTGCTGGCCTACGCGTAAAGATCAATGCAGTCGCTTTGAAGGACTTCAACGAAGACGAACTGTTTACCCTGCAGGAATGGTGTGCCAGCCGCGACATGGACCTGACCTTTATCGAGGTCATGCCGATGGGCGATCTCGGCAATGAAGACCGGCTCGACCAGTACTGGTCGCTCAAGGATCTGCGCGCGCGTCTGGCCGAAAAGTTCACGCTGACCGACCTGCCCCTGCGCACGGGTGGCCCGGCGCGATATGTGGAGCTTGCACAAACCGGACAGAAAATCGGCTTCATCACGCCGCTCACCCACAATTTCTGTGAATCCTGCAACCGCGTGCGCCTGACCTGCACCGGAGAGCTTTACATGTGCCTTGGCCAGGAAGACATGGCCGACCTCCGCGCGCCCTTACGCGCATCCGAAGGCGATGCGCTTCTGGAAGACGCTATTCGCAAGGCCATCAGTCTCAAGCCCAAAGGCCACGACTTCGATTATTCCCGGCAGGCTGTGGATGGCCAGATGAGCCGCCACATGAGCCATACAGGCGGCTGAATGCCAGAGCTTTGGATACGCTTCGACAAGACAGACGCGGCCATTAAGGGCGACGATTATGTCGAGCTGATGATGCTGACTGGTGAGCCGTTCGATTCCCTGTTTGTGGCCCATGGGCAAAAGCCCCTGCTGGACCTGTTCGGATCAACCCGGCAAGAGCACGAGATACTCAACGAAGCGATGCCGGCGCATATGCGACGTCCCTGGCAGCCTTCTGACAGCCCCTGGACAGAAGCCACCACTGGCCTTGCCATGTGTCGCAATCTTCGCCGCGCCATGGACACCAGACCTGAGGACTTCGATCTGTGGCCCGACATGGTCGCGCATGTGAAAGAGGTGCTTGAACCCTTCGAACGGGTCTTGGCGCGTGCAGAAAACCGTGGTGCGCGGTTTCAGACCTTTAGCGATTTCTGACGCAGACATCTGATGTCCCCACACCAACCTCCCGGGCGCATGCGCGCCGCGTTCGCGCTTGCATTGGCCGGGGCCACATCCCTTTTGGCGGTCTTGCTGGCTCACGAAATCCTGACCTTCGGCGCGCCCGGTCATGGCCTGATCAATGCCGACCGCTCCATCTGCCCCGACATCGCCTGCCCAACAACCGGCATGATCGTGGTCGCCCATATCGCGAAAGCCATCGGCGCGGCGTTTCTGTTCGGCATCATCGGCGCGGTCTGGATCTCCGGACGCACGCGCATCGCCGTCGCCACCGTCGCGTTCAGCTTGCAATACCTCTGGTCTCTGGTCGGCATGGCGTCGGGCTATCGCATCCATTTCGGCACTACCTGGGCCTGGTGGGAACCGTTTACAGAGCTGCTCTGGCACCCGGCCCTGACGCTCGCATTAATGGTAGCAGGCCTCGCCCTTCTGTTCGCCCTTGACCGCCTTCTGAACCGCCTGGCACACGAGCCGCCGACCGCCCTCTGATCCCGGGTCAAGGATCGGCAAAGCCGACGGCCAAAGGCCGCTTGTCCTTGATGCGGGAGCGGTGGGCAGGACACTCGATAAGGCGCGTTCAGGGCAGACTTGTCCCTGAACCGCTTCTCAGCGGAAATCCAACCCCCTTATAAAGCACCGACATCCAGCAATGAAGCGCAACCACGCGCGCGGGGCGTCGGGGTGGGTGGGTGGGCGACGCCCGCGCGCGCCTGTGGAACAGATTTCATAGTAAACGCTTCGTTAACTAAACCGTTTTTTCATTTCTAAATCCGATACTTAGCCCCTCTGCTCACGCGTGAGCAGCCCCTCTCAGGCCGCCGGCATCCGCCGCTCTACGATCTCCGCCCACCAGGAACAGCCCGCCGGAATGGCCTCATCGTTGAAGTTGTATTCCGGGTGATGAACCATTGCCGTGTCGCCGTTGCCGACCAGGATATAGGCCCCCGGGCGCTCTTCCAGCATGAAGGCAAAATCCTCACCCCCCATCACAAGCGGCGCGTCGATGCATTCACCCGAGACTTCGCGCGCGACTTCGGCTGCGAATTCCGTCTGTTCCTCGGAGTTCACCATCACCGGATAGCCGCGCACATAGTCGACCTCAGCCCGTCCACCGAACGTGGCCGCAATCCCTTCGCAGATCTCGGGAACGCGCTTGTTGGCGAGATCCCTGTTCTCCGCCGACATGGTCCGCACAGTGCCTTTCATCGTGACCGTTTCCGGGATCACGTTGAACGCCTTCGACTCCGTTTCAAACGATGTGACCGACACCACAATCTGGCTCACCGGATCAGCGTTCCGCGCGGCAATCGTCTGCAACGCCGTCACTGCATGAGCCGCCATCACGGTCGTATCAATCGTCTCCTGCGGTTTGGCGGCGTGGCCACCGAGGCCTTTGAACTTCACCTCAAACGTATCCGTCGCCGCGAAGAATGCACCCGAGCGGATGGCAAATGACCCTACCGGGCGGCCCGGCCAGTTGTGCATCCCGTAGACCTCGTCGATGCCGAAGCGTTCCATCATCCCGTCGTCGCACATCTCCTTGCCGCCGCCGCCGCCTTCTTCGGCGGGCTGGAAGATCACCGCGACCGTACCGTCGAAATTGCGTGTCTCGGCCAGATATTTCGCGGCGCCCAAAAGCATCGCGGTATGCCCGTCATGGCCACATGCATGCATCGCGCCTTCGGTCTTCGACGCGTATTCCAGGCCCGTCGCCTCAAAGATCGGCAAGGCATCCATATCCGCGCGCAATCCGATCACGCGGCCTTTTGTATCTGACTTCCCCTTGATGATCCCAACTACACCCGTGCGCCCGATGCCGCCCACAACCTCATCACAGCCGAACGCCTTTAGCTTTTCTTCGACCAACGCACTTGTTCGATGGGTCTCAAAAAGGATCTCGGGGTGCATGTGGATATCCCGGCGCCATTCGGTGATTTCGGGCAGAAGCTCGGCGAAACGGTTCTTGACGGGCATGGGATATCCTCCGGTGTTGCGTGAGAGCTGGAGAGTGCCACCGCACCCCACGGGCTGCAATTCAAATGTTAGGGCCCGGCACAAGGCGCGAGCCGTCGCTGAAGCGTACCATGGAAAAACGGGACAGGTCGTGGCCCGGATCTTTCCCCCGCGCCATGTCAGCCAGAATGCGGCCAAAGGCGGGGCCGATGCCAAAGCCATGGCCGCACATGCCCGACGCGACGATCAAGCCAGGGATTTTTGCAACATGATCGACCACGGGCACGACATCGGGAAGCACGTCGATCATCCCGGCCCAGACATCCGCATGGGTGACGTGGCCCATGTCGGGATAGGCCTGCGCGAACCGCCTTTTCACCTCGCTGACCTTTTCGCGGTTCGGCTCAGGGTTCAGGACACGCATCCGCTCGAACGGGCTGAGCTCATCGTGGCGCCATAAGCGCGGCGTGCCGGGCGCGTCGGGGAACCCTTTTGGCTGGGGGCCACGCAGATGCACGTCAAACTCGCCCTTTATGGCCAAAGGCAGGTAGTGCTTCAGATGCCGAAACACGTCTTTGCCCAGGAACAGCTCTGAAAAGCCGGACGGCGCAAGGGTATAGCCGCCATCCTCGCGCGGGCGCATGGCCATGCGGTCGTCAGCTGCCGCAGATGGCATGATCTGAGGCAACGGCCCCGTCGCAAGCGCAGTGGAGCGCACGGAAAGCTGGGGGATGTCGACGCCGTGACGATTGAGAAACAGGGAGGACCAAGCTCCGCCCGCCAGCACCACCTGTTCACAAGCGATTGTCCCAGCTTCGGTAATCACGCCTGAAACGGCGCCATTCGTCCTTTCTAACGCGCGCACGGCACAGCCTTCGAATACCTGCGCACCGCTCTCTGTTGCCAGCCGAGCCAACTCCGGCACGGCAACCCATGGTTCGGCCTTCATGTCCGTGGGAGTGTGCAATCCGCCGATCCAAGGGCCGATAGGATCCCCCAAAATCTCGCGCATTTTTGCGCGGGTCATCAAATGGCTGGTCACGCCCAACGGACGAGCTTGATCGAGCCATGCCGCGTACCCGGCCATTTCAGCGTCCCTGCGGGCAAGATAGCTGACGCCGACCTGCCGCACTCCCATCCGGCCTTTTGTTTCAGCATCAAGGGCCTTCCACAGCTCTTGTGCCTCTTGCGCGATCGGGATTTCGGCCATGTCACGGCCTTGCACGCGGATCCAGCCCCAGTTGCGACTGGATTGCTCGCCTGCGACATATCCCTTTTCGAGGACCACGACGCGCAGGCCGGCGCGGGCCGCAAAAAGCGCGGTTGAGACGCCGATGACCCCGCCGCCAATGACGGCAAGGTCTACCGACGCAGGCAATTCGCCACGGAAGGGCTTGGGTGGCGGACGCCGAAAAAGGGCCGTCATGCCAATTCGGTTAGAAGGTTTTCCATGAACGCTTCACCCTGCCGGAACTGGTCCAGCGTGATGAATTCATTCGGCTGATGCGCCTGGTCGATATTGCCGGGGCCACACACGACGGCGGAATAGCCGCCAGCCTGAAACTGCCCGGCTTCAGTGCCAAAGCTCACGACGCCCGTGCCATTGCGCCCGGTCAGGCGGCGGACCATAGCCTCGGCCTCGCCCTCATCCTCGGCACACAGGCCCGGCACATCCCAACGCGGGGTGACGGTGATCCCAGTCTCGGGCCGGACGGCTTTCATGCCAGCTTCGATTTCAGCGATCTTGCCAAGGATCTTCGCTTTCCACTCCGCCACATCGTCCGTGGGCAAAGCGCGCAGACCGAACATGAACTTGCAATCCTTGGCGGTTATGTTGTGGGCGGTGCCGCCTTCGATCATGCCAACATGGAGCGTGGAGAAATTCGGATAATAGGGGCTGTCGGGATCAGCGGCGGCGGCGCTCGCCTCATTCTGTTCATTGGCCCATTGGATCAGGCGCGCGGCCTCCATGATGGCCGACACGCCGTCGGGTTGGAGGGACGAATGGATCTCGAATCCGTGGAAATGCAGGTCGAACCCGGTGCCGCCCTTATGACCATTGATGATGCCCATTTCGGTCGGCTCACCGATAATGGCCATCGACGCCTTGGGCACCACGCCCTGCATCGCTTCGATCATCGGGGGCGCACCGACGCAGCCCACCTCTTCATCGCGGCTGAGTGCCAGCTGTACGGGCCGCGTCACGCCGCGCCGTTTCGCCTCAACCACGGCCCAGATCGCGAGCGCGTCAAAGCCCTTCATGTCACAGGTGCCGCGTCCGTAGAGCTTTCCGCCCTTCTCGGTCACGGTGAACGGGTCGGTGTCCCAAGCCTGGCCATCGACCGGCACTACATCCGTATGGCCCGACAGGATCACGCCGCCGTCTTCCTCCGGCCCGATATGTGCGAATAGGGAGGCCTTTTGCCCCGTCTCGTCATAGTCGCGGGCTGCCGAAATGCCGTGATCATCCAAGTATCCCTCGACCCAATCGACAAGGCCCAGATTACTATCCCGGCTGACGGTCGGGAAGCTGACGAGCTTTTCCATCAGCGCGCGTGGCGAGAGTGTTTCGGCCATCGGATCAGTACCCGCTATCGGTGGTCAGGATCATGTGGCCCGGGCCAACTTCGCGGTATTCGGAAGGCGCCGGAACGTAATCAAGCGGGTGGACCGGCGACGGGATCGGTTTGAAATTCAAATCCTTATCGGTTTTCCGCTGCGCGGGGTCTGCAACCGGAACGGCGCTCAGAAGCGCCTGCGTATAAGGATGTTGTGGGTTTTCGAAAATCGCCTGCCGCGGCCCAAGCTCCACGATCCGGCCCAGATACATAACGCCCACATCATGGCTGACCCGTTCGACCACGGCCATATCGTGAGAAATGAACAGGTAGCTCAGGCCCATTTCCTGCTGCAACTCCATCATCAAGTTCAGCACTTCGGCCTGCACTGACACGTCGAGGGCCGAGACGGCCTCATCCGCGATGATAAGCTTGGGTTGCAGGGCCAGTGCGCGGGCAATCGCCACGCGTTGGCGCTGACCGCCCGACAGCTCGTGCGGGTAGCGTTGCATGTAGTCACGCGGCAATTGCACCCGGTCGAACAGGGCGGCGACCTTGTCGGTGCGTTCCTGCGCGCTGAACTGGCCGTAGTTGACCAAAGGCTCTGCCACCTGAATGCCAAGGCGCATTTGCGGGTTCAGCGAGGCAAACGGATCCTGGAAGATCATCTGCATGTCTTGGCGCGCGCGCCGCAGCTGGCTTGGCGTCATGGCACGCACATCGGCGCCGTCCAGTTCAATCGTGCCGGATTCAGGTTCCACCAGCCGCAAGATGGAGCGCCCGCAGGTGGATTTTCCGCAACCGGATTCGCCCACAAGCGACAGGGTGCGCCCGGCATTCAGGCGAAGGGAAACATCCTCGACCGCGTGAACCTGCGCAACTGTGCGCCGCAACAGGCCGCCGCGTACAGGAAAGCGGGTCACGAGGTTATCGACCTTCAAAAGCAGCTTTTCGGTGCCCTCGATCGGTTTCGTGGGCTGCCCCTCCCGCCCCAATAGCTTCATCGGCTCAGGCAAATCCTTGCCGCGCATTTCGCCAAGCTTTGGCACTGCCGCCAAAAGCGCCTTGGTGTATTCGTGCTGCGGGTCGTTGAAGATTTGCTCAACCGGCCCCTCTTCGACCTTTCGCCCCCGGTACATGACGATCACGCGGTCGGCCATTTGCGCGACCACGGCCATATCGTGGGTGATGAACAGAACGCTGGTGCCCGTCTCGTTCTTGAGCCGGTTAATGAGCGCCAGAATCTCAGCCTGGATGGTCACATCAAGCGCCGTCGTCGGCTCATCTGCTATAAGAATGCGCGGCTCGCAGGCGAGTGCCATGGCAATCACGATGCGCTGGCGCATACCCCCGGACAGCTCATGGGGATATTGTTGCAGGCGGCGCTCAGGCTCGGGGATGCGGACAAGATTCATCAGCTCCAGCGCACGCGCCCGGGCCTTCTCACCGCTCATGTTCAGATGCTTGCGCAGGCCTTCGGTCAGTTGCCGCTCGATTGTGAAGACTGGATTCAGGGCCGTCATCGGCTCCTGAAAGATCATGCCGATGTCATTGCCACGGATCGTGCGCATCGCGCCTGTGCCTTGCTTGGCAAGGTCCACAGGCTCTTTCCCGCCGCGGTCAAACAGCAACTCCCCGCCTGCTATTTCACCACCGCCAAATTCCACAAGACGCATCAGCGACAGGGACGAGACCGATTTGCCCGACCCGGATTCGCCCACAATGCAGACAGTTTCGCCGGGCTGAACGTCGAACGAGACATCCTCAACCCCCACGACCGTGCCGTTCTTTGTCTCGAACTCCACCCGCAGGTTGCGCACTTGGGCAATGGGCTGATCCAGCATGGGGCGGCTCTCTCCTGAAGGGATGATGCAGTGACGGTAGGACCGCGCCGGAATGCTGTCAAATTCTACGATTGCCCATTGATTGAGCATGACGCCACGGCAGAAGGCTTGCTTTTTCGCGGCGTTAAGCAAACGATGCAGGAATTGGCAGGGTGTGTTGTCCATCGCTTGCGGCGGAAAACACCAGCCACCAGAAAGACGAGTATGCGCCGGTAAGGCGATATGCCCATCAGAGGCAAGAGCGTCCAACAAGGAGAGAATGACACCAATGACACGCAAAATTCTTATGCTCGGAGCGGCCGCACTGGCCATGGCTCCGATGGCCGCCTGGGCCGACGGGCACCTCGCCCGCGGCGGGTCGGGCCACCTAAACATCATCTATTGGCAAGCGCCTTCGACGCTGAACCCGTACCTTTCGGGCGGCACGAAAGAGGTCGAGTCGGCCTCGCTGGTGCTGGAATCGCTCGCGCGCTTCGATGACACCGGCACGATGGTTCCGTGGCTCGCCGCGGACATTCCGACCGTCGAGAATGGCGGCGTGTCCGAGGATCTGACGCAGATCACTTGGCAGCTTCAGGAAGGCGTGACCTGGTCGGATGGCACACCGCTGACCGCGGCAGACGCCGTGTTCACCTGGGAATACTGCACCCACCCCGAAGGCGGCTGCGCGCAGGCCAGCTACTTTGATGGTGTAGAAAGCATCGTGGCCGTTGATGATCTGACGATCGAAATCAACTTCGCAGCACCGACGCCGTTCCCCTACACCGCGCTTGTCGGCTCGGAGAGCCCGATCATTCAGGCCGCTCAGTTCGCTGACTGCCTTGGCGCGCGTGCACCGGAATGCACCGAGGCCAACTTTGGCCCCATCGGCACCGGCCCGTTTGTGGTGACGGACTTCCGCCCGAACGACGTGATCGAATTCGCGGCAAACGACAATTACCGCGTGCCGGATCAGCCGCACTTCGCAACCGTGACCTTCAAAGGTGGCGGCGATGCGACGGCAGCCGCACGTTCGGTTCTGGAAACGGGCGAGTTTGACTACGCCTGGAACCTGCAGATCGACCCGACGATCCTCGCGCAGATGGAAGCGCAAGGAAACGGCACGGTTGTGACCGCATTCGGTACGTCCGTTGAGCGTCTGCACATGAACCAGCTCAACCCCGACCCAGCCCTGGGCGACATCCGCTCCACCGCTGAGGCAGGCGCGCACCCGTTCCTGACCAACCCGGTGATCACGCAGGCCATGTCGATGGCCATCGACCGTGCCCTGCTGGTGGAAGTCGGCTACGGCGCAGGCGGACAGCCCACCTGTAACGTCCTTCCGGCGCCCGAGCTTTATGCTTCGACCGCCAATGATGGCTGCCTCGTGCAGGACATCGCCGGTGCAAACGCGCTGCTCGATGAAGCTGGCATTCTCGACACCGATGGCGACGGCGTTCGGGAATACGAAGGCACGCCGCTGCGCGTTCTCTACCAGACTTCGACCAACGCCGTCCGTCAGGACACGCAGGCGCTGGTTAAGCAGTGGTGGGCAGAAATCGGCATCGACGCCGAGCTGCGCAACATCGACGCGTCCGTCTTCTTCGGCGGCGATCCGGCATCCCCGGACACGTTCCAGAAGTTCTATGCAGACGTTGAGATGTACACCAACAACTTCGCTGGTGTGGACCCGCAGGCCTATATGGCCAACTGGGCCTGTGACGAAATCCCGTCGCCTGCAACGCAGTGGCAGGGTTCCAACATCCAGCGCTTCTGCTCCGAAGACTATGATGCCCTGATCGACGAAATGGCCGGCACGGCTGACCTCGCGCGTCGCGGTGAACTGGCCATGGCGATGAACGACATGCTCGTTCAGTCCGGCTCGATCATTCCGCTGATCCACCGTGGCGGCGTGTCCGCACACGCCAACTCCCTCGGCGGCATCCGCATGTCCGACTGGGATTCGGAGCTGTGGAACATCGCCGAATGGCACCGCATCCCCGAGTGATGTGATCACGGCCCGCGCGGGGTTCCTCGCGCGGGCCAATCTCTGCACCAGAACCCCATGACTTTAGCCGTCCTCCCGTTGGCCCTTGGCCTGACCGCCCTCGCGCAGACCGCGAGCGCATTTGGCGCGATGGATTGTGTCGGGTCTGATTACTGCAGGACAGACGGATGCACCCAATCCTTCATGGTTCTCGGCATCACCTTCGACTGGACCGCGCAATCCGCGACCGTCGAGATGGCCGGAGAAACCACCCGCCTCGACCTCGCCATGAACGACCTGAGCGCTGATATGTCTTCGGGCGCTCTGACCTACATCAACACGGACAATGCGGGCATGATCCTCGAATTCGACGCACAAGGCATCGAGATGACGCTCTATTCCAGCGACGGCATCAGCCACATCGCTGCATGTTCTGCACGAGAGGCCGCCTGAGATGCTAACCTACACCATCCGCCGCCTGATCCTTGCTGTCCCGACGTTGCTGTTCATAAGCTTCATCATCTTCATCATCGTGAAGCTCAGCCCGTCGGACCCAACCGCAGGCCTGCCGCTGACCATCCCGCCAGAGGTGCGCGAACAGATCCGCGAAAGCCTTGGCGTGAACGACCCGCTTCTGATCCAATACTTGAAATGGCTGAAGCTGATGGTGTGGGACGAACCGTTACACGCCATCGACGGCTGGTTCGGCACGGCATGGGCACCCGATGGGCCGCGCATCATCTCGTACCAGACCCGCGCGCCCGTCTTTGAATGGGTGGGAGAGCGGATGCCGCAGACCCTGTGGGTCGTGGGCACGTCTTACATCGTGGGCGTTGTCATCGCCCTGCCCCTCGGCATCATCTCGGCCTACAAGCAATACTCGGTCTTCGACCAGCTAGGCACGTTCATCTCGATGCTCGGCTTCTCGGTTCCGACCTTCTTCACGGGCGTTCTGTTCATCGTGATCTTCTCGGTTTGGATCGATCAGGACAGTATCTTCTGGCTGCCCTCGGTCTACGACACGACACTTGAGGTCGTGGATTGGGAGACGTTCAAAACCCAGTTCCGGCAAATGATCATGCCGGTGATGGTTCTGGGATTGTTCAACGCCGCCCAGATCAGCCGTTACATGCGGGCCTCCATGCTCGACAATCTCAATCAGGATTACGTGCGCACAGCCCGCGCCAAAGGGTTGGGCGAGAAAACAGTGGTGCTGGTCCATGTGCTGCGGAACTCGATGATCCCGGTGGTCACTGTAATTGCGCTGAACGTGCCCGCCGTCTTTGGCGGCGCAATCATCACCGAGCAGGTCTTCAAGGTGAACGGCATCGGACAACTTCTGATCGTTGCTATTCAGGCGGGCGATGTGCCCGTCGTGCAGACTGTCAGCTTCATCTTCGCCGTGCTGATCGTTCTGTTCAATCTGATCGCCGACATACTCTACGGCGTGCTGGACCCGAGGATTCGCTATGACTGAAGCTGTCCCCCCCCAAGCAGATGCCGGCGTCTCCCGCACCATTCAGGAACGCCCCCCCCGCAACCAATGGTTCGACGTCTGGGATCAATTCAAAACCCACAAGGGCGCGCTCTTCGGACTGGGCTTCTTCATCTTCGCTTTGGCCTTCATCCTGATCGGCCCGCTGATCTGGACGGTCGATCCGCAATACGCCGATATCCGCGCCCGCAACTCGAACCACATTCTCGTCTGCCTTCGCCCCGGGGCCGAGACGTGGGGGGATTGGTTCCGCTTGATGACGAGCTGTTTTGCAGCACCAGAGGAGTTCAGCCGTGCCAATCCGGGGCTGTTCCTGAAAGTCTCCTGGGCGCATCCGCTTGGCACCGATCAGTTGGGCCGCGACATGCTTGCGCGCCTGATGACCGGTGGGCAGACCTCCATCGCTGTGGGGCTAACGGCTATGTTGCTGGCCCTGTTCTTCGGCACGATGATCGGCGTATTGGCGGGATATTTCCGGTCGCTCGACGGGATTCTGATGCGCCTGACCGACCTGTTCCTCGCCATCCCGCTATTGCCATTGCTGCTGGTTATCATCATGCTGTTCCGTGATCAGCTTCGAAATGCCTTCGGTCCGGAGGGCGGGATATTCGTGCTGATCGTCGTGGTGATCGGCCTGACGTCCTGGATGCAAACGGCCCGCGTGGTGCGCGGGGACGTGCTTGCCCTGAAGGAGCGGGAGTTCGTTCTGGCCGCGCGGTCCATCGGCACCAAATCGTCGAACATGATTGGGCGGCACATCCTGCCCAACGTTATGTCGGCGATCATGGTCTCGGCCACGCTTGGCATTGCCAACGCGATCATCACTGAATCCGCCCTGTCCTTCTTGGGCCTCGGCTTCCCTTCGGATTTCCCGACATGGGGCCGCATCCTGTTTGATGGCACCGATTGGCTTAGCTCTTACCCCGAACGGGTGATTTGGCCCGGCGTCTTCATCTCGCTGACCGTGCTGTCAGTGAACTATATCGGAGACGGCCTGCGGGACGCGTTGGACCCGCGCATTCGTGGCCGCTGAACACTTGGACGGGGCTGCCTAAAAAAGGCTGCCCTGCCCGCCCCCGGGCTCAGGCTTCTTAGGCGTTTTCCGAGGCGCAGCTTTGGGGGCGGCCCCAGTTGGCGTCACGCCCAAGCGACCGTCCGAGAACTCAATCTCAAGCGCCGGGTGCGCTTCAGCCTCAGCCTTTTGGGTTAACACCGCCTCGCCCGACCGGATCACGGCATATCCGCGCGCGAGCGTCTGCTTATAGCCCAAGGTCGTGCGCAGCCGTTCAAGGCTTTCCATCTTTTCCCTGCGCCGTGCGACTGACACTTCAGCGACCTGCGCGAAGCGGGCGGAGGTCGTGCGCAACCCTTCCTCCATCCTCAACGTCCTCGCAGCCAGGCGTTGCGGATCAAGCTGCCAGCGCGCCAGCGTACGCCGCCCTTCGCGCACCAGCGCCTCCAGCCGGGCCGGGCTGAGCCGACCTGCGCTGCGCCCAAGCTCCAACCGTTTTGAGGCGACCGCCCGCTCCAGTGCCGGGTCCAGCCGTGCGGCCAAACGGTCCAGCCGCGCGCGGGCTTCCTGCGTGCGTCCTTTGAGGGCCGGGGCAAGGCGCAGCGCTGCAAGGTCAAGCCGCTGCCTCGGCGCTTCCAACAGCGCATCGGGGCGTGGAAGCGCACGGCCCACATCCCGCACCCTCTGCGTGCGCGCTGCCAGCCCGCCTGTCATGGCGCGGGTCAGGATACCTTCCTGCTGCCGCAGCCAGTTGAGCATATCCATGCGCACCGGCACCGCCTTTTCCGCCGCTCCCGTGGGCGTCGGCGCGCGGTAATCAGACGCAAAGTCGATCAGCGTCGTATCGGTTTCGTGGCCAACCGCCGAGATCAAAGGAATGACGGACTCCGCCGCGGCTCGCACGACCGCCTCTTCATTGAAGCCCCACAGATCCTCGAGCGAGCCGCCACCGCGTGCCACGATCAGCAGGTCGGGCCGGGGCAAGGCTCCTCCGGGCGTCATTGCATTGAAGCCACGGATCGCCCGCGCCACTTCTGGAGCGCAACGTTCACCCTGAACGGCCACAGGCCAGATCAGAACCTTGCGGGGGAAGCGATCGCGCAGTCGGTGCAGGATGTCGCGTATCACGGCACCTGAGGGAGAGGTCACAACGCCGATCACTTCCGGCAGAAACGGCAACGGCTTCTTGCGTGCCTCGTCAAACAGCCCCTCGGCGGCGAGCGCCTGTTTGCGCTTCTCCAGCATCGCCATCAAAGCACCAGCACCCGCCGGGCGAATATCGTCGATCACCAATTGGTATTTCGATTGGCCGGGAAAGGTTGTGAGGCGACCCGAGGCGATCACTTCCATCCCTTCTTCCGGTTGGTGGGCAAGCCGCGCCGAAACGCCCTTCCAGACGACACTCGCCAGAACGGAGCGGTCATCTTTCAGGTCAAGGTAGATATGCCCAGACCGGGGCCGTGATAACCGTCCGACCTCACCCCGCACCCGCACATGCGAAAAGGCCCCTTCAACGGTGCGCTTCACCGCCCCTGAAATCTCGGACACCGTGAATTCCGGCGCGTTGCCGCCCGGTGCGTCGTCGTCGATCAGGTCATCCATTCAATCGCCACCCCCGCAGCCACCACAGCCACCGCCACCGCCACCATCGCTGTCGCCATCACCACCGAACATAGCCCAAAAGCCGCCGCTGCTCGATTTATCGTTGTCATCGCGGCTGTGTTTGCTGCTGGAACTGCGCCCACTTCCGCTGCTTGAGGAGCCGCCATCCCGTCGGTCACTGGGATCCGAACTGTCGTAATCGTCCTCAATCCACAGGTCACCGTCTCGCTCAGTGCGCGTGCGCTGCTTGCGGCGGCGTCGGGGGTTGAGAAGCACCATGAAGAAGATGATCCCCGTTCCAAGCGCGATCAAGGCGATCAAGTGGCTGTAGTCTACAATCGTCAGGACCAGCGAAATGGCGAAGGGCCAAAACGCGATGAAGGCCGGTGAACTCGTGATCGATCCGCTTTCTTCCACAGCGAAACCACGCGCCGTGCGCACATGGTTGCGCGCCCAGATATCGGCGGGTGGCTCTTCTCCGAACTCAGCCTCATAGAGCGCTTTGGTCGCGGCGAATTGGTCGCGGTAGCGCGGCATCACTTCTTCGCCAGCGCAGGGTTGGTGATGCACTGGCTTGCCGATGACATTGGGGCAAAGGTCTTCCCAGTAATCGCGTGTGAAGGTCAGGTGCATATGCCAGGCCGCGTCCACAATCTGGCTAGGTGTCACCTGCCGGTCGCTGACTTGGGTCAGGTAAAGGAACCGGCGATATTCCTCGATCACGCGGGCGGTGAAGTGCGCGCTCCACCCTTCGGCGCGTGCCAGTTTGACGGAATAAGGCGCGCTTCCCGGCCCCTTGTCGAATTCAAAGGCGCTCAGCCGCGCCCAAAGCTCCGGGTTCCGCATGGTCTGCGTCCCTTTTCTGCTCGTTATGCCTGGGTTGATGATAGCGATAGGCAGCCTTGCGCGTCCACGACGAATGCAGGTGCGTCAGTCGCCACAGCCGCCACCATCGCCAGACCCGCAATCGCCTGCGTCGTTGTCGGCGAATGGGTCACCGGCTTCGAAAGTTAGCGAGTACTCGCCGCCCGGCGTCATGCCGTAGAGGATTTTGGCAATGGCAAGAAGCGGGATCGCAGTGAACGCCAACGCGAAGAGTGGTGGAGCATCTCCGCTTGAGAGCATATTCAGCCCATACGCCAGAAAGAGGCTGGTGAAGAGCAGTGCGCCGATGCTGCCAGCGCGCGTTTGCTGTCGCCAGATACCGCGCGGCGGGGTGCCGAACTTCAGGCGATAAGCCTCGACCGTTGCCTTGTAATCCTCCAGGTGTGCGGTGCCTTCCCCACCGGGGCTATGGTGGATGGGCTTGCCAATCTTGGCACACAAGCCGTCCCAATAGTCCCGGCTGTGCTGCATATGCTGATGCCAGACCAGATCAACGGCCTTCGACGGCACGTTGCGGTCGTCTCGCGTGGCACAGAGGTAGAGGAATTTTCGATATTCCTCGATCGCGGTCCCCGCCGTTTCGCGCTTGATCCGGTGTTCAGCCATCAGCTGTTCGGCAAAGGATCGGCCCGTCGCATCGGCGGGCATTGGGTGGTTTGAAATCAGCTCCCATAGCTGATCTTTACGAGAGGTCATCGGAGCCTCCTATGGTTTCACTTTTCATGCCTGCAAGATAAATGTGCTTTATGACGGTTTCATGACAATGCATCCGCCCCGCCAAACCGCACCATTTACCCGGTTCCTTGCGTGTCAGGCTCGCCCCGCCTAAACCCTCGGCTCAAGAATCCTGCACTTGAAAGACCCGCGCCAAGAAGGGGCCAGACACCATGAACATCCTGATCCTTGGCTCTGGTGGCCGCGAACATGCCTTGGCCTGGGCCGTGTTGCAGAACCCGAAATGCGACCGCCTGATCGTGGCACCGGGAAACGCCGGAATTGCGCAAATCGCGGATTGTGCAAGCCTAGATGTGAACAACCCAGCCGCCGTGTGCGAGTTCTGCGCCGAGGAATCCATTGATTTCATCATCGTCGGGCCCGAGGCGCCATTGGCGGCGGGCGTTGTGGATATGTTGACGGATGCCGGATTCCTGACATTTGGGCCATCCAAAGCGGCTGCTGAACTTGAGGCCTCCAAAACCTTCACCAAGCAGATTTGCGATGCCTCCGGCGCACCGACAGCCGCTTGGGCCCGCTTCAGCGAAGCCGCCCCTGCAAAGGACTATATCCACCAGCAAGGGGCGCCCATTGTCGTGAAGGCTGACGGTCTGGCGGCTGGCAAAGGCGTGGTCGTTGCTATGGACGAGGCAGAGGCTCTGTCCGCCATCGACGACATGTTCGGCGGAACCTTTGGCGCGGCAGGCGCGGAGGTAGTGATTGAAGAATTCATGGACGGTGAAGAGGCCTCTTTTTTCATCCTCTCCGATGGCGAAAACGTTCTGCCCATCGGCACTGCCCAAGACCACAAGCGCGCTTATGACGGTGACGAAGGCCCCAATACAGGCGGCATGGGCGCATATTCCCCTGCCCCTGTGCTGACCGAAGCGCTGCAGGAAAAGGCACTGGCTGAGATCATTCGCCCCACCGTGGCTGAGATGGCCAAGCGCGGGACGCCTTATGCAGGCGTTCTTTATGCAGGTCTGATGATCAAAGACGGCCAGCCGCGTCTTGTCGAATACAATGTGCGTTTCGGCGACCCCGAATGCCAAGTGCTGATGATGCGACTTGGGGGGCAGGCCCTCGATTTGATGTTGGCCTGTGCGGAAGGCAGGCTTTCCCAAGCGCAGGTGAACTGGGCCGACGATCACGCGTTGACGGTCGTCATGGCCGCGGAGGGTTATCCGGGCAGTTACGAAAAGGGCAGCGTGATAAAGGGGCTGGAGGCTTCGCCAGAGACCTCATCGCAAATGGTCTTCCACGCTGGCACAACTGCGCAGAAAGGTGCGATCACTGCCACGGGCGGACGGGTTCTGAACGTCACGGCGCGAGGCGCAAGCCTGCAAGAGGCGCGCGATCAGGCCTACGCGATGGCCGAGCAGATCGACTGGCCCGAAGGCTTCTATCGGAAAGACATCGGCTGGCGCGCGCTTTAGGCGAGCCATTTCCCATAGTCCGACACCAGCAGGTGCGTCGGATCGACATCTTCCTCGATCTCCGCAAAACGTCCCAATGGCTCACGGAACCAATTGTCCGTCTCATCATCATTAACGGTCGAGACCTCGCCAATCAGAACATCCCCACCTTCGCCCCAGAAGGCGTGCCAATCCCCAGGCATCAGCGTCACGGATTCACCCGGCGCGAACCGCAGCACTTCGCCGGGTGCAAAGGTCCGTTCAATCCCGTCACACATCACGACGCCGCCCGCATTCGGGTCACATGACCCATCCTCAGCCGAGCCGAACAGCTCAATCGCCAAAGTTGCCCCGCCACGGTTGATGATGTCTTCAGCCTTCAGGTAGTGCCGGTGCATCGGGCTGATCTGATCCGTCTTTGAGATCAACAGCTTCTCGGCATAACACATGCCGCCGCCCTTCTGCAGATCGCTCAGCCGTCCGTTGCGCAGGGTGAACAGGAACAGGCCCAATTCGTCGAATTTCCCCTGTCCGTAATCGGTGATGTCCCAGCCCATGCGCCCGTCGATCACCGCGCGCGCGCTGTCTTTCCGGTCGACAAACTCGCCGGGTGTCCAATACGCAAATGGCGGCATGACAAAGCCGAAGGACCGCATGAACGCATCAGCCTCGGCCATAATCTCGTTGATCTCGGATCGTTTCATTGTCTCACCCCATGGTCGCGCGCTCTCTTTTCCTCACAATCGCACGCTGCACACAAGGGCAGAACGCCGAAACTTGCCGAAACCGAAGCATCTCTAAACCTGCGCAATCGGTCCTCGCCGCACAGCACCTGAGCCGCTAGGCTGGTGACCAACACGTCAAAACAGGGTGCGTAATGGAAGAAACCCTCCTTCAGGCGACGATTTACCTTGGTGCAATGCTGATTGCGGTGCCGATCTCCGTACGCTTCGGCCTTGGATCGGTCCTTGGCTACTTACTGGCGGGCATCGCCATCGGGCCCGTGCTTGGCCTAGTTGGCGGATCGGAGACCGAGCACCTCCAACACTACGCAGAATTTGGCGTTGTCCTGATGCTGTTCCTAATTGGGCTTGAGCTTGACCCTCGCGCCCTATGGGAAATGCGCAAACGCTTGCTTGGTTTGGGTGGAAGCCAGATCGCCTTGTCCATTCTGGTGCTCGCCGGAGGTGCGGCGCTTCTGAACCTCGCAACACCTTTGGCCTTTGCCATCGGGATCACACTCGCGCTCAGCTCAACCGCGATTGTGCTGACAACACTTACCGAAAAAGACCTCATGCGCACGCCGGGTGGCCGTGGGGCCTTCTCTGTTTTGCTCACACAGGACATCGCCGTGATCCCCGCACTGGCTTTTCTGCCGCTCCTCGCTACGGCCTCAGCGGTGCGCTTCAATGAAGACGGCTCTATCGCGCGTCTGGCGGAGGATGATCACCATTCCATGTCACTGGTCGAAGGTCTGCCCGCCTGGGGTGTGACCCTTGTCACGCTTGCCGCCGTCGTGGGCGTGATCCTTGCGGGCCGCTACCTGTCGCCCCTGATCTTTCGCATCATCCACGCCACCCGTCTGCGCGAACTGTTCACGGTCGCCGCCCTCGTTATCGTTGTGGGTATTGCCGTTCTTATGCTGCTGGTCGGCCTCTCCCCCGCCCTCGGTGCGTTTCTGGCAGGCGTCGTGCTCGCGAATTCCGAGTTCAAGCATGAGCTTGAGGCAGACATCGAACCGTTCAAGGGCCTGCTCCTTGGGCTGTTCTTCATAACCGTGGGCGCGGGCATCAACTTCGGCACGTTCTTCAGCATGCCCTTCCTGATCCTTGGCCTCACGATTGCGGTCATGGCGCTGAAGGGCCTAATCCTTTACGCCATCGCGCGGGTCAGCCGCCTGCACGGGCGGGATCGGTGGCTGTTCACGCTCAGCCTTGCGCAGGCCGGTGAATTCGGCTTCGTTCTTGTTGCTTTCGGGGTTCAGCAGGCCGTCTTTCCGGACCGCATCGCGGAGATCCTGCTGCTGATCGTGGCGCTCTCGATGCTGTTCACGCCGCTCAGCTTCATCCTGTACGAGAAAATCAGTGCGCGCTTGAACGAAGGCGGCGAAGATGCGCCCGGCCATGATGAAATTGATGATGAGGCGCCCATTATCATCGCGGGCATTGGGCGTTTTGGCCAGGTCGTCAACCGTATGGTCCGGGCCGCAGGCTTCAAGGCCGTTGTCCTCGATTCAAACCTTGAGACCATCCGCCTGATGCGGCGCTTTGGGTTAAAGAGTTTCTTTGGCGACCCGACCCGCCCCGAATTGCTCAAGGCCGCCGGGATCAACACGGCAAAGGTTCTCGTTGTCGCGGTCGACGGCAAGGCCTCCGCCGTCAGCCTTGTGCGCTATGCGAAGCGGCACAATCCCGACATCTCCGTCGTGGCCCGCGCCCATGATCAGCTGCATGTCTATGAGCTTTATGAGGCCGGGGCCGACCATATCGTACGTGAGATTTTCGACAGCGCCCTGCGTGCGGGCCGCTACGTCCTAGAAGATATGGGCCTAAGCGATTATGAGGCTCACGAGACGGAAATCGCCTTCTACCGCCATGACCGCCACAATCTCCGCGAACTGGCCGAGGTTTGGAAACCCGGCGTGCCGGTGACCGAAAACAAGGCCTACATGACCCGCGCACGTGAGCTGACCGACAATCTCGAAAGCGCGATGGCTCAGGTCTTTAGCGAGATGGGTGACGAAAGCGCCGATCCAACGGTGCGGGCTTCGGGCGATGTCAGTGCGCTGTCCGGCGTTGATATGGCACGCAGGCCCGGTGGCACCAAACGGCGTTAACCGTCAGATACACCGGCCTCTGCAAAGCTCGCCATGCCGGAATGGCAGGCGAGCGCGCCCTTTAGCACCTGAATGGCCAAGGCCGCGCCCGAGCCTTCTCCGAGGCGCAGGTCCAGCGACAAAAGCGGCGACTTGCCCAGATGCTCCAACATGCGGATATGGGCCTGCTCGGCAGAGGCATGGCCCGCAATTGCATGATCCAGCGCGCCTTCTGCCGTGCGATGCAATACTGCCGCCGCTGCTGTGCAGATGAACCCGTCCAGGATCATCGGTATCCCTTCCGCGCGCGCCCGCGCCATGGCGCCAACCATGCCCGCAACCTCGCGCCCGCCAAGGCAACGCAGGGCTTCCAACGGGTCAGACGCAGCGCTGGGGTTAGCCGCCAGCCCCTTCGCCACGACATCCGCTTTCAGGGCAACGCCCGCTTCATCCACACCGGTCCCGCGCCCGGTCCAATCCGCCGGATCGCCACCATAAAGCGCATGGGCAATGGCCGCAGCAGAGGTCGTATTCCCGATCCCCATTTCGCCAACCACCAACAGGTCCGCCCCCGCATCTACAGCGTTCCAGCCGGTATTGAACGCGGCCATGACCTCGGCCTCGCTCATCGCTGGTCCTTGAGTGAAGTCTGCCGTTGGACGGTCCAACTCAATCGCATGGACCGACATCTTAGCGCCCGCCAGGTCCGACAGCTGGTTGATTGCCGCCCCGCCTGCCTCGAAATTGGCGACCATCTGAACCGTCACTTCCGGCGGGAAAGCCGACACACCGCGCGCGGCAACGCCATGATTGCCTGCAAAGACAAGCACTTGCGGCGCCTCAATCCGGGGCCGCGCATCCCTTCGCCACGCGGCATACCAGATCGCGATCTCTTCCAACCGCCCCAAGGCCTCGGGGGGCTTGGTCAAAACCGAATTCCGCGCCTCTGCAGCTTCGCGTGCGGCCGTATCGGGCGAGGTCGCCTCTTGCAGCCGGGAACGGATGTCGGAAAGGCTTTGCAGTGCGGTCATCTGAGGGCATCCCTTGCGTTGCAGGTTCGAAATCGTGTTTAGCGGAGGGCACACCGCCCAAGGGCGGCAAAAAGGTCAAACTGATGTCTGATACCGACGCCTTCTTTCCGCAACCCCGCGATGTGATCCGCGCCTTCCACCTATTGTCGCGCCTGCCGCTGCCGGGAGGTGATGCGGAACGTGCAGCGGCCTCAGCCTGGGCCTGGCCATTGGTTGGCGCGACCATCGCAGCGCTACAGGTCGGGCTGGGATGCGGTCTGATGGCCCTTGGCGTTCCGGTCTGGGCGGCTGCCGGTCTGGCAGTGGCCTTGGGTGTCGTTCTGACGGGTGGCCTGCACGAGGATGGCTTGGCCGATTGCGCCGATGGCTTCTGGGGCGGCTTTGACCGCGACCGGCGGTTGGAAATCCTGAAGGACAGCCGCGTGGGAAGCTACGGTGTACTGGCCATGGTCTTCGCCGTCGGCCTGCGCTGGGGCTTGCTAGCCAGCCTTTTGCCAGTTGCGCCCTTGGCCCTGATTGCCGCCGCCATGCTCAGCCGTGCGCCCATGGCACTGCTGATGGCCCGAATGCCGTTCGCACGCGAAGGTGGATTGGCGAACCATGTAGGTCGTCCGCCCTTGGCCTCAGCCGGGTTGGCGGTCGCAATCGCTGTTGTAGGGGGGATGATCTATGCGGGCTTTTGGCCCGGCTTGCTGGCCGCTGTGATTGTCGGCATAGCTGCCATTTTGGTGGGGTCGCTTGCCCGCGCGAAGATCGGCGGGCAAACGGGGGATGTGTTGGGCGCGGCGCAGGTCATCGGCGAAATTGCCGCGTTGCTGACGCTTGCCGCAGCCCTTGCCTGATTAGCGGCAGGCCGACACGTAGTAAGTGCCGTCACCGTTCGAATAGGCGCACTGACCGGTCTGCGTGTTGCGCGCAACCTGCGTGCCCACGGCTGCACCGGCGACGGTGGCCAGGATCGTCCACTGCGGGTTGGCGTTGAACGCATCAGCCAGAAGCAGGCCGGCACCGGCACCGCCAAGCAGGCCGAGGTTCGAGCGGTCTTGCGGCGAAAGCGGCTGACACGCGCTGACGGCAACAGCTGCAATCAGCAGCACGGGTGCGATAACTTTTTTCATAAGGGGTCTTCCTTTCAGTGATGGGCGTGGTGCGCCCTTTGGTAATACGTTCCACGTTTCCCTGAGTTCCTTGTTAGCACAGAAAAAAACCTGCCGCGAGGCCGCGGCAGGTCAGGAAAACCGGTAACAAAGCTGTGAGCGCGGGATGTTGCCCGCCCTTTTCAGCGCTTGGGCGTTAAGCCGCCCGCTTGGACAGAACCTCAACCACCTGGGTTTGCGCGCCGGCTTCGTCCATACCTTTGACGGCGGCCAATTCGCGGGTCAGGCGCTCAAGCGCTGCTTCGTAAAGCTGCCGTTCGGAATAGCTCTGCTCACGCTGATCGTCGGCGCGGTGCAGATCGCGCACGACCTCCGCGATGGAAATCAGATCGCCCGAATTGATCTTCTGCTCATATTCTTGAGCGCGGCGCGACCACATAGCCCGCTTCACCCGTGCCTTGCCTTTCAGCGTGTCCATCGCCTTGGACACAACAGTCGGATCGCTCAGCGGACGCATGCCCACTTCAGTTGCCTTAGCGGTCGGAACGCGCAACGTCATCTTGTCCTTCTCGAACGAAATAACGAACAATTCCAGCTCAAGGCCCGCAACTTCCTGCTCCTCGATCGACACGATCTTGCCCACGCCGTGCGCGGGATAGACAACAAAATCATTGGGGCTGAACAGCTGGGGCTTGCGGGCTTTACTCATGCGTTTCATTTCCTTTTTGTGGCGCCGCGGCCTTTTGGGCGGCGCGGGATGCAGGCGTCAAAAACGCACCCGGCAAGCGCGAGCTTTCCGTTTGCGTTGGTTCAGAACTGCAGAGTTTCCGGGCCGATCAAGCGACCCCTGAGTGGTACAGACAGTGCGTTTCGTCCCGCATACATAGCACGAATCACCCCTGATTCCTAGGTTTCCGCTGCGCAGC
This sequence comes from Gymnodinialimonas sp. 202GB13-11, assembly GCF_040932485.1. Classification (NCBI taxonomy): domain Bacteria; kingdom Pseudomonadati; phylum Pseudomonadota; class Alphaproteobacteria; order Rhodobacterales; family Paracoccaceae; genus Gymnodinialimonas; species Gymnodinialimonas hymeniacidonis. The sequence continues at coordinate 521,755 of NZ_JBFRBH010000001.1, read as the reverse complement.
GTTACCGAAGCCCCTAAAAATAGGGGGAATTCTTGGGTCAATATTGCTCACCCTTCGGCACTGCAGCACCGAATCGGGTGGTCAGCCGCCCTCACCCGCCGCTTCCGAGAAGAGCTCCATCTTTCCTTCTTTACCGTCCATCTCTTCCGCCGTGGGCAGCGGGTCTTTCTTGGTGATGATAACGGGCCAAAGCTCAGAATACTTGCGGTTGAACTCCACCCACTTCTCCATATCCGGCTCAGTGTCCGGGCGGATGGCATCGGCGGGGCATTCGGGTTCGCACACACCGCAATCAATGCATTCGTCAGGGTGGATCACCAACATGTTCTCGCCCTCATAGAAGCAATCCACGGGGCAGACTTCCACGCAGTCGGTGTACTTGCAGGCAATGCAGGCGTCGTTGACGATGTAGGTCATGGGCAGGCGGTCCTGGTCGGTCGATCTAGATGCCTGCTACGGCAGGGCGCTGGGGGATGCAATACGGCGAAATGGCCGCGTCACGCACATGTCAGGGATGTGTAAGTCAAAGTTTACACTTTGCCAAGTGACGTGGATTTACTCTGTGTCTCGAAAGGCTTCCAGATCGCGCCGGTCCTTCTTGGTTGGGCGCGGCCCAACCCGTGGCGGCACAGGCTCAGCCCGCGGGGTCAGGTCCTCATAGAGCGCCTGCGCCTCCGCCGCGGGGCCACGCCGCTTAGCCAAAGCCAATATCCGCACAACACGAATCTGGCGGCCTTGGGGGAAGGTCAGCACATGACCGGGGCTGACTTGCGTGGATGACTTCGAGACCTTGTCCCCATCCACGCGCACGGCACCATCGGACACTGCGCGCGCAGCGAGGCTGCGGGTCTTGAAGAACCGCGCCTGCCACAGCCAGCGATCCAGCCGGTCCTTTTGAACCGCTTCGCTCAGGACTTGTCCTTGAGCGCGGCCAGAACCGCGAACGGATTGTCCGGATCAACCTTGCCCGACTTCTCCGGCTTGGCGGAGTAGGTCTTGGGCTTGTCATCCCGTGGCGGGCGCTTGCCACCCTTGCTTTTGGGTTTGCCGCCCTGCGGCTTGCCGCGCTTGCCCTGTGGCGGGCCATCGGCACGGCGCGGGCGCTGTGCCCCACGGCCGCGCGGGGCCCATGTGAAGGTGTAGAAGACCTCCATTTCCGGCTCCGCTGCTTCGGCTTCGGAATCCGGCCGTACCGACACCTCTTCAGCGCTTTGTGCCTCTTTGGTGTCGGCTGGCTCAACAGCTACTTCGGTCGGCGTGGACTCTCCCTGAGCAGCTTCTTCCGTGGCGACCTCCTCGGTCTTTGCAGCCTCAGGCGCGGCCTTCACTTTCACTCGCTCGCCCGGCTCAGCCTTGTAGCCCAACCCGCCCATCAGATCGGCGAATTGCTCCAGTGTCAGGCCCGAAATGCTCAGCATATCGGGGTTGGCTTCAAACCCACCCCGGCTATCCTCGCCACGTAGCAGGTCCGCCAGCCGTTCCAGCATATCAATACGGATCGAGCGTGCCCCCGATACGCGGTACCCCGCCATCGTCGCGTGGCCCGCAGGCGCGCCCTCAACCGTCGGGATCGTCACCAGACCCGGCGGCGGGCTGTCGGGGAAGGAATCGAGCCCCTGCCACAACCCCCACATCACCAGACGCAGTCGAGTCGGCGCAGGCTTCAGCAGAAGCGGCAGGAAGATCGTGTATTGCCCGAACCGCACGCCATGTTTGCGAAGAAGCGCGCGCGCGTCCTGATCCAGCGCCTTGATATCATCGGCAATCTCGCCCCGCGGGACGACGCCGAAATTCTCCAGCAGTTGGAACGCCACACCGCGCGCCAGCCCAGTGATCGCCTCGTCTCGGCTCATCGCCAGAAGCGGCTCGAATTGCGCGGCCACGCGGCGGTCGATGAAATGCTGCAAGCGGCGCTGCACCTTCTGGACCACCTCGCCCCCCGCCGCCTCTTCATCCACGAACGCCTCGGCCACCGGCTTCATCGGGTCGTCGCCCTTCACCAACTTGCCGACCGCCTGATCGCCCCACATCAACCCGCCCTGCTCGGTCAGGTCGAATTCCGTATCGGGCGCGTTGTACATCCGGTCCGCGCGCAGGTGGAATTCGGGGCGCAGTGCCGCCATCGCTGCCTGCTGCAGCGTCTTCGCCTCATCCGGGGTCGCGGTTTCATCCATGCGAAAGCGGAAGCCCTCGATGCGGCCAAGCACCTGGCCCTCCACCGTCACTTCGCCCTGGTCGTTCACTTCAGCCACAAGGCTCTCCCTCTGCTTCAACCGGCGAAGGAGCATACTCGTCCGCCGATCGACAAATCTTTGTGTCAACGCAGTGTGAAGTGCGTCTGACAGTCGGTCTTCTACGGCACGGGTCGCGCCGCGCCAATGGCTTTCATCATCAACCCAGCCTTTGCGCTGTGCGACGTATGTCCACGTCCGAATATAGGCCAGACGTTTCGACAGCGTGTCGATGTCGCCCTGCACCCGATCAATGCGCTTGACCTGCCGCGCGAGCCAGTCGTCAGGCACGCGGCGCGTCTCATGCAGGAATTCGAAGATGCGCCCCAAAAGATCGGCATGCTCCGCGTGCGAAATCCCCCGGAAATCTGGAATATTGCAAACATCCCAAAGCAGCCGTACGGCCCGCGCATCGCCAAGGCGCGCTGCAATCTCAGGCCGGGCCACCAACGCTTTGAGCGCCTGAACGTCGTCCGCTTCCCGTGCCCGTGCCAGCCATTCATCGTCCGTGCGTTCTTCGAGCGAGGCGATCAGCCGCTCCGCCGTTCCAAACTCAAGGGCGGAATTCCGCCACATCAGCTTGCGCACCGGCGCGAAGCGATGCTCGACGATGGCCTCGGCCACCTGATCGTCCAACGTAGGCGCCTCACCCGTCACCCCAAAAGAGCCGTCCGAAGTATGCCGCCCCGCCCGCCCGGCAATCTGCGCCAGTTCATTCGGCCAAAGGTCGCGCATCTTGCGCCCGTCAAACTTGCGCAGACCCGAGAAGGCCACATGCCGAATATCGAGGTTCAGACCCATCCCGATGGCATCTGTCGCCACCAGCACATCCACATCGCCGTTCTGATACAACTCCACCTGCGCGTTGCGCGTCCGGGGCGAAAGCGCACCCATCACAACCGCCGCACCACCCTTCTGACGGCGCAGCAATTCGGCCATGGCATACAAGTTCTCAACCGAAAACCCGACAATCGCGGACCGAGGCGGCATCCGGCTGACCTTTTTCGAACCTGCATACACAAGCTGTGAGAAACGGTCCCGACGGATGAATTCTGCCCCTGGCACAAGCGCTGAGATTGCGGGCCGCATCGTCTCGGCCCCCAGAAACAGCGTCTCATGCAGGCCGCGCGCGTGCAGCAACCTGTCCGTAAACACATGCCCCCGCTCCGGGTCCGCGCACAGTTGGATCTCGTCAATCGCGACGAAATCCGCACCATTGCCCGTGGGCATGGCCTCCACCGTGCAGACCCAATATTGCGTCCGCTCCGGCACGATCCGCTCTTCGCCCGTGACCAACGCCACAACGGATGGCCCGCGAATAGCAACAATCTTGTCATAGACCTCTCGCGCCAGCAGGCGCAGCGGCAGGCCGATCACACCAGTGCGGTGCGCCAGCATCCGTTCGATGGCGTAGTGGGTCTTGCCGGTATTGGTCGGCCCCAGAACGGCAGCTATGCGTTTCATGTGTATGCGCCACCGTTTGTCGCAATCTGGGCGCGGCCCGCGCCCAAATCCATCATCATTGCTCTATCTGAGGGTCTCTGCCGTCCTCCGCAAGCCGAAAGACTACAACGCCTCGCCCTCTTCCTGCACATTCAGGTTGTTCAGCAAGCGCAGAATATCGGGCTGGTTGGGGTGCAAATCATGGGCCAGCTCATACGCCTCACGCGCACGGTCAAAATCACCCATATCCTCCAGCATCAACCCCATGGAGACCAAGGCCCCAAAATGCCGGGGCTCAAGTGCCAGAACCCGCTGCAAATCGGCAATCGCAGGCCCATACATCTGTTGCTCCACAAACAGCCGCGCCCGCGCGTTCCACCCTTCGGCAAAATCCGGCGCATGGTCTGTCAGCGCAGTCAAGTGGTCATACGCCGCGTCATAATCCTGCGCCTCGATTGCCTCGATCCCGCGCCGCAGCAGATAGTCCGCCGAGGCTGAACCCGAGATTTGCCAACGCTGATAGACTTCCTGCTCGACCACTTCCCAATTCCGAAGCTCCGGATTCGCCAGCCGGTCCAGAAAGTCGTCGACCGTCGATTGCGCCTGCGCAACTACGGGAAACCCGCAGATGACGGACGTAACGGCAAAGTTGATGATGCGTGATGGAAACGTCATGGTCCGGAACGTAGCATTCCTCGCACACAATGCTAGATCAAGTCTGCGAGAGGGTGATGCCTCCAAGGGATATCAAGGGACCAAAAAAATGGGCAATGCAATCATCGACGCTGCAGTGGCTGCGATTAACGATAAGCTGGGTGACGAGACGTTCGACGGCTCCGCCAAGTTCGAAATCGAAGGCGAAGGCGCCGTAATCGTCGACGGCACTGGCGCACGTGCCGCCGAAGACGGCGAAGCCGCCGACGTCACCATGTCCGCCGACACCGAAACCTTTCAGGAAATCATGTCGGGTGAGCTGAACCCCACCGCCGCCTTCATGTCGGGCAAGCTGACGCTGGATGGCGATATGGGCACAGCCATGAAACTGGGCGGTGTTCTCAGCTGATGTTGACAGGCACTGCACCCACCGGTCTGGAAACCGCACCGTTCTTCGCCGACATCGCCGAAGGACCTTCCGGTGCGGAAGCGTGGTGGGTGCACGCCGAAGATGGCACGCGGCTCAGGTTCGGCGTCTGGCCCTCAGGGACAAAAGGCACCGTCCTGATGTTTTGCGGCCGCACCGAGTATGTCGAGAAATACGGCCGCGTCGCGCAGGACCTCGCCGATGCGGGCTACGGCATGGTCAGCTTCGACTGGCGCGGGCAAGGCCTGGCAGACCGCCCACAACACGAACCGGGCGTGGGCCACGTCCTCAGCTTCGACGAATATCGCCAGGACGTCACCGCCTTCCGGGCCGCGATGGAGGCGCTGGATCTGCCCAAACCGTGGTACCTGATCGGCCATTCCATGGGTGGCTGCATCGGCCTGCGCGCGCTTTACGATGACTTGCCTGTAACGGCAGCAGCTTTCACTGGCCCGATGTGGGGCATCCAACTCACCCCGCTCCTGCGCTTCATCTCCCCGATCCTGATCGGCGGCAGCGCACTTCTGCGCCGCGACAACCGCTTCGCCACCACCACCGGCCCGTGGAAGGAAGAACCGTTCGAAGGCAACATCCTCACCACAGACCCCGACCAATACGCGTATATGAACCGCCAGATGGCAGCGCATCCGGAACTGACACTCGGTGGCCCCTCCTTCCGCTGGGTCGCCGCCGCCGAGGAAGAGGCCGAGGCGCTTATGGCCATGCCGCCCCTCGACCTGCCCGTCGTCACGATCGTCGGCTCTGATGAGACGCGCGTTTCCATCACCAATGCAGAGCAGCGCATGGAAAACTGGCCGGACGGGGAGTTCATCCTTGTCGACGGCGGTCGCCACGAAGTGCTGATGGAAAACCCCGAACGCCGAGGCCAGACGCTCAACGCGATCCTCGCGCATTTCGATGCCCATCCCGGCGCGCCAACCTAACCCCTTCCTTGTTTCGAGAATACCTCGGGGGTCAGCGTCTCTTCTCCTGGAAAAGGCGCGTCAGGGGTCTGCCCCCCCTGCCCTGCAAGCGGACAAACGAGGCGAAAAGCGTGCGGCGCTCGCCGCTCCTTTAGATCAGGTCAAATCAGGCCGCCACTAGCACGCCATCTTCCAGACGGATCACGCGGTCCATCCGCGCGGCCAGCTCATGATTGTGTGTCGCGATCAGCGCCGACAGACCCGTTCCCCGCACCAGCTCCATCAACACATCGAATACGGTGTCCGAGGTCGCCGGGTCCAGATTGCCTGTCGGCTCATCGGCCAGCATCAGCGCAGGTTGGTTCGCCAACGCCCGGCAAAACGCAACCCGCTGCTGTTCTCCACCAGACAATTCCGCCGGGCGATGGGCTGCCCGTGGCCCCAGACCCACACGCCCCAGCAAATCCGCCGCTCTTTGCTCCGCCGCACCGCGCGCCACCCCATTGGCCAGCTGTGGCAGGATGATATTCTCAGCCGCCGAGAACTCCGGCAGCAGATGGTGGAATTGATAGACAAACCCCACCCCCTCGCGCCGCGCCGCCGTGCGCGCCCGGTCAGAGGCCCCGGTCACAGCCTGACCACCGATCTCAACTGTGCCGCTGTCTGCCACGTCCAAGAGCCCCGCGATGTGAAGCAGCGTGGATTTTCCAGCACCCGAAGGTGCGATCAGCCCGACGATCTCACCCTTCGGGATGTCCACGGAAGCGCCGCGCAAGACCGCAATCTCGTTCGGCTTCCCGTGGTTATACGCTTTCTCGATCCCATCCAGTTTAAGCGCCAACTCACTCATACCGCAGCGCCTCCACCGGGTTCATCCGCGCCGCGCGCCGGGCCGGGAAGATCGTCACAACGAAGCTCAGTCCCAAAGCCAGCGACATCGACGTGACAACATCCCCCAGCTCCAACCGCGCCGGCAGGGCAGAGATCAGCCGCACCGACGGGTCCCAGACCCCGCCCCCGGCAATGTAGTTCACGAAGCTGAAGATCGGGTCGATCCAGATCGCAAAGGCGCAGCCTAGGATCACACCCATCAACGTGCCTGCGACCCCAATGGCCGAACCGCAGATGAAGAAGACCCGCAGGATTGCCCCCTCGCTCAGCCCGATGGTGCGCAGAATGCCAATGTCGCGGCTCTTGTTCTTCACCAGCATGATCAGACCCGACACGATGTTCATCGTCGCGATCAGCACGAGGATCGACAGGATGATGAACATAATGTTGTCCTCCATCTGCAGCGCCCTCAGATAGGCGCCAGAACTGTCCTCCCACGTCCAGATTTGCACATCGCCGGCCGCTTGCAGCAGGGGCAGCACGTACTGGTTGATCCGCTCCGGCTCGGCGACGGTGACTTGCACCTCGTCCGCGACACCATCGCGGTTAAAATAGACTTGCGCTTCGTCAAACGGGATGTAGACGCGGGTTCGGTCAATGTCGAAACGCCCCACCTGGAAGATGTACGCTATCTGAAAGGTCGACACGCGCGGACTGGTGCCAAACGCCGTCCGCGCCCCGTCGGGCGAGATCAGGCGGATGGAATCCCCCACATTCGCCCCTAGGTCACGCGCTACGCCTGACCCGATGGCAATGCCCGGCCCCATGGCCTCACCCTGCGGCTCTCCGAATTCCGACAGCGCGCCCTGGCTCCATTCCGGATCAGCAACCAGCGGAATTGTGGCCAGATCCTCGGGCGAGATGCCAATCACCTCCACGCCTGCATTGCGTCCCTGATAGGCCGATAGAACCTGCCCGCGGATCACCGCGGCGGCATGTTCCACTCCGTCGACGCCACGCACGGCCTCTGCCACAGCGTCGAAATCCTCCATAGTACGGTCCAGATTGCCCGCCGCGTCGCGCTCTACGATGTCATAGACCGCCACATGAGGGTTCGCGCCCAGGATGATGCCGACAAATTCGTAGCGAAACCCTGACCGCACCGCCAAAGTCGCGATCAATGCCATCACCGCCAGCGCAATGCCGATGAAACTGATCCAGGTCATCACACTGACCCCGCCCTCGGTCTTGCGGGCGCGCAGGTAGCGCCAGGCAATCAGGAACTCGTATTTCGAAAACGGGGCTGGGGATGCCATGTGCTCGTGCCTTTGTTGGTCTTAAGCGCAACCTCGCCATTCCTGTGGCCAAGTCAACCGAAACCCTTGTGATACAAGCGGATCGGCGTATCGTAACCGGATTATTGGTGTTCAGGAGTATTGGCCATGAAGCTCGGCGCGTCTTCCATGTCATTGTCCGTCAAGGACCTCGCCGCTTCTCGCGCCTTTTATGAGACGCTTGGCTTTTCCGCGATGGGCGGCGATCCGGACCATGGCTTTCTCATCATGAAAAACGGCGACACGCTGATCGGCCTTTTTCACGGGATGTTCGAGGGCAACATGTTGACCTTCAATCCTGGCTGGGATCAGAACGCGCAAAACCTTGACGATTTCGATGACGTGCGCGCCATCAAGGAGGTCGTCGCCAAGGCGGGCTACCCAGTGGAACAGGAACAGGGCGAGGCCGATGGTCCGGCCAGCTTCGTCACACGTGACCCTGACGGCAACATCATCCTGATCGACCAACATCGCTGAATGACGACCTTAAGGCCCCAGAAAGACGCCAAGGCGATTTACCAAGATGTGCTCGACACGATGGACGCACATATCGAGAACGGCGCGTTCGACGCCTTCGCTGCACGCATCATTCTACCTTACCGCGTTCAGACACACGAGACGACGCACCATGTTGAAGACCGATCTCAGTTGCGCGCAGGATTCGACGACATGCGTCACCGCATGACCCTGCGCAATATCGCGCGGCGTTCCCGACACTGCGCCTCTGCTACGTTCAAAGATGCCACCACGATCGAGGGGCATCACATCACCTGGCTCGTCACGGATGACCACACGATCGTCGAAAGCTACCAGGTCAGCAACACGCTGGCCTGTTCCGATGGCCTTTGGTGCATTGCCGGAAACGGATATTCCGGCGAACCTGACAGGCTGCCGCTCCACATGATCGAAGCGATGACCCGCTTAGCGCAGCAAAGCGACTGACGAAAATCAAGGACAATACATGATCGACCATTCTGGCCTGTCCGTCTCAGACTTCGCGCAGGCCCGCGCCTTCTATGACGCAGCCCTCGCGCCCCTCGCCATTACCTACCTCTTCACTGTGCCGCCGGAGCATACTGGCGGTGAACAGGTCGGCGGCTACGGCCGCGACCGCCCGCAATTCTGGATCAACGAAGGTGATGCGCAGAGCCCTCCCGTTCACTTCGCCTTCACCGCCGAAACCCGCGCAGACGTCGACGCCTTCCACGCCGCCGCCCTCAATGCGGGCGGCACGGACAACGGCGCGCCCGGCCTGCGCCCGCATTACCACGACAACTACTACGGCGCCTTCGTCCGCGACCCCGACGGCAACAACATCGAGGCCGTCTGCCACGCCCCCACCGACACGACGTAACGTCAGCCGCCTTGACGGCGCATTGCTTTCGCGCGCAAGTGAAGGCCCGCCAAAGGACGAAAGCCATGTTTGAACCAGCCATTACCGGATCGGGCGTTTTCACCCCCGAACTCAGCATCTCCAACGACGAACTTGTCGTGGCCTTCAACGCCTATGCCGATAAATGGAACGCCGACCACGCCGCCGAGATCGCGGCAGGTGAGGCCGAACCCATGGCCCATTCCTCCTCCGATTTCATCCACGCCGCCTCCGGCATCGAAAGCCGCTTCGTGCTGAACAAGGATGGTATCCTCGACCCCGACGCGATGCACCCCTGGCTCCCCGAACGCGCCATGGATGAGATCAGCGTCATGGCCGAAATGGGCGTCGATGCCTGCCGCAAGGCGCTCGACATGGCCGGCGTGGACGCAAGCGACGTCGACGCGGTCCTATGCGCCGCCTCCAACCACGAACGCGCCTACCCCGCCATCGCCATCGAAATCCAGCAGGCGCTCGGCACCGGCGGTTTCGGGTTCGACATGAACGTCGCCTGCTCCTCGGCCACCTTCGGCATTCAGGCCGCCGCCGACATGATCCGCTCTGGCTCCATCCGCAAAGCGCTGGTCGTGAACCCCGAAATCTGTTCTGCCCACCTCGAATGGCGCGACCGCGATTGCCACTTCATCTTCGGTGATGTCGCAACCGCCGTCCTGATCGAGCGCGCAGACGACGCCAAAGGCGCGCATTTCGCGATCAAATCCACCCGCTGCGCGACGCAATTCTCCAACAACATCCGCAACAACAACGGCTTCCTGCGCCGCACCCGCGACGGCCACATGGACGACCGGCGCGACATGCTCTTCATGCAAAACGGCCGTAAGGTCTTCAAAGAGGTGCTGCCGCTCGTCTCCAAACATATCGCAGACCACATGGCCGACACGGGCGTCACCGCCCTCGACCTCAAACGCCTCTGGCTGCATCAGGCCAACAAAACGATGAACGACTACATCGGCAAAAAGGTCTTGGGCCGCACACCGGAAGACGGCGAGCAACCCAACATCCTGCAAGACTACGCCAACACCTCCTCCGCAGGCTCCATCATCGCCTTCGCAAAATACTCCGACGACCTCGCCCCCGGCGACACCGGCATCATCTGCTCGTTCGGCGCGGGCTATTCCGTGGGCTCGGTGATCGTGGAACGCGCGGGCTAAACCGCGGTCCAATCAAGCACGACCTTTCCGCTCGACCCGCTCAGCATCGCGGCAAAGCCATCTTGATAGGCGGCAGCGGGAAACCGGTGGGTAATCACGCGCGACACGTCCAACCCGTTCTCAAGCATCGCGATCATCTTGTACCAGGTCTCGAAAATTTCGCGCCCGTAGACGCCCTTGATTGTGATCGCTTTGAAAACGATCCGGCTCCAATCCACCGGCGATTGGCCGGGCGGGATTCCCAACATCGCAATCCGTCCCCCCATCACCAGCGCTTCAACCATCTGATCGAACGCGCGCGCATTGCCCGACATCTCAAGGCCCACGTCGAAGCCTTCCTTCAGGCCGATCTCGGCCATCACATCCCGCAAATCCTCTTCCGCGACGTTCACGGTGCGAACGTCTGCGACCTGCGCCGCAAGGGCCAAGCGGTCGGGGTTTATGTCGGTCACCACAACGCGCCGCGCACCCACATGGCGCGCCACCGCGGCCGCCATGATCCCGATCGGCCCCGCGCCCGTGATCAACACATCTTCTCCCACCAGATCAAAGCTCAGCGCCGTGTGAACCGCGTTCCCAAGCGGGTCGAGGATCGCGCCGATATCATCGGGGATCGCATCGGGTAGCTTCACGACATTGAAGGCAGGCAGGGCCAGGAATTCGGCAAACGCCCCCGGCGCATTCACACCCACGCCCCGCGTGCCGGGATCGAGGTGGAATTTCCCGGCCCTTACCTGCCGCGAGTCCTGCCCGATCAGATGCCCCTCCCCCGAACAGCGTTGACCGATCTTCAGATCCTTCACCGCGCCGCCAAGCTCCACGATTTCGCCCGCAAATTCGTGGCCCACAATCATCGGCACCGGCACCGTGCGGCTGGCCCAGTCATCCCAATTCCAGATGTGGATGTCGGTGCCACAGATGCCGGTCTTGTTGATGCGGATCAGAACCTCATCCGGTCCGATCTCGGGCACCGGAACATCCTGAAGTCTCAGGCCTTCGGCGGCCTCTGCCTTGACCAACGCCTTCATCTTATCGCTCCTACCGTCCGACCGGCTTCGGCGAACGCCTCAAGCCCTCGATCCAGATCATCGCGCGTGAGTGCCGCGTTCATCTGCGTGCGGATGCGCGCGAGGCCTTTGGGCACAACCGGAAAGAAAAAGCCCGAAACGTAGACCCCAAGCTCGAACAACCGTGCCGCCATATCCTGCGCCAGTTTCGCGTCGCCCAACATGACCGGGATGATCGGATGTGATCCGGGCAACAAATCGAACCCCAGATCGGTCAGGCCCGAGCGCCAATAGGCAGCGTTCTCGAACAAGCGCGCTCGCAGATCAACGCCTTTCTCGACCAGATCCAGCGCCACCAGCGACGCAGCACAGACCGACGGCGGCAACGCATTCGAAAACAGGTAGGGCCGCGCCCGCTGGCGCAACATGTCGATCACCGGCTGCGGCCCGGCGATATAGCCGCCGATGGCCCCGCCAAGCGCCTTGCCCAAGGTGCCGGTCAGGATATCGACCTGTGCCTCCACGCCGAAATGATGCGGGGTGCCGCGCCCACCCGGCCCCATGAAGCCCGTCGCATGGCAATCATCGACCATCACTACCGCCCCGTAGCGGTCTGCCAACGCGGTCAGCGCAGGCAGATCAGCCAAGGTGCCGTCCATTGAAAACACGCCATCGGTTGCGATCATGATGTGGCGCGCCCCGGCGGCACGCGCCGCCTTCAACTGCGCCTCCAGGTCGGCCATGTCGGAATTCGCGTAGCGATACCGCTGCGCCTTGCACAGGCGGATGCCGTCAATGATCGACGCATGGTTCAGCGCGTCCGAGACAATCGCATCCTCAGGGCCAAGCAGTGGCTCGAACAGGCCACCATTCGCGTCGAAGCAGGCCGCGAACAGGATTGCATCGTCCTTGCCAAGAAAGGCCGCCAGGCGCGTTTCCAACGCGCGGTTCAGCCTGTGGGTGCCGCAGATGAAGCGCACGGACGCCATGCCATATCCCGCTTCGTCCAGCGCCTCTTTCGCGGCCTCGGCCAAGGCCGGGTGATCCGCCAGCCCCAGGTAATTGTTCGCACACAGGTTCAGGACGTCTCGCCCCGCCACATCGATCCGTGTCGCTTGGGCCGATCCAATCGGACGTTCAACCTTGTAAAGGCCATCGTCGCGGATCTGGCCAAGCGTTTCGCTGAGGTGAGAGAGGAAATCTTCGCGCATTCGTCGGCTCCTTTCCCCCCGGACCCTACGCGCGCGATGCCCCGTCGCTAAGACATTAGCGACATTTCCAGCCGCCCTCAGGCCATGCCCGCCCTCCCATTGACGCCAATGGTGGGCCGATCAAAAGGTAAAGAAAGAGTAAACAAAATCGCGTTTCTCTTTTCTTTTCAGCCGCCTAACCCTGCTGCTCACGCGTGAGCACCAGTGGCTCAAGACCGGCTATCGGCCTCCAGCCGCAGCTTCATCTCGATCAACACCTTCTGCAGCTCCAACGTCTCTTCCAGCAAGCGACGCGCTTCATTCACCGAGATCACGCCATCCTCGATCGAGATCTGGTATTCCCCCATCAGCGTCGCAAACCGCTGGCTCAACGCAATGACGTTGGCATTCACATTGCCATGGTTGTCGCCCCGCATCGCATTGCGTTTCTCGGCACCATAGCTGAGCGAGCCGCCATTTAATTCCGCCAAAGCCGCCGTCACATGCGGGAATGAGGCCTCCGCCTCCAATGCCGCCACTGCATCCACCGGCATGAACCGGTCCGCATGCTCATCACTTTCCGAGAAATAGCGCCCCAGCGTCGCCTTGGATCGCCCCGTCAGATCACAGGCCGCAGCATATCCCACATCCTTGATCAGGCGCTCCGTGTGGCGCTTCAAATAGCCCTTGGCCGTCTCGGTCATCGTCCTATCCCCTTGCTCACTCCAGCAAAGCCGCTTCCGCCCCTATTCGTCAACGCCCATAGCCTCAGTCTTGTCAGTCCGCCCCTCATGGGCCAAACCATGCCGCATGGCAAAGCTCTATTTCCATTATTCCACCATGAATGCGGGCAAATCGACCCTGCTGTTGCAAGCCTCCTACAACTATATCGAACGGGGCATGCAAACCTACCTGCTGACCGCCAATTTCGACGACCGCGCGGGTGTGGGCAAAATCGGCTCTCGCATTGGAATCGAGGCCGAAGCCGACACCTACACGCAGGCCGATGACCTCTTCGCCAAGATCAAGACGCGACTAGATGCGGGCCCCTGCGCCTGCGTGCTGGTGGATGAGGCGCAGTGGATGACCCGCGAGCAGGTCTGGCAACTGGCCCGCGCTGTCGATGATCTGGGCGTGCCCGTCATGGCCTACGGCCTGCGCGTGGATTTCCGGGGGGAGCTCTTTCCCGGCTCCGCCGCCCTTCTGGCGCTGGCCGACGAAATGCGGGAGGTCCGCACGATCTGTCATTGCGGAAAGAAGGCAACCATGGTGATCCGCGTGGGTGAAGACGGCAAAGCGGTGCGCGAAGGCGCGCAGATCGAGGTTGGCGGCAACGACCGCTATGTCAGCCTTTGTCGGAAGCATTTCCGGGAGGAAACCGGCGATGCATCGCGCGTTTAGGATCGGTCTTGTACTGCTTCCATGGCTCGGGGTGTTGTTCCTGAGTTACCTGCTGCTTGAACGAAATTTGTCGGTTTGGTGGGACACGTCCAGCGCGGCCCACAGCGCGGCCAGGTCGAGTTATTATGCTGAACTCGCGTTTGAAGGTTGTGTGAGCCAAGACGCGGTCATCGCAACAGCAGAAGCGCGCAACTGGCCGGTCCGGATCATGGATGAACCTCTGCATTGGTGCCATGCTCCGACTGGACTGACGGATTGGGTGCATGTGGAAATTTCCCCACCCCTGCCCTTCTCCACCGAAGATGAAAACGCAGCCTTTATCGCGTTCGATGAAAACGGATGCATGGCCCGTTGGGAGTACGGAAGCGGCGAAGGCAGCACCTGCCCGGACCACTAAACCAGTGCAGTGCTGCATGCGCCGCTAAGAGCGCTCAAACAGCGTTTGGCGCCGGTTTGCCCTCGGAAAACGCGATCACGTTATCTAACGCCATCCGCCCCATATCCTCCCGCACTTCCAGCGCTGCGGTGCCCAAGTGCGGGAGCAGCGTGACGTTCTCCATCGCCATCAATTCGTCGGGGATCGCAGGCTCGAACTCGTAAACGTCCAACCCCGCTCCCGCGATGCGCTTGACGGTCAGGGCAGCGACCAAAGCGGCCTCATCCACCACATCGCCGCGTGCGATATTCGCGAAGATCGCGTGGCGTTGCATCATCGCAAACTGATCTGAACCCATCAGGTGATACGTCTCCGCCCCACCCGGCGTGGCCAGCACAACGATATCGGCCCCAGCGAGCGCGGTTTCCATCGGAAGCTGTTCCGCCGGGAAATCGACCTGCTTGGGCGATCGATTCACGTAAACGATCCGGCAACCGAACCCGAAGTGGCAACGCCGCGCGATGGCTTGGCCGATCCGGCCCATCCCGATGACGCATACGGTCTTGCCCGAGACATGCATGCCCAACATCTGGGTCGGGTGCCATCCCTCCCACTGGCCCGCACGGACCATCCGTTCGCCTTCGCCTGCACGGCGTGCGGTCATCAGGATCAGCGTCAGAGCCGTATCGGCGGTTGCGTCGGTCACGGCGCCCGGTGTGTTTGAGACCTCAAGCCCTGCAGCGCGCGCGGCGTCTACGTCGATATGGTTGTAGCCCACGCCGAAATTCGCCAGCAGCTTTGCACGGATCTCACCCGCCTCCTCAAAGGCGGGTGCGCGGAAGGCATCACCGAGGGTGGGCAGGATCAGGTCGTAGTCACGCAAAGCCGCCACGCACTCCGCGTGGTCCATCGGCTGGGTGGTTGTGCGGCACGTCACGTCAAAGCGCGCCTCTGCGGCCTCCATCACACTTTCGGGCAGGCGGCGGGATACGAGAAGTTTCAGCACATGCGCTCTCCGTTCGGGACCGGTTTGTCAGGGGACAGCAAGACGACGCCGCCACCCTCATCATGCAAACCTAGGACAAGCACCTCGGACATCACGGGGCCAATTTGCCGGGGCGGAAAATTCACCACACCGATAACCTGTTTGCCGACCAAAGCCTCGGGCGTGTAGTGCACTTTGATCTGGGCCGAGGATTTGCGCTCACCGATCTCCCCTCCGAAATCGACCCACAGCTTGATCGCCGGTTTGCGGGCCTCGGGGAAATCCTCGGCTCGCGTGATTGTGCCCACACGAATATCGACGGCCATGAACTGGTCGAATTCGATCTGGTCGCTCATTTCCGCAACTCCCGGCTGCGCGCGGTCGCGGCGGCGACGGTGCGGCGCATCAAAGGGGCTAATCCGTTTTCGCCCATTAGGACTTCAAGCCCGGCTTGCGTTGTGCCGTTTGGTGAAGTGACGTTGATGCGGAGTTGTTCCGGCGTTTCGTCGGCCTCTTCCGCCAGAACGCCTGCGCCTGCTACGGTCGCCTTCGCCAGTTGCATGGCCATGTCTTCCGGCAAGCCCTCGGCCCGCGCAGCGGCCGCCAGTGTATCGATCATGTAGAAAATATAGGCGGGACCAGAGCCAGAGATGCCGGTAACAGCGTCAATCTGCGCCTCTGTCGTCAGACGGACAACCTGACCAATGGTCGACAGCATATTCTCGGCCAGATCCAGATCCTCTGCCGTAGCATCTGCATTGCCGACAATCGCTGTGATCCCTTTGCCCACTGCCGCAGGCGTATTGGGCATCGACCGCACAACGCGCGTGCTCTCGCCAAAGGCGCGTTCATAGGTCTGGATCGGAGTGCCCGCCGCAACCGACAGGATCAGCGTTTCGCCACCGCCAAAGCGGGCGGCTTGCGGCAACGCTTCTTCCATCATCTGGGGCTTCACGGCGATCATCAGAACAGCTGGGTTTTCGGGAAGGTCCGCGTTGATCTGCACGCCAGAACTCTGCACCCAGTCTGACGGGTTTGGGTCGATCACATAAACCGCATCGGCGCGCAGACCGCCCGCAAGCCAGCCTTGCAGCATGGCCGAGCCCATCTTGCCGCAACCGAGCATCACCAGCCCGCGCGCGTTGATCTGAGATAGATCCATCTCTGCCTCCCCCCGGCAACAGCTAGACGGGCAAAAAAACATCCACAGGCTTGGAAGACCAGCCCGCGGAATCCCGCAAGCCCGAGGCACTGACACGGATGCAACACTCTGTGACATGCCTGTGCTACTAAGAACGCGAAAGGGCCGCGCCAAGCGCGACCCTTTTTGCCTGTATGAAAGGTCGTTGCCCCTCGGTTTATCTCAGACGTTTGATCGCCCATCCGATTGCGAGGCCAAGAGCGGCCCCGCCCGCCATCCAAGTGTAGGTTTGCGAAACACCCCGCCCGGTTCGGGTCAGCATGTCCGGCAACGTCTCGGGACTTGTGTAGCTGAGTACAATAACAACCAGCGTTCCCAGAAACAGCACCGCACCGACCGCCACCAGAAGGGAGAGGCCGTTCATCGCCTCAGGCCCGCCCGTAGCCTTCGGAAATCGCCACATCCATCGCCTCTTCGGGCGTTTTGTCCGACCACATGGCCAGTTGGAATGCAGGATAGTAACGCTCGGCCGCGAGCACGGCGGTTTCCACCATGCACGCGATTTGATCGGGGGAGGCCAGTTGATCGCCCGCCAGCACAAGGCCGTAGCGGTAGACCATGAGTTTTTGCGCGGCCCAGTAGGTGAACGCGCCCGCCCAACAGCGATCGTTTACGAGGTTGAGCGCCTCGTAAAGTTTGTTCATCGTTTCCTGCGGCGGTTCCATCTCGAATGTGCAGATCATCCGCAGGGTTTCATCGTAGGACGACCAGGCGAGTGTGATCGAGTATGTGCGCCATTGCCCCTCGATCGCCATGGCGATCTGATCGTCGGCGATGCGGTCGAAATCCCACTCGTGATGGGCGGCCAGCGTCTCGACAATATCGATCGGGTGCAGCTCTTCGATGTCGAAGTATTCTTCTGTGTGCGACATGGTCCCAGTCCTGGTTGGCAGCCAGCGGGGCCTTGGTGGTTCAATCCCAAGACGCCCACAAAAGCTGGGTGTCTTTCCTAGGAATGGGCTGCTCGGCCTCAGTTCCTACGAAATATGGTGCGGTCTTGGGGAGTCGCTGTAAAGAACTATTTTTGCGGTGCAAATGGGGGTGATGGGCATTTCCATGAGTTGCCCACAACATATAGGGGTTATGCCAAAACGCCCCACAAGGGAGAGTCACTTACCCACAAAAAAGCCGCCAAAACTTTTTTGGCGGCTTGTGCATTGTCAGTAAAATCGGGCTTCAGTCGCCGGATTTTTCCTCCAGCGCGGCGATACGGGCCTTGAGCGCTTCGTTCTCTTCACGGGCCTTTTGTGCCATCGCGCGGACGGCGTCGAACTCCTCCCGGGTGACAAGGTTCCGGTTTGCCAGCCAGCGGTCCATCATGGAATTCATGGCCGTTTCGGCCTCATCCTTTGCACCTTGAGCCACGCCCATGGCGTTGGTCATCAACTGGCTGAGATCATCCATGATCTTGTTACGGGTCTGCATCGGCTGCACTCCTGTTCATGTTGTGATGCATATGGGCAGGCGCGGGCCTTTGATCAAGGTTGACTTCGTCGCACCAGCGCCCCAACCACGGGGAAAATCCCGCGCATCGAGGCCCACCCTTTGTTCGCCATCCCGTTTCCACCGCTATCGCCAGAGCTGTTTTCGATAGAGATCGGCAGCTTCAGCTTCGCCCTGCGCTGGTATGCGCTGGCCTACCTTTTCGGCCTTGGCCTGGGCTGGTGGGTGATCTGGAAAGCGATGGCACGTCCCGCTTTGTGGCCAAATGATACGCCGCCCCTTCGCCCCGATCAGGTTGAGGGCTTGCTGACGGCTGTGGTGCTTGGCGTCATCCTCGGCGGGCGGATTGGCTATGTGCTGTTCTACCAGCCGGGCATTTATGCAAGCGATCCGCTGGCCGCGCTGCGTATCTGGGAGGGCGGGATGTCGTTCCACGGCGGCCTCGCAGGAGTCGCGATTGCGGGTTACATCTTTTGCAGGCGCACCGGTGCGCCGCCGCTTCAGATCGCCGATGCGATGTCGATGGTGATCGGGATTGGCCTGCTGCTGGGGCGCTTGGCGAACTTCGTGAATGCTGAGCTTTGGGGCCGCCCCTCGGACGCGCCTTGGGCGTTCATCTTTCCCGGTGCTGCGGCGCAAGACTGCGATGGGCCGGTTGGCATCACAGACTATCTGGGTGCGACGGTCTGCGCGCGGCACCCGTCGCAGCTTTACGAGGCGCTGCTAGAAGGCCTGTTCATGGGCGCGCTTCTTTTGATATTGGCGTGGCGCGCCGGATGGCTGAAGCGTCCCGGTGCGCTGACCGGCATGTTCTTCGTGATCTACGGGGCCTCGCGCTTTTTCGTGGAATTCTTTCGCCAGCCGGACGCACAGTTTGCCGGGCCGGACAATCCGATTGGTTTCGCGCTGACATTGTCGCCCGAGGTTGGCCTGACCATGGGACAGATCCTGACAATCCCGATGCTGCTACTTGGCACCTTCTTTGTCTTGCGGGCACGGCGTGTCGCTTAAGAAGCGGTTGATCGCCCGCATTGCGCGGCTGGGGCCGATGTCGGTAGCCGACTACATGGCCGAATGCCTGCACGACCCGGAATTCGGGTACTACGCGACGCGCGACCCTTTCGGCCAATCCGGCGATTTCATTACCGCGCCTGAGATCAGCCAGATGTTTGGGGAGCTTCTTGGGTTGTGGATGGCGCAGGTCTGGATGGATCAGGGGCAGCCAAGGGGCGTGTTGGCCGAACTTGGGCCTGGGCGCGGGACTTTGATGACCGACGTTCTCCGCGCCACACGGGCTGTGCCCGGCTTTCACGGTGCACTTCAGGTCCATCTGGTTGAGGCGTCGCCGGCGCTGCGCGCTGCGCAGGCTGAGGCTGTGCCGGGTGCCGTATTTCACGACAGCGTGGCGGATTTACCCGAAGGCCCGCTTTTCCTAATCGCAAACGAGTTCTTCGATGCCCTGCCGATCCGGCAATTCCAGATGAACGATGCGGGAGATTGGCAGGAACGGCAGATCGGCACCTCGGACGACGCGTTGATCTGGGGCCTTGCACCGCCTGCCCCATTGTCGGTTCGGGAGGGGTTCGCTCCTGGCATGATCGTGGAGACCTGTGCGCCGGGTGAGGCCATCACGGAAGAGGTCGGGAGGCGCATCAATGCGCATGGGGGCGCTGCGTTGATCGTGGACTACGGAGACATCAACAGCACCGGCGATACGTTTCAGGCGCTGTCCGGGCATGCATTTGCAGATCCCCTCGATGCACCGGGACAAGCCGACTTGACAGCGCACGTGGCGTTCGGGCCATTGGCTCGCGCCGCGCATACCCGGGCAAGCCCCGTTGTGCCGCAGGGCGTGTTTCTCGAACGCCTTGGGATCACGGCTCGGGCGCAGGCGTTGGCCGAAGGCCTCAGCGGTGCCGCGCTGGACGCACATGTCGCAGCGCACAGGCGGTTGACGCATCCCGATGAAATGGGGACGCTGTTCAAGGTTATGGCACTGACCCCTGAGGACGCGCCGTCGCCCCCTGCCGTGGAGCCTGCCCCGTGACAATGACCGCAACGCGCTTGGACCCCGTGACATCTCCACTCCTGGACGGAGTGAAACATGGGTTCTTCACGCGGGTCGGCGGGGCCTCGACGGGGATCTTCGCGGGCCTGAACTGCGGTGGTGGGTCGAGCGATCAGGCTGAAGTTGTGGCCATGAACCGGGCCCGTGTCGCCGCTGAAATGGAGGTTGCGCCAGCGGCCTTGGTTGGCGTGCATCAAATCCATTCCTCCGATGTTGTGGTTGTCGAAGGCCCGACAGATGCGCGGCCCAAGGCGGATGCTGTGGTGACGGCGGTGCCCGGTGTAGCGCTTGGGGTGTTGACTGCGGATTGCCAGCCCGTGCTATTCGCGGACCCACAAGCCGGGGTCGTCGGGGCCGCCCATGCTGGATGGCGTGGGGCGCTGGACGGCGTGCTGGAAGCGACGATCGACGCGATGGAGGGATTGGGAGCAGATCGTGGTCGTACCCATGCCGTGATCGGGCCGTCAATCAGCCAGCGCGCCTATGAGGTGGGGCAAGAATTTCTCGAACGCTTCATGGACGAAGACCCGAACCACAGCCGTTTCTTCGTGAATGGTGCGGAAGGGAAATATCAGTTCGACCTGACGGGCTTTGGCTTGTCGCGCCTGCGGGCAGCAGGTGTGGCGGAGGCAGAATGGACCGGTCACTGCACTTATTCCGACCCGGCACGCTTCTATTCCTATCGTCGCGCCACCCATCAGGGAGAGGCCGACTATGGGCGCCTGATCTCTGCGATTCGACTTTGAACGCACGCAAGCGCTCCGATTGATGCGAAATTGGACACAATCGGGGCAAGACGCGCCCCGGCTTGGGCACAATTCATATCGAGTTTTCTGCAAAAGCCTGTGAAACAAGCCCATCGCAGTCGGTACCTTGCCCAAAAATGGCCCAGAAGATTTACCGCGCCTTAGCGTTTTTGCCGCAAGACTGCCCGAAAGCCCCGGCATCTTGGTGCCAATCGAGAACAACGCCCCATCAACGCGGGCATGGCACGAAGGACGAGGCAAATGAAAACGCAACGCTGGATGAAAACAGTCCTGAACGAAGCAAAAAAAGAGCAAATTGAAATGCCGTGGTCGCGCAAGGTACGCGCAGCCCGGCGCGCGGAGAAACCGCGTCAGCTCATGGCCGCTGAATAGAGCGGAAGACCCCGGAAAAAGACCCCGAGGACCCCATTTCAGAACGCTTGCAAAGGCGGCCAGAACGGCCGCCTTTAGTTCGTCTGGTCAATCGAGAAACAGTTATGGGGCGCCCTCAATCCAGGGTGACCGGCTCTTCCAGGGCCTTAATCAGCGGGCCAAGCGCATCCGCGTGGCGTTCCCATCCTGCAACAGCGGCGCGACCAATCGGTTCACGGGCCTGTGCGAAACTGAGTGTTTGAATACGACGGTCGCTGTTTTGCGGTGCAAGGCAGGCGGGATCCCACGGCAAATCCACGGCCTGCAGAAGCGCGCGGATTTGCACCTCGGGCTCAGCAGTAAGTGCCTCATAAGAAATCCTGTGAACACGGTCAGGTAAGGCGTTGTGCCAATACTCGGAAATCGCGTCGTGTAGGCGGATGTAGCGCCCCATCGCCGTCAGATCGTAGGCATAGCGGTGCAGTCCATTCGGGAACCGATTGCGATAAAGGGAAAATCCAACATCCCGCGGGTCTCGTGTAACGTGAACGATGCGAGCGCCCGGCAGCGCCCTAACTGCATGGCCCATGCGCGAGAAGGTTGAGATCGCCTTGTCAACGATGACGGGTGGCTGACCTGAGCAGCGTGCAGCCAATGTCAGATATCTTTCACCCGCGTTGCGAAGCATTTCAGGCTCGGCCCGCCCCTCGCGGCGCAGTAGATCCATGGTGGGGGTGAGGGCTTGGCCCAGAAAGGCCATCTCTCCCCCGGCGCCGACCTGCGGATGCGAAGCGAGAATGGTTTCCACTAGCGTGGTGCCCGAACGCGGCAAACCGGTCACGAAAATCACGGGGGCTGTGGGACCATCTTGTGCCACCGGATCAAGGGCCGTCCAATCGGTGACAAGCGCCTTTGCTGCGGCGATGTCTGCATCAAGTCCATATGGAAACGCCTTTGCCATCAACCTGTTGGCGCGATGGAGATGGTCCATAACCTTATCATGCTGGCCTAGGTCTGCTGCGCACTTGGCCGCCGCAAACAACAGGCCCGCGCGGTCGCCAGCCGCAACATGGGGTGCGGCCAGAGCCTGCTCCAAACGGCCAACCAATGGCGCATTGGGCATGACCTTTCGTCCATTGGAGAGAGCGCGAAAAGCCTCTCCATGTGTTGCGTCGTGTTGCAGTGCCGCGTCCAGATCGGCCTCTGCCCCAGCGATATCGCCCGCCGATTGGCGCAATTGCGCGCGATGCGTGAGGATAAGTGCATTGGGCGCGTGATTGGCGGCTTCGTCGATCATGGACTCAGCCGTCGCGATGTCGCCTGCTGCTTCGGCCAACATCGCCACACGCCGGGTCGTTGCGATGCGCGGCGCGCCCGCTGCAATGGCACGTTCCAGAGCTTGCGCCGCCTCGTTACCCCGCGAGGCTGCCGCAGAACTCAAGGCCAACTCCACCTGCCAAGCCCTGTCCTTCGCGGGAGCTTCAGCCAGAAGGTCTGCTGCACCATCCGGCTGCGCCGTCTCACGCAGCATTTGGGCGCGGATCAAAGTGGCCTCTGGTGGCAGGCCTTCGGTGGACAAAAGCATCTCCACCCGCGCAATCTGGCCAGCCGCAAGTGCCGCGCGCGCCAGGGCCATCCGCGCGCCCATATGGGACGGATCGCGGGCGTGGGCCGCTTCCAGTGCCGGCACCGCAGCGGCCCCTTCGCGGATCAGTCCAAGCGTATAGACAGGCCAAAACGCCTGTGGTGCTGCCTTCGTAAGGCGCACGGCCTCCACCTCTGCGGCGGTGTCATCGCCATTTCGCCAGAGCTTTTGCGCCTTTGCCATATCCTTCTCGGACCCAACGACAATGCCGGCTTTGTGCGCCTGCGCCTCCAGCTTCGTGCGCGCCTTTCCAAACAGAACCGAATGCAGACCTTGCCAGATTGCAGGCTCTTTGGGTTTCAATTGCAAGGCCTTGCGAAACAGCGCCTCCGCCACGGCAGGCTGATCAGACAGACAGCGCGCCTTTTGAAAGAGAACCTCAGGAATGTCAGATTTGAGCGCAAGAATACGATCATAGACCACCAAAGCCTCAGCAACGCGGCCAGCTTGCTGATGCGCCAAACCGTCCCGGTAAAGCGCGGTAAGATCTACAGCGGGCACGGGTTCAAGCCGTTTGTGCGAGGCGATCTTCCATCACATCAAACGGCACGCCGGGCGTGTCCTTCGCGCCCCGGATCACCAGTGACGTCCGGACCGAGGCGACGTTCGGCGCGGATGTCAGCTCAGCCGTCAGGAAGGATTGGAATGACGAGAGGTCCGGCGCGACGCATTTCAGGATGAAATCAATCTCGCCGTTCAGCATGTGGCATTCGCGGACCAGCGGCCAGGCATTGCAGCGTTCCTCAAACGCGACCAGATCGGCTTCGGCCTGGCTTACAAGGCCGACCATGGCGAAGACCTGCACCTCGAACCCCAATTGGCGCGCGTCGACCTCCGCGTGGTAGCCCTTGATAAAGCCTGCCTCTTCCAAAGTGCGCACGCGGCGCAAGCAAGGAGGTGCTGAGATGCCAACGCGTTTGGCGAGTTCCACATTTGTCATCCGCCCGTCTTCCTGCAATTCGGCAAGGATCTTGCGGTCGATGGGGTCGAGTTTCGCGCTTTGCATATTGGGCCGTGCTCCGTAGCGGTTATTTTCAGATGAACCGCATTTTGCGTCTGTTGCGCAACTTTATTTCACACGCGCGCAAGAAATGGAATAGGTGACATGTGAAACGAATTACAAAACCTGCGCCTTCCAATTGGCTCGCGGAACCGTGCATCGGTGGGGCTTTCATCCCTTCATCGCCGCGCGTATATCCACTTGAACGGATGCTGCCCGGGGGACCTCTGCTATGACCGACACACGCCATACCCGCCTTTTGATCATCGGCTCTGGGCCCGCTGGCTACACTGCCGGTGTCTATGCCAGCCGCGCCATGTTGGAGCCGATCCTTGTGCAAGGCATCCAGCCAGGTGGTCAGTTGACCATCACCACAGATGTGGAGAACTGGCCCGGCGACAATTCGGTCATGGGGCCCGATCTGATGGTCCGCATGGAAGCCCATGCAAAGGAGATGGGGACCGAGATTATCGGCGACCATATCAATTCCCTCGACCTCAGCGCCCGCCCATTCACGGCAATGGGCGACAGCGGCACCACCTACACTGCAGACGCGGTGGTTTTGGCAACGGGCGCTCAGGCGAAATGGCTTGGTCTGCCCAGTGAAGAGCATTTCAAAGGCTTCGGCGTCAGCGCCTGCGCAACCTGCGACGGGTTCTTCTATCGCGGGCAGGAGATCGTCGTTGTGGGTGGCGGCAACACGGCAGTGGAAGAAGCGCTCTTTCTGACGAATTTCGCCTCCAAGGTCACGCTGATCCATCGCCGCGACAGCCTGAGGGCCGAGAAGATCATGCAGGACCGCCTGTTCAAGAACCCCAAGGTCGAAGTGCTATGGAACCACGAGGTTGAAGAGGTCGTGGGCGCGCACGAGCCGCGCGGGGTCGAAGGCATTCGCGCCAAACATGTGGAGACTGGCGAGATTACCGAAATCCCTTGCAAGGGGTTCTTCGTGGCCATCGGCCACGCTCCGGCGACCGAGTTGGTCAAAGATCAGCTTGAGATGCACAATGGCGGCTATGTCAAAGTGCAGGCGGGCACGACAAAGACATCCATTCCCGGTGTGTTCGCAGCGGGCGACCTGACCGACCATGTCTATCGCCAGGCAGTGACTAGCGCCGGCATGGGATGCATGGCGGCCTTGGATGCGGAGAAATTCCTTGCCGAAATGGAGGGCGAGGAAACCGCTGATGCGGGCGCCTACGCCGCCCCCGTGGACGCGGCCGAATAAGGCCGTAAGAAATGGCGCTTTTGCGCCTGCCACATTCTTTTCACAGAAATCAGCCGATTGTCTCCGCAATTGCGCCGCTTTACGTAACGATAACCTTAACTCAGCACGCGAACACCAAGTGGAGTTGAGTTATGGGTATCCAGAGTTTTCTGGCATCTGAAGACGGCGCCGTCGCCGTGGATTGGGTCGTTCTGACGGGCGGCCTTGTGGGCCTTGGGCTCGCCACTGCTTCGGTCGTCTCAAGCGGGGTGGAAAATCTATCCACCGATGTCGCGAACTCCCTAGCCAACCTGCAAATCTCAACTACCTTTGGTTTCGTCGCAGCAACGGCAGCGATGACGCAGACGTCGCTTTGGGATACGCCCGGCCAGACCTCCACCGAATTTGCGAATGTTGACCAGCTGTCGTTCTCCACCGAGGTAACCTTCGGTGCAGGAGATGAAGGCATCATCTTTGAAGCGGGCGGCACGGGTCGCGGCTTTATCATGTATCAGCATGACGGCACGCTTTACTTGCAGGCCGGAACTGGCAACGGATTTGGCGAAACGGCCTCCCGTGGTGAGGCCGCTTGGCAAGTCACCGAAGGGACGCACACCATCGAAGGCTCAATGAACGCGGATGGCGGTCTGGCCCTATATGTGAACGGTGATCTGGTTGACCAATCCTCGTTCACCGCACCAAGCCTTGCCGGCGGCAATGCCGGTACGATCGCTGGCGGCACGACAAGTGTTGCCCGCAATCGCGGTGGCTTTGACCGGACCGATCCCGGTCATCCCGGTGTGACCGAAGTGCAGTTCTTCGAGGATCAGACGACCGGCGACGAACTCACCCCGATAAGCTAAGTCGCCAGGCGCCTCACGCCAATCTGAGCCGCTTGGCGATACGGCCAATCCTGCTTTGCCCGGTTGGGTGGTCCCGCAAACTGCGCACGGCATCAGCGATGGCCAAAGAATCCGTGTACAGGTGATTTGCAGGAAGACCAGCTTTCTCTGCGAGCCAGTCGAGGCTTTCCAGCAAAATATCCTCAAAATCTGCATCTTGCCTGATGGAACGCTCATCCGCTTCAGGCGGGACTTCACTGATCGCCCACCCCATCCGGTCCGAGGCCCATGTCCGCGTCGCCTCCGCCATCTCAGCCATATCCGTCAAACAAGCCGGGTGCAGCCGAAACGGCTGCCCTCCAAGCTTTGCAAGACGATGCAGAATGCGTCCATCGTGCGGGTGACGGGCCGGATTGTGCCGTCGAAACAGCGCCAAAAGGCGGGTGCCCTCGCCCCCAAGACTGACATTTGCATTGCCTGAACGTTCGACAAGCGGGCCGAGTGCCAAGACTTCCGCGAAGTGTTGAACCACCGATCCTTCCGCGAAAGTGTCTGGCACGAACGGGAAAAGGCGCACATTGCCGTGGCCCAGAGCGTGATCCCAAATTGAAATGTCCGCAGGTATAGGGCGTTGGGCGCGCCGGATGACGTCGGCCAGAGGCCCGTAACCTGTCTTGTAGAACTGTTGGGTGTAAGATGTGACGAAGGAATAGGGCGGACGTATATATGCGATAGCCGTGATTTTCCGCGTGTGTGCTGAGAGATGTGCTAGCAGATTGGCGATGGCTGCCGGCGGAAGCCGCACCATGACTTCAGCGGAAAGGATCGCGCGGGGTGTTCGCACCGACGCAAGCATGTTGTCCAGATGAGCGCGCGCCGCGTCCGACGTTTGCACACCGCGCGGCCCGGGATGGGTACCGACAGGTGAGATCCCGCCATGGGCGCGCAGGATCACCGGGTTGGCAGAGTGCGGTGGATTCAAGTCCAGATAAGTCCAATCTGCCCCACCGCGAGCCGAATTCAACGCGCGTTGTATGGAGGTCGTGCCCGTCTTGGGCATCCCGATATGCAGGATCAGCTCTTCGAACATATGACCCGAAATGGTCGATGGACGTTAAGAAATCGTGCGAGATCACCCGAAAACGCCCTCAAAGCCTCCGGACTTGAGGCAAATTCGCCACGAATTTTTGCGGATGTTCTCAAATTGAAAACAAATCGTTCAGAGTTGAACAAACATCTTCCCAATGTAACGAGCTTCGCATATGCGTTCACCCATGAACAAACCGTCGACCACCTTCCGGACCCTTTGCGATGTCCATGACTGACACAGACCTGCTGTTCCGCTTGTTGCGCCAGATTGATGTCGCGCCGCAGGCCTCCCAGCGTGCAACGGCGCAGGCGCTTGGCATCAGCCTAGGAGGTCTGAACACGGCTTTGCGTGCGGCCACACAGGATGGATTGGTGCAGATCGTCGACCGCAACAGCACGGACCGCCGTCAGAAAGTTGGCTATGCCCTCACCCAAAAGGGCGCTGCTGAAAAGGCACGCCTTGTTGATGATTTCCTCGCGCGCAAACGCGCTGAATATAACGCGCTCCATGCCGAATTGACCGGCACCGGCGCCACACTCTCTCCCGCAAAAAGGACCGCAACCATGGCCATGCCGCTCCACGCTCCGATCCCGGAACTCTATGTCTCCTATGACAGCGCCCAGAAACTGAAGCTGGAGGCGGCAGAACTTCCCAGCTGGGACCTGACCCCGCGGCAGGTCTGCGACCTGGAATTGTTGATGAACGGCGGCTTCAATCCGCTCAAAGGCTTTATGGGCCGCGAGGATTATGACGGCGTGGTCGAGAATATGCGCACCGCAGATGGCGCTCTGTGGCCCATGCCCATCACGCTGGATGTGTCTGAAGCCTTTGCTGAAACGATTGAAGAGGGGCAGGACATCGCTCTGCGCGATGCGGAAGGTGTAATCCTCGCGATCCTGTCCATCTCGGACAAGTGGTCCCCAGACAAAGCGCGTGAAGCGGAGAAGGTCTACGGCGCTGACGACATAGCGCACCCGGCAGTGAACTACCTGCACAACGTCGCGGGTCCGATCTATCTGGGCGGGGCCATCACCGGCATCCAGCAACCCGTCCACTACGATTTCCGCGCCCGTCGCGACACGCCGAACGAACTACGCGCCTATTTCCGTAAGCTCGGCTGGCGGCGCGTGGTGGCGTTCCAGACGCGCAACCCGCTGCACCGCGCGCACCAGGAGCTAACCTTCCGCGCCGCGAAAGAGGCGCAGGCGAACCTCTTGATCCATCCGGTTGTCGGCATGACCAAGCCCGGCGACGTCGATCATTTCACGCGCGTGCGCTGTTATGAGGCGGTCCTGGACAAGTATCCGGCGGCGACAACGACTATGTCATTGCTGAACCTTGCGATGCGCATGGCCGGACCGCGCGAAGCGGTTTGGCACGGAATCATCCGCAAAAATCACGGCTGTACGCATATGATCGTGGGCCGCGACCATGCGGGGCCGGGCAAGAACTCCGCCGGTGAGGATTTTTACGGCCCCTACGACGCACAAGATTTGTTCCGCGAACATCAGGAGGAAATCGGCATCGAGATGGTCGATTTCAAACACATGGTCTACGTGCAGGAGCGGGCACAGTACGAGCCAGCCGATGAGATCAAGGATAAGGACGATGTCACAATCCTGAACATCTCGGGCACGGAATTGCGCCGCCGTTTGCGGGAAGGTCTGGATATTCCAGAATGGTTCAGCTTCCCTGAAGTGGTGCAGGAGCTTCGCCGCACCTCCCCTCCACGGTCGCAGCAGGGCTTCACCGTGTTCTTCACCGGCCTGTCCGGGTCGGGAAAGTCGACCATCGCGAACGCAATCATGGTCAAGTTGATGGAACAAGGCGGGCGTCCAGTGACCCTGCTCGATGGGGATGTGGTGCGGAAAAACCTGTCGTCAGAACTGGGCTTCTCGAAAGAACACCGCGATCTGAATATTCGGCGTATCGGTTATGTGGCCTCGGAGATCACGAAGAACGGCGGCATCGCCATCTGCGCGCCGATTGCGCCATACACGGCCACGCGCCGTGCGGTTCGTGAAGAGATCGAGCAGTTTGGTGCGTTCGTCGAGATCCATGTCGCCACCTCGATTGAGGAATGCGAACGCCGCGACCGCAAGGGGCTGTATAAGCTGGCGCGTGAGGGGAAGATTAAGGAATTCACCGGTATCTCTGACCCCTATGAGGCCCCGACCGCCGCGGAATTGGTCGTCGACACTGAGGCCGTGGACGTCGATTACTGCGCGCAGCAGGTACTCCTGAAGCTAGAAAGCATGGGCCTGATCGCGGCCTAATCCTTCTCGACATCGAACATCGGCGGGGCCCTGCGCGCCGCCGATGCTTTGCGCAAAAACCGCTCATCTGAATGGGCTTTGGGATGCGAAGCTGAGTAAGCGCAACGTCCGTTTAGGCAAGCAGGGTTTGGTGGGCCGCGTCGTCTGCGCGGAGTCAAAAATCGAAGGCGACGGACAGATTGACCACTCCGACGCCAGCATCTCCCGGCAAGGCCGTCAAACGATATTCCACCGGACGTTGCGTGTCGCGCAATGCGATCGAAGCCGCGACAAGTGGGATGAACCCTTCGATATTCGGGATGCCATAGTCGCGTTCAAGGATCGGGGCGAGCGTGCCGTAATATCCCGTGCCTGCACTGACCCCACCACGCAGGTCGAATGACCCAAGTTCGGCCAAACGAAAAGACACCCCGCCCATGACAAGCGGCGCAACTTCTTCATAGCTATTGTAGAAGATCCCGGCCTCTAGATGGTATTCAACACCATCGCGCGGAGCTTGCCAGCGATGGCCCAGAAGAAGGCCCGGATTAAAGTCGTTGAGGTCGACGCCGATATGAGCCGAGCCGAGAATGACGGCCAGGTAACGGTCCTGCGCCTTCACGGGGCCCAAACCAAGGCCGATCGCGAAGACAAGCGTCGACAGCAGATGTCGTTTCCATGCCGTAAGGTCACGCGCTGCGTCGGAATGCCTCTTCAGCATCGTAGAGATCATTCTGTTTCGGCGTCGGCCTCGTCCGCGCCTGCTTCACCCGGGCCGACTTCGCCGGTATCAGGCTCAGCAGCGACCGCGGGGGCATCCGCGTTGGTTGGCAGGCCGTTTTCCCACTGCGTCTCCAACA
The DNA here is from genome assembly GCF_040932485.1 of Gymnodinialimonas sp. 202GB13-11. Classification (NCBI taxonomy): domain Bacteria; kingdom Pseudomonadati; phylum Pseudomonadota; class Alphaproteobacteria; order Rhodobacterales; family Paracoccaceae; genus Gymnodinialimonas; species Gymnodinialimonas hymeniacidonis. Next base: position 491,680 of record NZ_JBFRBH010000001.1, on the reverse strand, counting down.
CTTCGCCTGTGGCGTAGGTCATCGTGCCCGCCCCTTGGCGGCGTCCGTTGACGAAAGTGCCTGTATAGACATCGCCGTTGGAATAAGTGGCGGTGCCACGGCCATTGATCTCTCCATCATCCCAGGCGCCGGTATAAGTGAAACCATCGGGCATGGTCAGCGTGCCTTGGCCTTCGCGCTGCCCGGCCTCAAACGTGCCTTCATAGACGGTGCCGTCGGCATAAGTGGCGACTCCCTGTCCGTGGCGCAGCCCTTCTTCCCATTGGCCTTGATAGCGATAGCCGTCGGGGTGGCTCATCGTGCCTTGGCCGTGCTGGCGGGCGTTGAGGAAATTGCCCTCGTAGACGAGGCCGTTGGCATAGCGCGCAGTGCCTGAGCCTTGAATGACGCCGTCGACCCAGCCGCCGGTATAGCTGGAGCCGTTGGGATAGGTGATGGTGCCGGTGCCATGGGCAAGGTCGTTGCGGAACGTGCCCTCGTAGACCGAGCCGTCGGGATAGGTGACACGCCCATCGCCTTGGATGGAGCCCTCAACCCATGCGCCTACGTATATGTAGCCATCCGCGCCGGTGAACGTGCCCTGCCCATGGCGGCGATCATTCGCGAATGCGCCTTCATAGACGTCGCCATTCTCGTAGGTCACACGCCCCTGCCCCTGCCGCTGGCCGTTGACCAGCGCGCCGACATAGACGTCGCCGTTGGGCTGCGTCAGCGTGCCGGAGCCGTTGATCTGACCCTCAGCCCATTGGCCTTCATAGACAACGCCATCGGCCATTTCGAGGCGGCCTGTACCGGAACGCACGCCAGCTGCGAACTGGCCAGTATAGGTCGCGCCGTCGGGATAGGTGATGGAGCCCGTGCCTTGTTTCAGCCCATCTGCCCATTGGCCCTCATACCGGTAGCCGTTCGGGCCGGTCATCACCCCATTGCCGTGGTGCAACGCATTCCGGAATTGGCCGGTATAGGTGACGCCATTGGAATAGGTGGCTGTTCCGGTGCCTTCGATGCGGCCCTCGTTCCATTCACCTTCATAGGTGGAGCCATCTGCGAAGGTGATCGTACCTTCGCCTTGCGGGCGTCCGGCAACGAAATTGCCAACGTAGACGGATTGGTCGGGGAAGGTCGCCGTGCCCGCCCCGCGGATCTCTCCATCGACCCAATTGCCGGTATAGGTGTAGCCGTTCGGTAGGCGGTAGGTGCCGGTGCCGTGCTGGACGCCGTTGCGGAATTCACCTTCGTAGATGCCGCCATTGTCATATTGCTGGATGTCGGTCGTAGTTTCGCCCGTGTCCTGCGCATGTGCTGCGCTGGTCAGTGCCACGAGTGCTGCCGCCGCGATTGCCTGTTTCATTCCCGCACCCTCCCTTGATCGGAGATGTTCATTTTCGCCCGCAAAGCTAGGGGAGCGTCGGCTTTCTGGCAACGGCTTTAACCATTCGGGTCGGCAGGTTGGCGCTTGGCCTCGGGCGCAGAGTTGATATGTCAGGGGCAACAAGGCTCTGGAGGGCGTGATGGCCGATACGTTCCGTTTGTGCATGGCACAGTTGAATGCCACTGTGGGCGACCTTGCGGGCAATGCTGAAAAAGCGTCTGCGGCGTGGGAGAAGGCCAAGGCCGAAGGCGCGGATTTCGTGGCGTTTCCGGAGATGTTTGCGACGGGTTACCAGCTTCTGGATTTGGTGATGAAGCCCGCCTTCGCGCAGGACGTGGAGAAGGTCATTGGCGATCTGGCGGCGCGCTGTGCGGATGGTCCGGCCTTTGGCATTGGCGGGCCGTGGTGGGGCGACGGCGATGCGCGGGGTGGGCCGATGTGGGGGGCAGGTTCGCCCTACAACGCCTACTACGTGTGCGAAGACGGCGCGGTGAAGGCGAAAGTGTTGAAGCACGAATTGCCGAATTATGCCGTGTTCGACGAGGTGCGGTATTACCATCCGGGTGATCTCCAAGGGCCGCTTTCGATTGGCGGCATTCGGATCGGGATACCCGTCTGTGAAGATGCCTGGTTCGAGGATGTTTGCGAGACATTGCAGGAGTCGGGGGCTGAGATTTTGATCTCTCCCAATGGCTCTCCCTATCATCGCGGGAAGATGGCGGTGCGTCATCAGGTGATCGTCTCCCGCGTGGTCGAGACGGGTCTACCGATGGCTTATGTGAACATGGTTGGTGGGCAGGATGATCAGGTGTTTGACGGCGGGTCATTTGTGCTGAACCCCGGCGGGGCGTTGGCGGTGCAATGCCCGCAGTTCGAGACGGGGCTGCATTTCGTGGACTTCGAGCGTGGCGCTGAAGGTTGGCGCGCGGTCGAGGGGGAAAAGGTGGCCCTGCCAGATGAGTACGAGGCCGACTACCGGGTGATGGTAATGGCCCTGGGCGATTACCTGCGGAAGACGGGCTTCAAGAAAGTGGTGCTGGGTCTGTCGGGCGGGATCGACAGCGCGATCGTGGCGACAATCGCGGCGGATGCGATCGGGCCGGAGAATGTGCACTGCGTGATGCTGCCCTCACGCTACACGTCCGAGACCTCGCTTGAGGATGCGCGCGATGTGGCGGGGCGGCTCGGGTGTCGGTTGGATACGATCCCCATCACGCCTGCACGCGAGGCGGTGACGGAGAGCCTTGCGCCTTTGTTTGAGGGACTGGAGCCGGACGTGACGGAGGAGAATATCCAGTCGCGCCTGCGCGGGGTCATGCTGATGGCCTTGTCGAACAAGTTTGGCTCCATGCTGCTGACCACGGGCAACAAATCCGAGGTCGCGGTGGGTTATGCCACGATCTACGGCGACATGGCGGGGGGGTATAACCCGATCAAAGACCTCTACAAAACGCGGGTGTTCGAGACGTGCCGCTGGCGCAACAAGACGCATCGCGACTGGATGAAGGGGCCCGAGGGCGAGGTGATTCCGCCGCGGGTGATCGACAAGCCGCCCACGGCGGAACTGCGGGAGGATCAGAAAGACGAGGATTCTCTGCCGCCCTACTCTGATCTGGACGTGATGCTGGAGATGCTGATTGATCAGGAACGATCGGTCGCAGAGGTCGTGGCCGCAGGCTATGACGCGGAGTGGGTGCGCAAGGTGGAGCGGCTCATTTACCTCAGCGAATACAAGCGGTTCCAGAGTGCTCCGGGGGCGCGGCTGACGGAACGCGCGTTCTGGCTCGACCGGCGCTATCCAGTGGTCAACCGGTGGCGGGATGGAGGATAGGATTGGGGCATTTCGCCAACCTTTTGCGACCTCGCAGGCGCTATTTGGCCGAGGCCGCTTTTTGTTTCGGTGCCGCCATTGCCGGAGCATTCGTTTGGGTGAATGGGCCGCCACTGAATCTCACTCTATATGACGATCCCGTCAACGTTCTCTACGCGGCGCTGCCAATTGGTCTGTTTTTCGGGGCCCGACAAGCATTGCTAGCGTTTGGGTCACCGGGCGTCGTGATAAGGCCCCAAGGGCTCCAAATTGGGCGCAGGATTATGCTACCTTGGACCGCTGTCCGGGCGGTCCGCGTCAAAGACCAACAGTCCAAACGCGACGATCATGTCGGTGTGATCGAGATTGAGTTGGACCGCGAGACCGCAAAAGCTGCAGGCGTCAAATCCACGGTGCATCCGATCGACGTCCGGCAGCATGAAACGAGTGTCGCGTGGGTGCTTACCGCGTTGCATGAAAACGTGGCGGATGCAGGTGTTGAAATTCCTGGCTCTGAAAAACTGATATGAAAAGGAAAGTCGGTGTGGTGCCTGTCGCCACAAGGGGCAGGTTTTCCTGTCCTGATCTGTGCGGGCTTATGTGCTAATCAGCCGCCAACCAGATCGGAGAGCCCCATGACCCTTGCCGCCCTTGTCCGCCCCGCTCTTTTGGCGTCCGCAGCCGTGACCGCTTTGGCCGCGTGTCAAACCACACCGACCGTGTCGCATTACGAATACGGGCAAGGGCTGGTTGAGACCTGCGCGGCGGAGGCGTGCGGGACTCTCGGCCTCGATTACGCGCCATTGGCCGACTACACGCAGCTCAATGCGCTGAGCCATGTTACCGCCCTGATGGTCTCGCACACCGACCTTGCCAATCTGTCCGACATCGCCGCGATGGCGCAGTTGCGGGAGCTGCATATGGGCGACACGCAGGTGCGTGATCTGTCGGGGCTGTCACAACTCGGCAACCTGCGCCTGATCCACATGCAGGGCATCGCGCCAACATCGTGGGAGCCGCTGACGCAGGTATCTGGCCTGCGCGAGCTGGCCGTTGGCTTTTATGGGATGAGCGATGTGTCGTTCGTCGCCAACTTGCCACGGCTGGAGCAGCTTTACCTTGCCAATGTCGGCGCCGAGATGGACCTGAGCGGGCTCGGCCGCCACCGGGGCCTGCGCGCGCTGCATCTAGACAATGACACCGTAGCCGACCTGTCGCCGCTGTTGGATCTGCCCAACCTGCGCCGGTTTTCGATGCTGACCTTCGACCCGGAGCGCCATGGAGATGTCATCGCACAATTGCGCGCGCGCGGTGTGACCGTAGATCTTGAAGAACCGGCGGTGATCGTCTGCTAATCGCACCACCTTGACCTTCTGGGGTCTCCCGCGTCTGTATGCAATTAACAGACCGGAGTGCCCTTCCCATGACTGACTTCCTCCTCCTCGCCACGATTTTCCTTGTCGCGGGCGTTGTTGCCGTGCCGATTGCCAGCCGCCTCGGCCTTGGCTCCGTACTTGGCTATCTCATTGCGGGCATTACGATTTCGCCGCTTCTGGCGGTGCTGGGGGTCGATGTGATCTCGATCCAGCATTTCGCGGAATTCGGTGTCGTGATGATGCTGTTTCTTGTGGGGCTGGAGCTACAACCAAAGTCGCTATGGGAAATGCGCGGGCAGCTATTTGGGCTTGGCGGCGGGCAGGTTGTGCTGACGACTCTGGCGGTGATGGGTGTGGCGATGGTGTTCGGCCAGCCATGGCAGGTGAGCCTTGCGATCGGCATGGTGCTGGCTTTGTCATCCACCGCGATTGTGTTGCAAACGTTGAACGAAAAGGGGCTGATGCGGTCAGACGGGGGGCAAGGCAGCTTCTCAGTTCTGCTGATGCAAGACATCGCGGTAATCCCGATGTTGGCCTTTCTTCCGCTGCTGGCGATGCCGGAGTTGATGGATCTGGGCACAGATGCCGCAGGCCATGGAGCCGAGGCCGGGCATAGCGATGCAGGGCATGGGGACGCCCATGGCGATGAGCATCACGGGGATGATCATGGGCCGAGCATGAGCTTAGTTGACGGGCTGAACGGCTGGCAGACGGCCTTGGTGAACCTCGCGGCGATTGCTGCGGTGTTAGGAATTGGCTCGGTCCTGACCGGCCCGATCTTCCGCTTCATCTCTGCCGCAAACCTGCGCGAGCTGTTCACTGCCGCTGCGCTTATGCTGGTGATCGGGATTGCCCTGCTGATGAGCCTTGTGGGCCTGTCCCCGGCGCTTGGCACCTTCCTTGCGGGCGTGGTCTTGGCGAATTCGCCCTACCGGCACGAACTGGAGTCGGACATCGACCCGTTCCGGGGGCTGCTGCTGGGCCTGTTTTTCATGACCGTCGGCGCCTCGATCAACTTTAGCCTACTGGCAGAGAATATCGGGATGGTTCTGGGCATGACGTTGGGGCTGATCGTGCTGAAGGCCGTGATCCTGATGGTCTTGGCATTCGTGTTCAGGATCCGAGGTTCGGACAAATACCTGATGGCGCTGGGGTTGGCGCAGGCGGGCGAATTTGGCTTTGTGTTGCTGTCGTTCACCGTGGCGGGTGGGATCATGCCGCAAGCCGTGTCGGACATCTTGTTGTTGGTGGTGGCCCTGTCGATGCTGCTGACACCCGGGTTGTTTATCCTCTACGATCGCGTGATCGCGCCGCGCTTTGTGGCGAGTGAGGAACGTGAAGCGGATGAGATGCCCGGCGACGGCAAGATCATCATCGCAGGCGCGGGTCGTGTCGGTGGACTAATTGACCGCATTTTGCGGGCCGCAGGGCACAAGACGACCGTGATCGACTATAATTCGCGCCGTCTGCAAATCATGGAACGGTTCGGGATCAAGACTTATTTTGGCGATGCACGCCGTCCGGATCTGCTGAACGCAGCGGGAATTGCGGAAGCGCATATTCTGATTGTCGCGATTGATGACCGCGAGGGGATCGACCAGATCGTGGAATACGCGACAACCACCTACCCGAACCTGCATGTGATCGGTCGCGCCGTTGATCGCGACCATGTTTATGACCTCTGGTACCGAGGCTGCCGGGATATTATCCGCGAGACTTACGACAGCTCACTTCGCATGGGGCGGTCGGCCTTTGAGGCCATGGGCGAAAGCCGGGAGACGGCGGAGCAGATGATCGCGGCCTTCAACGATCATGACCGTGAAGCGATGCTTGCAATTGCGGAGGTCCATGAGCCGGGCGTGCCCCCTCATGAGAACGAGGCTTATGTCGCGAAGGTCAATGAGATGCGCGGAGGTTGGGAGGAAGCCTTGGCCGAGCGGATCGCGAATATCCGCTCAGCGGGCGGGTAAGGTGGCCCTGCCCTACGTGGCCTAATGCACGCTGACAGGGCTCATGTCGTTTTGTCGGGCCACGATGAACGCGAGATCACGGTCCTTGACCAGTGCAATCTGCTCTCCATTCTCGCCGCCAATGGCGTAGAGCGTGTCGAGGCCTTGCGCGCGCTCCTGCACCTCGTCCGGCAGGTCAGAAACCGAGACCTCGCGGATATATACGATGGGCCGCTCGCCTGATTTGATCTGGTCTTCGGTCATCACGATGCACCTCCGGTTTCGATCTTGATTGTCTGAACCACGCTGTCGGGTACGGCCCGGGTCAGATCCACGTGCAGCAGCCCGTGTTCCATCGCTGCGCCCGCCACATCGACCCCGTCGGCCAGCACGAAACTGCGCTGGAATTGGCGCGTGGCGATCCCGCGATGCAGGAAAAGCTGCTCCTCATCCACCGGCGCTTGCTTGCCCCTGATGACCAACTGGCGATCTTCAACAGTGATCGAAAGATCATCTTCGGCAAAGCCCGCAACAGCCAGCGTGATGCGATACGCATTCTCGCCGCGTTGCTCGATATTGTATGGGGGGTAGCCTTCATTGCCCGACTTCGCGGTGCGTTCGACCAGTCGTTCCAACTGATCAAACCCCAGCAGGTAGGGGTGAGAGGCAAGGGTCAGTTTCGTCATGTCGCGCACATCCTTGATCAAGCGATCTGCAAATTCAGCCCGTCCCGCATTCGGCAACGGCCATGACTGAAATATGGGAGCCTGACCATCGCAAAACAAGGGTATCAAGGCTTGGAGCGCACGTGGAATGCCCCTATCTTTGCTGTGGGGAACGAGGGACCAGCTATGGTTGCACCATCTGAGATGAGCCACGAAGACGTGTTGCGCGTGAAGCTTGAGGCTTTGCGTCGCGAGCACCGCGATCTTGATGAGGCCATCGATGCCCTTGGTGAGCGTGTGACAGTTGATCAATTGACTCTGAAGCGCCTCAAATCCCAAAAGTTGCGCCTTAAAGACCGGATTGCCCGGATCGAGGATGAACTGACGCCGGATATTATTGCCTAATTGCGCCGCCGCCCCTTTGCGCTATACCCCAAAGTTCACGATGTCAGAGGGATAGGCCATGGTTCAGGTCGCCATCATCATGGGCTCACAATCGGATTGGCCCACCATGCGCGAAGCGGCTGAGATGCTGGACGTGCTAGGCGTGCCTTACGAGAAAAAGATCGTCTCAGCCCACCGCACCCCGGACCGGCTGTGGGACTTTGGCAAGAATGCCGCCGATCGCGGCCTGAAAGCGATCATCGCGGGCGCGGGCGGGGCGGCGCATCTGCCTGGCATGGTGGCCTCCAAAACCCGTGTGCCGGTGATCGGCGTGCCTGTGCAGACCAAGGCGCTTTCGGGCGTCGACAGCCTTTACTCCATCCTTCAGATGCCGCGCGGTTTTCCGGTGGCGACCATGGCTATCGGGGCTGCCGGCGCCGCAAACGCTGGCCTGATGGCGGCTGCAATCCTCGCCAACGAAGACCCGGCTCTGGCTGACCGGCTGGACCAATGGCGCGCCGACCTGAGCGCGTCGATCCCGGAGGAGCCGCAAGATGACTGAACCCCTCGCCTCCGGCAGCGTGGTCGGTATTCTGGGCGGTGGGCAGCTTGGCCGGATGCTGGCCATGGCGGCCGCCCGCCTTGGCTACAAGACCCACATTTTTGAACCCGGCGCCGCACCCGCCGCCGACGTGGCCCATGCCTGGACGAAAGCGGGCTATGATGACCTCGATGCTTTGCGCACCTTTGCCGAGGCCTGCGACGTCATCACGTTCGAGTTCGAGAACATCCCCGCCGACGCACTTGACGTTTTGTCGGAGACCACGCCGCTTTTCCCCGACCGCCGTGCGCTGGAGGTCAGCCAGGACCGGCTGATCGAAAAAAGTTTCCTGAGGGATCTGGGCTTGGAAACCGCCCCTTTCGCGCCTGTGACCTCTGACATCCACGCCGATCTCAAAATGACGGGCGTGCCCGCAATCCTGAAGACCCGCCGCTTTGGGTATGATGGCAAGGGGCAGGCCCGCGTGATGGCCGCGGAAGAGGCCGAAACCGCCGTCACGAGCCTTGAAGGAGCGCCCGCCATTGCCGAAGGTTTTGTGGATTTCTCGAAAGAAATCAGCGTTATCGCAGCACGTGGGCAAGATGGGGCCATCGCGGCCTATGATCCGGGCGAAAACGTGCATGAGAATGGTATTCTGTCGACGACCACCCTGCCTGCCCAAATCGCGCCCCCCCTTCGAACCGATGCAGTCCTCATCGCCTCACAGATCCTGAATGCGCTCGACTATGTGGGCGTGCTGGGAGTGGAGCTATTCGTGACCCCTGCGGGCCTTGTCGTGAACGAAATCGCGCCACGCGTGCACAATTCGGGCCATTGGACGCAAGCGGGCTGCGCGGTGGACCAGTTTGAACAGCATATCCGCGCAGTGACCGGCTGGCCCCTCGGTGACGGAAGCCGCCATGCAAATGTAGTGATGGAGAACCTGATCGGCGATGATGTTGCGCGTGCGGCTACGCTGGCGGCGGAGCCCGGCGTGCAGGTTCACCTCTACGGCAAGGCGGAAACACGCCCCGGTCGCAAGATGGGCCATATCAACAGGGTGACGGGCGCCGCCTGATCTGCCCGTTCATCTTGCCAGAAAACTCCGGGGGAGGCGCACAAAGCGCGTCGGGGGCAGAGCCCGCTATTCGATCAGATCCCCAATCGCCTCGATCACCCCCAGATCGTGGTCGAAACTGCCGGTCTCCAAGAACGCCTCAACCTGCGCCAAGACTAGCGGGCTATTCATCATAAAGGTGTGTGTGACCGGCAAAACGATGTGATCGGCCATGCCATCCACTTCGGTGTTGTCCACGGCCACCTTCCCATCATCCGGGCCAGGGATCAGCGCCGAATAGATCGGGTTCAGGCTGCGATTGCCTGCAATCACGCCAAGCTCGAAATTCACGTCGCCCAGCCGGTTCACCAGATCCCCTTCGCCCGTGCCAAGTTGTTGCCCCGCCGGACCGTTCAACCATTCGAACGGCTCGAGTGGTCCCAACACATCGACCAATTCCGATCCGCCGTTGGGCGGGGCCAGCATGACGACGCGCCCTAGATGGTCCAACTCGTGCTCACCCAACCAATACCGCACAAGGATGCCGCCCATGGAGTGCGTCACGAAATGCACCGGTTGCAGACCGCATTGGGCAAGCGCAGGGGGTATAGTTTGCTCCGCCAATTCCGCAATCGCCGCGCGGGTAGAGGGATAGCCGGCGTTCACAACGGTAAACCCTTCGGCCTCGAGGCTTTCTTCCAGTAAAAACAGCGACGTCTCACTGCGCCCCAACCCGTGCAGCAAGACCACGCACTCGGCCAAAGCCGGCATCGGGGCAAGTGCGAGGAACGTAGCGAGGACGGCTTTGCGCATATCTCCAACATAAGCGATCTTCGCGAAATTCCGAGGGGCCTTGCCCTTACCGCGCCGTAACGTAACTGTGGCGCTCATGTCTCGCCCCATTCGCCTTGCTGTCCGCGGCCTATTGCTGATCGAAAACCGCCTCATGCTTGTGAACGCATGGCCGGGGGGCACATCCGATTTGCTTTGCGCACCCGGAGGCGGGGCTGAACCCCATGCCTCGCTCGAGGACAATCTAAAGCGAGAATTTCATGAGGAGACAGGGCTGGAGATTTCGGTCGGTGCGCCGTGTCTAATAAACGAATTCCACGATCCGGGCCGCGACTTTCATCAGGTGGACGTCTATTTCCGAGTGTCTCTATTAGCCGGGGAGCCGTTGCAGCCTTGGACAGACCCTGAGGGTGTCGTGACCAAACGGCATCTGGTGACGCGGGAAGAATTGGCGGGCCTGCGTTACAAGCCCGACAGTCTGCCGGAGATCGCGTGGGGCGATACGGTCTTCTACGACCGTTTGGAGCCGATCCTGCGCTGAAACGCGCCAAGGCCGTAGGCAACGCCGCCCAGAGTGACCGCCGCCGCCCCAACCATGCGCCACGTCAAGCCCTCACCCAGAATCACGAAGCCCGCCGCCATGGCGATGATAGGGACTGCCAGTTGCAAGAGCGCTGAGACCGTGCCGCCGAGTTTCGGCAGAACACTGTACCACAAAGCGTAGCCGAGGCCCGAGGTGATCGCGCCCGCGACGATGGCGAGCAGGATGCCATTGGTCGTGGTCTCCACCCCGTCAATTTGTGCAGGGCGCAGAAGGGTGAGGAGGATCAGCGGTGGCACTGACCATATGAAATTCGCTCCGGTCTCGGCCATCGGGTCTGTGGCTGTGCGCCCGGCAAGGCTGTAGATGCCCCAGCCGACTGCTGCCGCCAGCATGGCGATCACGGCGATGCCCGGTACCGCAGCCTCCCCAGACGGCCAGCTGAGCCAAGCCAGCCCACCCAGCGCCATGGCCGCCCCGACCCAGCGGCGGACCGGAGGGCGCTCTCCGCCCGCCAATGCGCCCGCGAACATCGTGACTTGCACACCACCGAACAGCAGCAGCGCGCCGAGGCCCGCGTCGATCTGGATATAGGCGATGGAAAAGCCGATCAGGTAGAGCGTCAGACTGCCCGCGCCCACCCACCGCGCGCGGTGGAAGACCGGCAGGCCCCGGCGTTGGACCAGAACCAATGCCGCCAGCATCACCGCGCCTGCAATCGCGCGGATGACGGCGAAGGCTATGGCGTCGATCTCGCCATTGCCTACGGCCATGCGATTGAGGATCGAGTTCGAGGCGAAAGCAATCAGAACCACACAAGTAAGCAACACAAGCCGCATGTCAGCCCCCGATCAGCCTGGCGGCGAATGCGCCGCTGAGGTGGGCGGCACGCCCGGCGCAGAACACGCCCTCAATGCGGTGCGTCTTGGCCTCCATCACGATCAGATCGGCGCGTTTGCCCGCTTCAATCGTTCCGCGATCCGTCCAGCCCATAACTTGCGCCGGACCGCCGGAGATCAGCGCCCAAGCGTCGTGCAGTGCCATTCCCTTGCCCCAAAGCGCCAGTGCAGCGCGGTGGGGGGCTGGGTAGTGGTAGTCTGAGACGAGCGCATCGACGAGGCCGTCTGCGATCAGTTCGGTTGCGGCGATTTTGCCGTCATGCGAGCCGCCCCGCACGACGTTGGGCGCGCCCATGATAACTGCGTCACCAGCGGCCTTTGCGGCAACTGCCGCCGCGCGGGTTTCGGGAAATTCGGCAATGGTTGCCCCCATGGCCCGAAACTCTGCGCGGCCCTCAGGCGTCGCATCGTCGTGGCTTCCGATCTTGATGCCGCGTTCAGCCATCCATGCTGTGAGATCTGGAAGAGCCTGAAGCGCCGCCGGGGTTTGTTCGTGTAACCGGGTCAGAAGCGCCATATGGTCTTCGGGCGACCGGCCCGACTTGAGGGCCTGCCCGACCAAACGGGGCGGACGCTTTCCCGCCGCAAGGGCTGTGTGGTTGAGGTGGTCGTTAAGGACAACATAGCCAATCTTTTCACGTTCGATCAGGGCTTTGACGCGGTCGAATTCTTCCAGAAGCGACAGTTCGAACCGCAACTGAATGCGTAGATCAAGGGCTGCGCTGTAGGCTCCGACGGCGGCGATCAGAGCCTCTGCGAAATCAGGGCCACGCATCCCCCCTTCCCATGAAAAGAATTGTGCGAGGACGGCAGTCGTGATCCCGTTAGCGGCCAATTCCGCCTCCACCGCACGCAGGCCCAGTTGCGGGTTGGTTTGCGCGCCACGGCGCGGGGCCATGTGATGTTCGAACCCGTCGCCGTGCAGGTCGATGATGCCGGGCAGGATCATGTAGCCACTGGCATCCACTTCGCGCGATCCGGCATCGACGATCACGCCATCTGCTATGGCAACCGGGCCTTCGCCCAATCCGTCAGGGCGAAGGACCTGTGCACCGGTCAGGCGAAGGGAAAGGGCTCGTGTCATGCCCGAGGTCTGGCAGGGGGGCGTGCAAAAGAAAAGGGGCGCATAACTGCGCCCCGTTAAACTGCTCGTGTAGTGAGGGCTATTCCGCCCCGCGCAACCGGTCGGTGGAAACCCATTCGTTCCACGTCGCGTCCCAGCCATCGTAAGTGACAAGGCAGTGGCCTTGGGCGTCCGGACCTTCCAGCACAGAGCCGTCCCACCAGGTGTCGTTCCATTCGATCTCGAGAGTCTGGCCGACTGGGCAGGACGCACCCGCGGGGGCGGTGGCGGCCTGGATGCGGTCGGGACCGACCCATTCGTTCCAGCTGTCATCCCAGCCTTCATAGGTGACATAGCATTCGCCCGTTGCATTCGGCCCTTCAAGGATCGTGCCATCCCACAGGCTGCCATTCCATTCGATCTGGCGTGAGGCCCCGGCGGGACATGCGGCAGGCGTAGATGGCGCGACATCGAGGTTCGTGATCCGACTGACGGCGACCCATTCGTTCCAGCTTTCGTCCCAGCCGTCATAGCTGACAAGGCAATGGCCCTGCGCGTCCGGGCCATCGAGGACCTGGCCCGCGAATTGGCTGCCGTTCCATTCAATTTCCACGGCTTTGCCGGTTGGACAGGCGAACGCGGGGAATGCGGTGACGCCCAGAACCGCGATCGCGAGGAAAAGGCTTTTCGATGAAATAGGCATGAGAGCTCCCGTAAAATCCAATGACACCTCACTTTAGCAGAGAGGATAGGAGCAAGTGCGCAAAACCGGTGTTGACGGGGAAGCGGTTTGTTTTTGAACAGCAAAAGGCCCGCCGAGGCGGGCCTTTCGTATTTTCTGAGGCGTTCCCTTCTCAGGGTGCGACCGAATTCGCGAACGCGAATTCGTTTCTTACATCATGCCGCCCATGCCGCCCATGTCGGGCATGCCGCCGCCAGCAGCGCCTGCGCCTTCTTTGGCTGGCTTGTCGGCAACCATGGCTTCCGTCGTGATCAGGAGGCCCGCAACAGATGCTGCGTCTTCCAGAGCGGTGCGGACCACCTTGGCCGGGTCGATGACGCCGAACTTGAACAGGTCGCCATATTCCTCGGTCTGAGCGTTGAAGCCGAAGCTGCTGTCGTCCGATTCACGGATTTTTCCAGCCACAACCGAGCCGTCGACGCCGGAGTTTTCGGCGATCTGGCGCAGCGGTGCTTCCAGCGCGCGGCGCACAATGGCGACGCCAGCGTTCTGGTCAGCGTTCTCACCCGAAACGCCTTCAAGCGCCTTGGCACCCTGAACCAGAGCAACACCACCGCCCACTACGATGCCTTCCTGAACGGCAGCACGCGTTGCGTTCAGGGCGTCGTCGACGCGGTCCTTACGCTCTTTCACTTCGACTTCGGTCATGCCGCCCACGCGGATGACAGCCACACCACCGGCGAGCTTGGCCACACGTTCCTGCAGCTTCTCACGGTCGTAGTCGGAGGTCGTGTCTTCGATCTGGCCACGGATCTGGGCGACGCGCGCTTCGATCTCGGCTTTGTTGCCGTTGCCGTCGATGACAGTGGTCTCGTCCTTGGTGATGGTGATGCGCTTGGCGGTGCCGAGCATGTCCATCGTGACGTTTTCCAGCTTCATGCCGAGGTCTTCGGAAATCACCTGACCGCCGGTCAGAATGCCGATGTCCTGCAGCATCGCCTTGCGACGATCACCGAAGCCCGGTGCCTTGACGGCTGCGATCTTCAGGCCACCGCGCAGCTTGTTGACCACGAGGGTCGCCAGCGCTTCGCCTTCGACGTCTTCTGCGATGATCAAAAGCGGCTTGCCCGACTGGATGACAGTTTCCAGCAGCGGAACCATCGGTTGCAGAGACGAGAGCTTTTTCTCGTGCAGCAGGATCATGCAGTCTTCGAGCTCTGCAATCATCTTGTCGGGGTTGGTCACGAAGTAGGGCGACAGGTAGCCACGGTCGAACTGCATGCCTTCGACAACTTCGGTCTCGGTCTCAAGACCTTTGTTCTCTTCCACGGTGATGACGCCGTCATTGCCGACTTTCTGCATCGCGTCCGCGATCTGACGACCGATTTCAGCTTCGCCGTTGGCGGAGATGGTGCCGACCTGGGCGACTTCATCGCTGTCTGCAACTTCGCGGGCGGCGCCTTTGATGTTTTCGATCACCTTGGACACGGCGAGGTCGATACCGCGCTTGAGGTCCATCGGGTTCATGCCGGCGGCAACCGATTTCATGCCTTCGCGGACGATGGCCTGAGCCAGAACGGTCGCGGTGGTGGTGCCGTCACCGGCTTCATCGTTGGTGCGGGAAGCGACTTCCTTCACCATCTGCGCGCCCATGTTTTCGAACTTATCTTCAAGCTCGATCTCTTTAGCGACAGAGACACCGTCCTTCGTGATGCGCGGGGCGCCGAAGGATTTCTCGATCACAACGTTGCGGCCTTTGGGGCCGAGGGTGACTTTGACGGCATCGGCCAGGGTGTTCACACCCTTGAGCATGCGATTGCGCGCGTCGGTATCAAAACGGACGTCTTTTGCCATGATGCTGGCTCCTTAATCTGGATTTGTCTTCGTGTCGTGGGGATCGAACGCTCAGGCCATAACGCCGAGGATGTCCGATTCCTTCATGATCAGAAGCTCTTCACCTTCGACGGTGACTTCGGTTCCGGACCACTTGCCGAACAGGATACGGTCGCCTGCTTTAACGGCCATTGCGATCAGTTCGCCGCTGTCCTTGCGGGCGCCTTCGCCGGTTGCGACGACTTCGCCCTCAGACGGCTTTTCTTTTGCGCTATCGGGGATGATCAGACCGCCAGCGGTCTTTTCGTCCGATTCAACACGGCGGACCAGAACGCGGTCATGAAGCGGTTTGAATGCCATTTTCGGCCTCTCCTCTTTTCCGAAATCGGAATGTCTCTCTGTTGTGTGTTGTCACTCGCCTATGGAGAGTGACAACGACGGAGAGATAGGGAGATGAAAAAAGTGAGTCAAGGCCCGGCACCACAGCATCCACCAATAGTTTCGCTGCATTTTTCCAGCCGCGCGCATTGCGTCTTCCGCGACGCCGTGCGCGCCCCGTGACATCCGCAAGGCTCGCCGCTAGAAGGGCGCAAAATTCCGCCCCTGACGCGAAGGTTTCCGATCATGACCACCTTGGTTTTTGGCCACAAATCCCCCGACACCGATTCCACAGGATCGCCCATCATCTGGGCCTGGTACCTCAACCAAATCAAAAACACCGCTGCCGAAGCTGTTCTACTGGGCGAGCCCAACACCGAGGCCGCCTTCGTGCTGGAGCGTTGGAAGCTGGACAAGCCGCGCATCATCGACAGCGTTGCCGCCGATACGCCTGTGGTGATCGTGGACACCAATAACCCCGGCGAATTGCCCGAAGACATCAACGCAGCCGACATTCAAGGCATCATCGACCATCACAAGCTGGTTGGCGGGCTGGAAACCAAAGGCCCAATCGACATCCGCATTGAACCGCTGGCCTGCACGGCCACGATCATGTGGAAGATGATCGGCAAGCACATGGCGCAGGCCCCCGAAAACATCAAAGGTGCGATGCTGAGCTGCATCTTGTCCGACACGCTCGAATTCCGCTCACCCACCACGACGCAGGAAGATCGTGCGATTGCGGAGGATCTGGCCAAGGATCTGGGCATCGACATCCCTGACTACGCGGCCGAGATGTTCGCAGCAAAGTCCGATGTGTCTGCATTCTCGGACGCGGAACTTCTGCGGATGGACAGCAAGACCTACGAGGTCGGCGGTAAGACCTTCCGCGTGAGCGTCTTAGAAACGACGTCGCCCGGCACCGTTCTGGACCGCAAAGCATCGCTGATGCAGACCATGCCGAAGGTAGCCGAAGAAGACGGTGCCGATCAGGTTTTGCTGTTCGTGGTCGACATTCTCAAAGAAGAAGCCACGATGCTGGTGCCCAATGACCTGACGAAGGGCGTGGCGGAGAAAAGCTTTGCAACCGTCGTCGGCGACGCAGATCAGGTTGTCCTGCCTGGAATCGTCAGCCGCAAGAAACAGATCATCCCGAACCTCGCCGTGTGATGGTGAAGGCGGGGAAACCCGCCTTGCCAAAAAGCAGCTTCGGGGCGCAGGCTATTGCCAGCACCCCGGAGGTTCCTATGCGCATTCCCTTGATCGGCGCCCTGATCGCCACCCTCACCCTGCCCGCCGCCGCCGATACCTATTGGCCGAGCGAAAGTGATATCGTCACGCCCACGGCACGCGGTCTGTCGGTGGCAAGCGAGGATGGAACCGCGCGCGCGGAGATTCCGTTCGGCACGGGCTTTCAGGATACGATGCACGGGCTGATCGGCATTTTCGGGTGGGAAGTCGATGTCACGTTCCCACAGGAATGCGGTGCCGGACCGATGGTTTCGGCAGATTGGCCGCGCGACATCACCCTGATGTTCGAGAATGATCGTTTCGCCGGCTGGTTTCTGGGAACCGGCGACCTGCTTTCGACCGACTCCGGCCTTTGGCACGGCGCGCCCACAAGCAATCTGACCACGCCGGGCGGCGTCAGCTTTTTCGAAAGTGGTCTGGGCACGGAGTTTGACAGCGCAGGTCTTTATGGGCTATTGACCGAGGACGGCGCGCGCGTTGAAGCGATCTGGACGGGCGTCAACTGCATCTTCCGCTAGAAGCCGCCCGACCTATGCCCTAAGTCTCCGCCCATCATAGCGGAGCACGGACATGACACGTATCATTGAAAATCTCGCCGAAATCTCAGGCATGTATGATGCGGTCTTCTGCGACCTTTGGGGCTGCGTCCACAATGGTGTCGAACCCTTCGCCGAAGCGGTGGAAGCCTTGCGGGCGTTCAAAACCCAAGGCGGCACGGTCCTTTTGCTGACAAACGCCCCCCGCCCCCGCGCTTCCGTTGCCACTCAGCTTGACCGGATCGGCGTGCCACGCGATTGCTGGGATGTTATTGCGACGTCCGGTGACAGCGCGCGGGCTGCGATGCTGACCGGTGCGGTGGGCGAAAAGGTCTGGCATATCGGTGAACCGCACGACGCGCCCTTCTTCGAAAAGATGGAGCTGATCGAGGATGCCGTCGACATCGAGCGTGTCGAATTGGATCAGGCCGAAGGGATTGTCTGCACTGGTCCGTTCGATCCCCATGCCGATCCGTCCGTCATGCGCCCGCAGTTCTTGCTCGCCAAGACGAAGAGGTTGAAATTGCTCTGTGCGAACCCGGATATCGTGGTTGATAGGGGCGAAAGCCGCGAATGGTGTGCAGGGGCTTTGGCTCAGCTTTACACCGAGATGGGCGGCGAGAGCCTTTACTTCGGCAAGCCCCATCCCCCGATCTACGACCTTGCGCGCCGTCGCCTGACACAGATGGGCAAAGGCACGTCCGATGATCGCATCCTCGCGATTGGTGATGGGATCGTCACCGATATCCCCGGCGGAATTGGCGAAAACATAGACACGCTTTTTATCACGGGTGGTCTAGCGCGCGAAGAAACCGGCACGGACGTGCAGCCTGACCCATCGAAACTGGCACGTTTTCTGACCGATGCGCAGCTGGAGCCAACCTATTCCATCGGTTACCTGCGATAATTCAACACGCAACAAAGTTGCGACAGGCGCGACAAAATTCACACTTTGTTACTTTCTGCATTGCAGAATACCCCTGAATCGCCCTATGTAGCGGTCGAGGAGGGCCTGCACATGCTCGACAATATCAACACCGGCACCATCGTCGTCGAAGACCTTGAAGTGGGGATGACCCGCTCGCTGACGAAGATCGTGACCGATCAGGATATCGAGATGTTTGCAGAGGTCTCGACCGACCGGAACCCTGTGCACCTGGATGACAGCTACGCCCGGGACACGATTTTCGAGGGGCGGATTGCCCATGGGATGCTGACGGCAGGTCTGATCTCTGCCGTGATTGGGGAGCAGCTTCCGGGTCATGGCACCGTCTACCTTGGCCAGACGCTGAAATTCATGGCCCCCGTCCGGCCCGGCGACGCCGTGGAAGCGATTGTGACGGTCCTGTCCATCGACTATGCCCGCCGCCGCGTGCAGTTGCAGACCGAAGCGCGGGTTGGCGAAACCGTGGTGCTGAAGGGTGAAGCGACCGTCCTCGCCCCGTCCGGCAAATTCGACTAAGCCGCGCCTTGCACTTTCGCGGGCCTCTGGCCTAACTGCCGCCCATGCGAGTCCTGCGTGATTATCAATATGCCCAAGCCCGGGATCGGGGTGCCTCTGTCGCAATCGGCAATTTCGACGGCGTGCACCGGGGCCATCAGCACGTGCTCGGGCTGGCCAAACGCCTCGATGCGCCGCTGGGTGTGGTGACGTTCGAACCCCATCCCCGCGAGGTTTTCGCGCCCGATGCCCCGCCCTTTCGCCTGATGAATGCCGCCGCCCGCGCCAATCGGTTGGAAAAACTGGGCGTTGACCTGCTGGCTGAATTGCCATTCGACACGAGGCTGATGAGCCTTTCGGCAGAGGATTTCGTTGCGACGGTTCTGGTGGAAGGTCTGGGCATCAGCCACGCCGTTGTCGGCGCGGACTTCCGGTTTGGAAAAGAGCGCGGCGGCGATGCGGAGATGCTGCAAGACCTGGGCAAGCAACATGGCTTCGACGTGACCATCGCCACTTTGCTGGAAGGCGACACGGGGGCCGTTTCGTCCACCGCAATCCGACAAGCCCTGAGCGATGGGCGCCCCGCAGACGCCGCCGAAATGCTCGGCCATTGGCATAGGATCGAAGGCCCCGTTCTGCACGGCGAAAAGCGTGGGCGTGAGTTGGGTTATCCGACCGCGAACATGAATCTAGATGGGCTGCACGTGCCGAAACCCGGCGTCTATGCAGTCACCGTCGAGGTGCGAGACGGTCCCCATGCAGGCACCTATGGTGGTGTGGCCAACCTCGGCTTCCGTCCGATGTTCGAATTGGAAACGCCAAACCTTGAGACTTTCCTGTTCGACTTTAAGGGCGACCTCTACGGGACGCATCTGTCTGTTGGCCTGGTCTCTTACCTGCGTGGAGAGGCCAATTTTGATAGCCTTGATGCGCTGATCGTCCAGATGGACGCGGACTCAGCCGCCGCACGTGCGGCCCTGCGCGCATGAGGAAAGAATTCTGGACGCGCATACCCATGGACAAGATGACCTCCGAGGAATGGGAGGCGCTGTGCGATGGCTGCGGCAAGTGTTGCCTGAACAAGCTGGAGGACGAAGACACGCAAGAGGTGGCACTGACCCGCGTGGCCTGCCGCTTGCTGGATGACGAGACATGCCGGTGCGGGCAATACGAGATCCGCAAGACGCTGGTGCCGGAATGCATCCAACTGACGCCGCAGACGATGGGCGATGTCGCCTATTTCATGCCCGAGACCTGCGCCTACCGGTTGCTGCACGAGGGCAAGCCACTCTACCACTGGCACCCGCTGATCTCAGGCGATCCGGACTCCGTCCACAAAGCCGGGGTTTCAGTACGCGGCATAACAGTGCCGGAATTCGAGATCCCCGAAGAAGAGTGGGAAGACTACATCATTGAGGAACCGGGCACCTAGGCTAGAGGCCGCTGCTTCCTTGTTTTGAAAATACCTCGGGGAGTGCGAGGGGCTGGCCCCTCGCTCCCGCCATCCTAACTTCGCGTCTCTCCGATCAGCCGCAGAATATCGCGCGCCGCCGATGGAATATGCGTGCCCGGCCCGAAGATCGCCGCCACACCTGCCTCCATCAGGAAGTCGTAGTCTTGCTGCGGGATGACCCCGCCGCAGATGACGATGATGTCCCCCGCCCCTTCGGCCTTCAGCGCCTCGATCAATTTCGGCGCGAGGGTCTTGTGGCCCGCCGCCTGTGACGAAATCCCGATCACGTGCACATCATTGTCGATGGCATCTTGCGCGGCTTCCTCCGGTGTCTGGAACAATGGGCCGACATCTACGTCGAAACCGATATCGGCAAAGGCGGTGGCGATCACTTTCGCGCCCCGGTCGTGGCCATCCTGACCCATCTTCACGACCAGCATCCGGGGGCGACGGCCCTCGGCTTCGGCGAAAGTTTCAACCTCACCCTGAATGGCCGCGAAATCCTCGTCGCCCTCATAGGCCGAGCCATAGACACCCGCCAATGTCTTCACCTCGGCGCGGTGACGTCCGAACACCTTTTCCATCGCCATGCTGATTTCCCCCACGCTTGCGCGTGCCCGCGCAGCCTCAACTGCGGCAGCAAGCAGGTTGCCGCCTTCCTTCGCCACACGTTCCAGTTCCGCCAATGCAGCATCGCAGGCCGCGCTGTCCCGCTCTGCCCGGATCCGTTCAAGGCGCGCCACCTGTGCTTCGCGGACGGCACTGTTGTCGATCTCGCGAATATCGATCGGGTCCTCGCTGTCCTTGCGGTACTTGTTGACGCCGACGATCACTTCGTCGCCCCGGTCGATCATGGCCTGACGGCGGGCGGCACTTTCCTCGATCCGCAATTTGGGCAGGCCCGAGGCGACGGCCTTGGTCATGCCGCCCATCTCTTCGACCTCGTCCATCAGAACGGTGGCCTTTTCGATCAGCTCATTGGTGAGGCTTTCGATGTAGTAGGAGCCTGCCAGCGGGTCGACGACCTTTGTGACACCAGTTTCTTCCTGCAAAATCAGCTGCGTATTGCGGGCGATCCGGGCTGAGAATTCCGTGGGGAGCGCGATGGCCTCATCAAAGCTGTTCGTGTGCAGCGACTGTGTGCCGCCCAGAACCGCGCTCATCGCCTCGAACGCGGTGCGCACGACGTTGTTGTAGGGGTCTTGCTCCTGCAAGCTCACGCCAGAGGTCTGGCAATGGGTGCGGAGCATCTTGGAACGTTCAGACTTCGCCCCGAAGTCAGTCATGACGCGGTGCCAGAGCGTTCGCGCGGCGCGCAGCTTCGCGATTTCCATGAAGAAGTTCATGCCGATGGCGAAGAAGAAGCTCAGTCGGCCGGCGAATTTATCAACATCCATGCCCGCCTCCATCGCGGCTCGGACGTATTCGCGGCCATCGGCAATGGTATAGGCGAGCTCCTGCACCAGGTTCGCGCCGGCCTCCTGCATGTGATAGCCGGAGATCGAGATAGAGTTGAATTTCGGCATGTTATCAGAGGTGTAGCTGATGATGTCCGAGATTATGCGCATCGAAGGTTCGGGCGGATAGATATAGGTGTTCCGCACCATGAACTCTTTCAGGATGTCGTTCTGGATCGTTCCGGCCAAAAGCGCCTTGTCGTGCCCCTGCTCTTCCCCCGCCACGATGAAAGACGCCAGAACCGGGATCACCGCGCCGTTCATCGTCATCGAGACGGAGACCTTATCGAGGGGGATACCGTCGAACAGGATCTTCATATCCTCGACGCTGTCGATCGCCACACCGGCCTTGCCGACATCGCCAACCACGCGCTCATGATCGCTGTCATAGCCGCGGTGCGTTGCCAGATCGAAGGCGACCGAGACCCCCTGCTGGCCTGCTGCCAGACCCTGCCGGTAGAAGGCGTTGGATTCCTCCGCTGTCGAAAAGCCCGCATATTGCCGGATCGTCCACGGACGACCCGCGTACATCGTGGCCTTCACACCCCGCGTAAACGGCGCAGAGCCGGGCAAAGTGCCGACATGGCCAAGACCTTCGACATCCGCCGCAGTGTAGAGCGGCTTCACGTCGATGCCTTCCAACGTGTTCCAGGTCAGGTCATCGAGGGGACGCCCACGCAGTTCCTTTTCGGCCAGCTCACGCCAAGTATCGGTGTTCTCCGTCATCGGATGATCCTCTTCCTTCAACTGTCTGCGCGTCGGTCTGTGCCGACATCGCATCGATATAATCGGCCGACCCGCCAGCCCCTTCGGCCAGCCAGGTCAGGTCGTCTTGGTATTGGGCGCGCAATGCGTCGGCCTCATGCATCTCAAACGGCATGAAACGGTTGTCGGGCCAGGTGAATTCTTCCGCATTCAGGCCGCAATCGGTCATGAACCGTCGGACTTCAGTCCCACGCGGGGCCGCATTCAGGATCGGCAGGCTTGCCGGGATTGTCGCGATATCGGCCAAGGCGTGCAGTTGGAGGTGCGGCGCCGACGACAGCGCCTCATGTGTCCAAACCACCAACCGCGCATCCGGAACCGCACGCGCGATCTCTTCGACAATGTGCCGCCAGCGGCGCGGTTGCGTAACCATCCGTTCGCGCAAATCGGCCCGGGGCAAGGGCCCGCCCCGCATCAGGCGAAATGCCAGGGCCGAGGTCCACCAATGCGAATAACACCGCACGCCTAAGCCAATCGTGAGGTTATGCTTCTGAAACCCCTGCGCAAATTCAGCAATCCTCCGCCCGGCGCCGGGGTAGAGCAGCGTATCCTCCAACACGTTGCGCAGGCTGCCCAACATGTTCTCATCACTGATGATCAAGCGCTTTATGCCATCCTGCCGCAAGGCTTCGCTCCGCAAGGCCGCCCGTTTCGCCGCGCGTTTGGCTTGCCATGGCAGGATTGGATCGGTGCCGCCAGACATCGTGCGAAACAGGCCACCGCGCACAACCTTTGGCCCCCAATAGGTCGCCCGCGCAGCACGCAAAGCCCCGCGATTTGCGGCAAGATGGTGCTGGAAGGTTGTCGTGGCGGTGCGGTGTGCGCCGACATGAAGGATCACATCCATCGCATGGGCCTTTGGCTGAATCCGGGGCGTGCTCCAGCCCAAATTCCGCCAAATCCATGAATATCCGGTCAACGTCACATTCTGGTGCGTTAATCCCTTCGAAATCCACGCGCGCCTGCCTATATCTGTTGCAACTGGAGGACCCATGCGACCCAACAGCCTGTTTCTCTTGGCCCTTCTGGCCCTTTCCCCGTTGCCTGTGGCGGCGCAGGAAGCAAGCGATGCGACCATCGCCATGGCCGACGACGCCCCGGACGAAGGTGTCGTGGCCGAAGTCGACCCATTGGCCCCGCGCGATGCAGCAGGCCTGACGCTGGAGGAATTCCAGTGGGTCGCGCGGCCGATCGTCGTTTTTGCCGATACACCCGCCGATCCTCGCTTTGTCGAGCAAATGGAATTGCTGACCGAACGCGGCGATGCCCTGCTGGAGCGGGACGTCGTCATCATTGTCGACACTGACCCATCAGCACGGTCGGACATTCGCACGGCCCTCCGGCCGCGCGGTTTTTCCATTGTCGTGATCTCAAAGGACGGCACAGTCGGTTTGCGCCGTCCCGCCCCGCGCGACGTGCGTGAGATCATCCGTGCCATCGACAACTTCCAGCTACGGCAGGAAGAGCTTCGGCAAGGCGGATAAATCCGGCAATCCTTGTGAGAATGGCCACGACGCTCTATGTTCAAAGCATCAGCAACGAATGGATGTGTCATGGACAAGAACACCTACACACCTATCCCTGTGACCGGTCGGACGGGTCCGCAACCGGGTTACTGAAACGTTTGGCTTCGGCTTTCGCACGATCTGCGCCGCCCTCGGCATAGGCAGTGATCATTGCGTTCGCGTAGCGACCGAACTGAAGCGCCTGCTTTTTCATCTCAATGTAATCGGCGTACATCGCCATCCGGCGATCCTGCGTCATGGCCTTGAAGCCATCCCCTCGCATGTCGTCGATCAGCGATGAAATCGCCCTTACTTGGCTGTAATAGGCCACGATCGGGTCAATCGTATATCGCGGCAGAACATGGATTTCGGTCGTGAACGCCTCAAACAAGGTGTCGCTTTTCTCACGCGGGATGAAGGGGATGAATTCCGCGTCCGCCCGCATCCGGTCTAGCATAGCGTCGGCATAGGCCTGAAGCCGGTCCTCATCCCACAGGTTCGCCAAATAGTTCCCGATCTCCGCATAGATCGCACGATGCATATCGCGCAGCTTTTCGCGCCTGAGCGCAGACGCTGCACGGCGATCCAGCCAGCCATTCACGAACCATCCTGATCCGATGAATACGCCGGCAATGACCGCCTGCCATATGCGTGCGTCCCAGTCGGTCACTGGATCATTCGAACTCCATAATCACGTCATCCACGGCAAGGCTGTCGCCCGCGCCTGCATTGATCTTGCTGACCACGCCCTTCTTCTCAGCGCGCAGGATGTTCTCCATCTTCATGGCCTCAACAGTGCAAAGCGCTTGGCCTTCCTGCACCTCCTGCCCCTCTTCTACATCGACCTTCACGACAAGGCCGGGCATTGGGCAGAGCAGCATCTTCGAAGTATCGGGCGGCAGTTTTTCAGGCATCTTCTCGGCCAACTCAGCTTGACGCGGGGTACGAACCGTCACCTTCAGGTCCGCGCCGCGGGTCCGCAGCCGGAAGCCGGAGGGGATCTTGTCGACTTTCAAAACCAGAGGAGCGGCGTCGACCGTCATCCGTGCAAGGCTTTGTCCCGGCACCCAATCGCCTTCGACCCGCATCTGGGCGCCATCGGCAAAGGTGATCGTGCTTCCATCGTGATCGCCCTTAACGACAAGCGGCCACGGGATTTCGCCACCAAACTTCACAACCCATTCATCGCCCACATGGCGTTCATGGTTGTCCATGCGCCCCGAAACGCGAGTGCGGCGGATCTCAGCAACCCGGTGCATCGCAGCCGCTGCCGCCGCCACCCGGCGCTTAGCGTCATCAGGCAGGTCGACGCCCTCAAAGCCATCGGGATACTCCTCGGCGATGAAGGCTGTGGTCATGTCACCGCTGGCGAATTTCGGATGGTCCATCACGGCGCTCAGGAAGGGCAGGTTGTGGCCGATCCCTTCCACCTCGAACCCATCGAGCGCCACGCGCATCGCCTCAAGCGCCGCGTCGCGGTCTTTGCCCCACGAGCACAGCTTAGCGATCATAGGGTCGTAGTACATGCTGATCTCACCGCCCTCATAAACGCCGGTATCGTTACGAACCGCCGTCTCGCCCTGGGGGCCGTCTTCCAGCCATTTGCCGTTGGTCAGCATCGGGCCTGCGGCGACCTCGACCGGCGGACGATAGCGCGTCAGGCGCCCTATGGAGGGCAGGAAGTTCCGATAAGGGTCCTCGGCATAAAGGCGGCTTTCAATCGCCCACCCCGTCAGCGTGACATCTTCCTGGGCCATCGGGAGCGTTTCCCCTGCCGCGACGCGGATCATCTGCTCAACAAGATCGACGCCGGTGATCAGCTCCGTCACCGGATGTTCCACCTGAAGGCGGGTGTTCATCTCAAGGAAGTAGAAATTCCGTTCGCCATCGACGATGAATTCCACCGTGCCCGCACTGGTATAGCCAACGGCCTTGGCGAGCGCGACAGCCTCCTCCCCCATGGCTTTGCGGGTGGCCTCATCGAGGAACGGTGACGGGGCCTCTTCGATGACTTTCTGGTTGCGACGCTGGATCGAGCATTCGCGTTCGCCAAGATAAATCGCATTGCCATGCTTGTCGGCCAGAACCTGAATTTCGATATGGCGCGGTTGGGTCACGAACTTTTCGATGAACATGCGGTCATCGCCAAAGCTGGACGCCGCTTCGTTTTTTGACGCCTGAAAACCCTCGGCCACTTCGCCTTCGTTCCATGCGATCCGCATACCCTTTCCGCCACCGCCAGCAGATGCTTTGAGCATCACCGGATAGCCGATCTCGCCCGAGATCTTTATGGCCTCGGCCGCGTCCTCGATCAGGCCCATATGGCCCGGCACCGTGGACACCCCGGCCTCCGCCGCGATTTTCTTGGAGGTGATCTTGTCGCCCATGCTTTCAATCGCGCTGGCGGGCGGGCCAACGAACGCGACGCCCTCGGCCTCCAACGCTTCAGCAAAGACCTTGTTCTCGGACAGGAAGCCGTAGCCCGGGTGCACCGCATCGGCGCCCGTGTCGCGGATGGCCTGCATGATCTTGTCGATCACGATATAGCTTTCCGCGGCGGGCGGCGGGCCGATATGCACGGCCTCGTCGGCCATCTTTACGTGCAGCGCCTGCGCGTCAGCGTCGGAATAAACGGCAACGGTGGGGATCCCCATTCGCTTTGCAGTTTTGATAACACGGCAGGCAATCTCGCCCCGGTTTGCGATCAGCAGCTTCTTGAACATATCTTACGTCCCTTCCTTGCGGGTCTTGCCGCCCGCGCAAACGAAAAAGGCCACCGGGGTGCTGGCAGCACCCTGATGGCCTTCGAATTCAGATGTGGTGGGGCGCGTGGCCCCGGCGTTTAATTCAGCACAGGTTGACGTCGTCGCACAGCGCGCCCGCGGCTGCGCCCACAACAACGCCCGTGGCGACCGATCCGCCGACAACGGCCGTTCCGACGCCGCCGACAACGGCGCCAACGCCCGCCCGTTCGAGATCCGATGCGACACAGCCCGAAACGGCAAGCATGGCCGTGAAGACTGCAGTAATGGTGAGTTTGGTGCGCATTTTGATGCGTCTCCTGTCGAATTACCTCGTGTAACCGCTTTTACACCCGGATTGCCCTGTGGATAAGTCCGGATTTCCTCCGGGCGCTTTTGGGCAAAAAAAGGCGGTCGGTTGGGGAAACCAGCCGACCGCCTTAAAGGGGAAGGGTAACACGTCTTGTGGGTGCCGACCGGGTAAAAACAACTGGGGACAGTGGTCGGCACGATGACCATGACAGGATTCGCAGTGCGCGAAAGAGGGGCAGACGCCCGCGTTGCGGTGTGCGCGACGCCCCGCTCAAATTGGTTAACCGATGGCGAAAACATGCCGATCACCCCTCCCAAATGCCGGTGCCATCGAAGGCTTCGGGAAACGAAGCACGGGCGCGGCCCTCGTCGATGCGTAGAAGCGCGTCGTAGCTTTCAGGATCAAACGGGTCTTCAGCCGCAATGACCTCACGGCCAAACAACCAACTCAACCGGCCAGCGTCCAGATTGCCGCGCTCGAACGGCTCATCTCCAAAATACATCCACAGCGCTTCCATGAACCCTGCATCCGCGCGACGGTCCGCAGGTTTGCGATCCGCGAAGCGTTCGCGGGCAACCAGCTTGGTCGCACCCGCTTTGTTGTCGCGCCGAATCGTGAACTGGTAATCCGTCCCCGGAAGCCGCCCGGGAAAGCCTCGGTGCTTCAACATGGGCGAACGCCCCCATGGAAAAACCGGGCAAGGCTCACGCCTCGCCCGGTTAGGGGAAACGGTCTGCTCAGGCACACTGGGGGATAGTGCCTTACGACCTGCCGTAGCGACATGGGTGGCGTCTGCAATTCCGCCCGTGCCGTTTTCTTCTTCTTTTTGCCTCGCGGTGTGACCGGGCCAGCTGGCTGTTGGCCGGATGTCCCGGCCACGATCCGAGGTACAGCTGCATGTGTGCAGCTAGCAGGGACGATACATCGACTGCGAAGTTCTCCACAGACCTTTCCACAAAGGAATGGCGTCTGTGACTCAACTGCATCACCAGACGGGGTGGTTGAGCTTCGCAGACTAAAGAACTGAGAGCGCATCACAAAAGCTCCCACTGGCAAGTGTCACCCGGGGCAGAGTACGCCTCGATCGCCTGAGTTATCCCCGGCGCAGGCTCACCGCGCACAAACGGCTCGGCCATGATCTGCACCACAACCCGTGTCGGCCGCGGCTCTTTTTCCATCGCCGCAAGACCCCAGGTTTCGCAGACCCAATCATGGTCATCTTGGCCCGCATTGGCCTGCAATCCGGCATCTAACACACGCACCACCGCCCACACATCATTGTTGGGCTGTATCTCGTAAACCACGTCACACAGGTCCAAAGTCCGCCCCGACGGGGCAGTGCGGCTGTCATCAAGCGGACAAATCTCCGCTGCACTCGGCGCCGCAAGGAACCAGTAGGCGGCAGCACCGATCAAGCCAAGACCTGCGATCAGAAGGAGAATTCGAGCCATTTTGCCTCCCCTCAGAGCGGAATGTTGTCGTGTTTCTTCCAGGGCCGATCCTGCTTCTTGCGGCGCAGAGCGGCGAACGCGCGGCAAACGCGGCGGCGCGTCGAATGGGGCTGGATGACTTCATCGATATGCCCCCGTTCTGCGGCGACGAACGGATTTGCGAAACGATCCTCATATTCCGCCGTATGGGCCGCGATTTTATCGGCATCCCCCAAATCCGCGCGATGCAGGATCTCCACTGCACCCTTGGCCCCCATCACCGCAATCTCAGAGGTGGGCCAAGCGTAATTCACATCTGCTTTCAGATGCTTGGACGCCATCACCACATACGCGCCGCCATAGGCTTTACGCGTGATGACCGTGACCTTCGGCACCGTCGCCTCACCATATGCGAACAGCAGCTTCGCACCGTGCTTGATCACACCGTCATATTCCTGCGCCGTCCCGGGGAGGAAGCCGGGCACATCCACCAGTGACAGAATCGGGATTTCAAAGCAGTCGCAGAACCTCACAAACCGCGCGCCTTTCCTGGCGCTGTCGATGTCGAGAACTCCTGCCAACACCATCGGCTGGTTTGCCACCACACCAACGGTCTGACCCTCAAGTCGGATGAACCCGGTGATGATGTTGCCCGCGAAATCGCGCTGGATTTCATAGAAATCGCCCTCATCCGCGATCTTCTCGATCAATTCCTTCATGTCGTAAGGCTGGTTTGGGTTTGCGGGCACCAGCGTATCCAGGCTTTCCTCGATACGGTCCGGGCTGTCGAAGAATGGGCGGACGGGGGGCTTTTCGCGGTTGGACAGCGGCAGAAAGTCGATGAGACGGCGCACCTCGGACAAGGCTTCAACGTCATTCTCAAAGGCACCATCTGCGACGGAGGATTTCTTGGTGTGCGTCGATGCACCGCCAAGTTCTTCAGCCGTCACAACTTCGTTCGTGACCGTTTTCACCACATCGGGGCCTGTCACGAACATGTAAGAGGAGTCCTTCACCATAAAGATGAAGTCCGTCATGGCAGGTGAATAAACCGCACCACCCGCACAGGGCCCCATGATCATCGAAATCTGCGGCACCACGCCCGAGGCCTCGATGTTGCGCTGGAACACTTCACCGTAAGCCGCGAGGCTGTCGACGCCTTCCTGAATGCGCGCGCCGCCGGAATCGTTGATCCCCACCACCGGCGCGCCGTTCTGCATCGCCATATCCATGATTTTGCAGATTTTTTGACCATGGGTTTCGGAGACGGAGCCACCGAGGACCGTAAAATCCTGGCTGAACACGTAAACCTGGCGCCCGTTCACCGTGCCCCAGCCTGTGACGACACCATCGCCGGGCGGTCTATTGGCCTGCATCCCGAACTCAGTCGCACGGTGGGCGACGAACATATCGTATTCTTCGAACGAGCCCTCATCGAGCAGCAGTTCGATGCGTTCACGTGCCGTCAGCTTGCCCTTTGCGTGCTGAGCGGCAACTCGCTTTTCGCCACCCCCCAATCGGGCTTGGCCGCGACGGTCTTCCAGCTGTTCGACGATATCTTTCATGTCCCAACTCCCTTTGAATTGGGACGGAACCTAAAGCTGCGCCGCAGCATCGGCCAGCACTATCCTGAATATTTGCAAATTTTCTTGCGCCAGATGATCATGTTTTGCAAACTCGCAAACCGGTATACACCTTTCTCGGCACTGGACCTCTCTCCACGCCTCCCCTACCCCTGCCTGCATGAGCACACACAGACCGGTTCGGTTTCTGGATCGCACCACCCCTCCGCACATTTTCACGCTGATCGTGATCACGGGCCTTGGCGCGCTGTCGATGAACATCTTCCTGCCATCGCTGCCCGCAATGACCACGTTCTTCGACACTGAATATCGCGTGATGCAGTTGTCCGTCTCGCTCTACCTCGGGGTGAACGCGGTGCTGCAAGTGCTGATTGGCCCCATCTCAGACCGCTTCGGCCGCCGTCCCGTTCTGCTTGGCGGCTTTGTCCTCTTTCTTCTGGCGACGCTTGGCTGCCTGCTCGCACCAAATATCGAAACCTTTCTTCTGTTTCGCATGATGCAGGCGGTCGTCGTGGTTGGCCTTGTGCTCGGCCGCGCCGTCGTCCGCGATATGAACGACGCCGAAAACGCCGCCTCTCAAATAGGCTACGTGACCATGGGTATGGCGATTGTGCCCATGATAGGCCCTGCAATCGGCGGCTTCCTTGACCAGACCCTGGGTTGGCAAGCGAACTTCTGGTTGCTGCTGGTGCTTGGCGTGTTGGTCCTTGGCCTGATCCACCGCGATCTGGGGGAAACTGCGCAAACCACCTCTTCCAGCTTCGCCGCGCAATTCCGTGAATATCCTGAACTGCTCGCCTCGCGCCGTTTCTGGGGCTATTGCGCCTGCGCCGCGTTTGCCTCCGGCGCCTTCTTCTCTTACCTCGGCGGCGCACCGTTTGTCGGGTCCGAAGTGTTCGGTCTTTCCGCCGCGCAAGTTGGCCTTTTCTTCGGCGCGCCCGCCCTGGGTTATTTTTTCGGAAACGGCATTTCAGGGCGCTATTCAACGGCCCTAGGCATTAACCGCATGATCCTCTACGGCGCCCTCATAACAGTGATTGGCCTCGGCGCCGCGCTTCTGCTGTTCTTCGCGGGCTACCATAATGCCTATGTGTTCTTTGGCTTCACGACCTTTGTGGGCCTGGGCAACGGAATGGTCCTGCCCAACGCGACCTCGGGAATGCTGTCGGTCCGCCCCCACCTGGCGGGCACGGCCTCAGGTCTTGGCGGCGCAATCATGTTGGCCGGTGGCGCCAGCTTGTCTGCACTTGCAGGCGTCGCGCTCACCGGTGGCGACAGCGCGTATCCCCTGCTGATCATGATGCTCACGACCTCGGTGCTTGGCGTGGTCGCAATCCTTTACACGATCCGGCGCGAGGCGCAGGTCATACAGACTTGAGCGCGGGATGGCGGGTGGGGCGAAGCCATCGGCGAGCGTCACCCCATCCCTTGCCAAACAGCCTGCAAATCCGCAAACCTGACGCTGCAAAGTCAGGAACAACCCAATGCCCACGCAAAAGCTCTATGTCGGCGCAAAGCTCCGCTCGGTTCGCACCCGCCTTGGCCTCACCCAAAAGGACTTCGCTGCCAAGCTTGGCATATCGCTGCCGTACCTGAACCAGATGGAGAACAACAACCGCCCCCTCTCCACCGCCGTACTGATGGGCCTTGCACAGGATTTCGGCGTCGACGTGACGGAACTCAGCGCGTCCGACACCGACCGCCTCGTCTCCGACATGCGTGAGGCGCTGGCCGATCCGCTCTTTACAGACGATCAGCCCAACCTCGCCGACCTGCGCCTGACCGCCGCCAACGCGCCCACCTTGGCCCACGCCTTCCTCGCCCTTCACCGCGCCTACCGCCAGACCCATGAACGCCTTGCCTCCCTCGACGAAGCCCTCGGCCAAGCCCCTTCCACGACCGCTTCGCCGTGGGAGGAGGTGCGCGACTTCTTCCATTACACCGACAATTACATCGACGCCGTCGACCGCGCTGCCGAACGCTTCGCGACCCGTGCCACCGGCGATCTGGCCGCCCATACGGCCGCGGTCCTCGAAGATCGCGGCCTCACCATCCGCCATGCAGCAGGCCAGGGCGTACGCCATTATGACCCCGCAACCAAAACCCTTACCCTCAGCCCCCAGGCCGCCCCCGAAACTCAACGTTTCCAACTGCTGCACCAATACGCGCTTCTGGGCCAACACGACTTGATTGAAGCCACGCTCGACTTCGCCCGCTTCCAATCCGACACCGCCCGCGAAATCGCCCGCATCGGTATGGCGAATTACTTCGCCGGGGCCTGCCTGATGCCCTATACCCGCTTCGCCGAGGCCGCACAGGATACCCGCCATGATCTTGAGCGTATGTCGATCACCTTTTCCGCCTCGATCGAGCAGATCGCACACCGCCTCTCCACCCTCCAGCGCCCCGGCGCGAAGGGCATTCCTTTTTTCTTCGCCCGAGTCGATCAGGCCGGAACCGTCACCAAACGACACTCCGCCACCCGCCTGCAATTCGCGCGCTTTGGAGGGGCCTGCCCGCTTTGGAACGTGCATCAGGCGTTTGAGACTCCGGGTCGCTTCCTGCGCCAATTGGCCGAAACGCCGGACGGCGCGCGCTACGTCATCCTTGCCCGCGATGTCTCCAAATCCGGCGGTGCCTGGGGTCGCCCCACACGGCGCTACGCCATTTCGCTAGGGTGTGAGGTGCGCCACGCTCAAAGCCTCGTCTATGCGGACGACCTCGATCTGACAGCCGCCCCACAGCCCATCGGCATTTCCTGCCGCATCTGTGAGCGCCAGGGCTGCCACCAACGCGCGGTTCCACCGCTCGAACGGCAACTCACCGTCGATCCTAACCGACGCGGCACTCTGCCCTACGAGGTTGCCCCATAAACCCGCGCCCGCTACCGTCCTGAAACCAGATCGAAAAAGGACGCCGCCCCATGGAAATGCACGCCAGCCGCCACATCGCCGCCGACCGCGAAACGGTCTGGGCCGCGCTCAATGATGCCGAAACCCTCAAGGCGTGCATCCCCGGCTGTGAGGAGCTGACCGGCTCCCCGGAGGAGGGCTTCTCTGCCGTCGTCAAACAAAAGGTCGGCCCGGTCAAAGCGACCTTCAAAGGCGAGGTGACGCTTTCCGATGTCGTCCCGAATACCAGCTATACTATCTCGGGCGAAGGCAAGGGTGGCGTTGCGGGCTTTGCCAAGGGCGCGGCACAAGTGGCTCTGGCCGACCATCCCGAAGGCGGAACCGAACTCACCTACGATGTCGACGCAAAGGTCGGCGGCAAGCTGGCGCAACTGGGCTCCCGCCTTGTCGACAGCTTCGCCACCAAGATGGCCGATCAGTTTTTTGAACGCTTCCAGGCCCATGTCGAAGGCCCTTCGGAAACCGCCTGAACCCATCCCGCCTTCCACTGGTCAAAAATACCTCAGGGGGCGTCCGCCGGACGGGGACAGCGTCCCCAACCTAAAAGGTTCAGCGCGCAAGCGCTGAACCGAAACAAGGATCGTACGGCGCAGCCGTTCCTTTTGACAAAGCGGCTCAGGCCTTGGCCAACATCCCCGCGATCTCGTCTTTTAGGGCCATCCGCTGGCGCCGCATGTCCTGTTCTGCAACATCGCTCACCGGCTCCACCCCCGTTTCCGCCCTGTGAACCGCCCGGTTCACGTCGTGATAGGCCTCGGCCAATTTGGCAAAATGCGCATCCGACTGCTTCAGAGCATGGATAGTATCGACCTTATCCGGAAAATCGTCGGCCAGTTCGTGGGGCGTGTGCGACATGTCAGGCAACCTCCGTCTGTTTTGGTTGCCATAATGGTGCCAGCGCACGCATCACTCCGCTTTGCGCTGGGTCAAATCAACGCCTTTGAGGCGAATTATTCCGCCGCCGTATCCAGCGCCCCGCGCCAAGCGGCCGTTAGCACTTCTGGGCTCAGCACCTTGGCTGACGGCAATGTGCCAAAATCCTCTGGCATCTCTGCGGCCAACGAGCCCGGAAAGGCCAGCACGGCGAGCCCTGCATCTTGCGCCGCCTGCGCGCTCGCAGGCGTGTCGGCCACGACCAAGACGCGTGATCGGCCCACACCCAGTGCCTGTGTCGCGCGCGTCATGGCCTCTGGATCCGGAGCCAAGCGGCTGACATCATCGCGCAAAACGGCGACGTCAAACCCAATGCCCGCCCGCGCACGCGCCGTCGCGGTCAAGAGTGCCCGAACCGGTCCAATCCCCGACCGGCTCACCAGCCCAATGCTCACACCAGCGCGCGCAAGCCAGCCCATCGTCCGCGCAACCCCCGGCCGCAAAGGCAGGCTTCCGGTTAGCATAGAGGCGAAGTGCTTCTGGTGCGTGTCATCCAGAATCTCAGGCTGAACCGGGCAGAGTTCGCTACGCTCCGCCGCGTAACTTGACACAAGCTGGCGGTCACCGCCTGCCCGCATCAGGCCCGCATAGGTGCTCCACGACCAATCCCAGTCGAGCCCATGGGCCCGAAACGCCGCGTTCCAAGCTTCGCGATCCATCTCGGCGCATTCCGCGATGGAGCCCATGCCGCCAAAAATGATGCCTTCCAAAGTCATGTCGTTCTCCCGTGTTCTTTCACACGAAAGAAACCGGCCGGGGTCGGACAACCTATGGGCGGATGATGCGGCGGTGCAGCATTGAAGTTAGGGCAAACATGGGCGGTATACCGGCGCCCTGCACAATTTTAAGGCGACCACAAAAGGTTAACGCTTTGCCCGCATCGCTTCCCGCCACGTGATGAACGTGACCGCAGCGATGATCATCGTGCCACCAAGAACCACGAAAGCGTCCACTGGCTCGCCGAAGACAAGGACACCCAGAAGCGTGGCCCAAAGCAGTTGGAGGAAGGTGATGGGCTGAGTGACGGTCAGCGGCGCTGCGCGGAAAGCCAATGTCATCGTGTAATGGCCAAGCGTCGCGAAAAGCGCGCAGACGAACAGCCAGCCCAGATCGACCCACCCGATGGGAACCCAGACTGCCCAGGCCACCGGAGCGAGAAGGATGGGCACAAGGACGGACAAGTAGAAGACCACAACTTCCGGGGCGAGCTTCTGTGACAAGATCTTTGCCAGAAAGTAGCTGCCCGCCATGGCGACAGCCGCGAACAGCATCACGATGTGGCCAGTATCGATCTCGCGAAAACCGGGGCGGATGATGATGAGCGTACCCAGAAAGGCTACACAAACCGCCGCGATGCGCCATGGGCCCAAACGCTCGCCCAGAAACACAACCGCCAGAAGGATGACATAAACCGGGTTGAGGTAGTTGAGCGCGGTAACATCCGCGATCGGGATGCGGGTCATGGCGAAGAACCACATCGAAACGGCGAGCGCGTGGCAGGCGCCGCGCGCGAACAGCATCCCACCTGTGCGCCGGTCAATGCTCGCGCGCCGTACCGAGGGGATCATTGGAGCGAGGAAGATGAGGCCCAGGGCGTAGCGCAGGAACCCAGCCTGGGTGGAGGGCACAGTGTCCCCTACCATCTTGACGGAGGCGGTGACGGTTACAAAACACAGGCCGGTCACGAACATCCAGAACAGGCCCCAGCCCGGGCGGGCTATGGGTTGGGCCGGAATGTCAGGGGTGGCGGGCGTGTCCATTGCGGGGCACAAGACCACCCTTCGATCAGAGGTTCAACGCCAGTTTCACCGCCAGCGCCAGCATCGTGACGCCCACGATCACGTCGAGCCACATCCACGCCTTGGGCTTCGCAAAAACCGGAGCAAGCGCGCGGGCGCCGTAGCCGAGGATGAGGAAGAAGACGCAGGAGGCGGTGAGGGCTCCGGTGCCGAATATCCAACGACCCTCGCCGTAAGTGGCCGCGACCGCTCCGATCAGGCCCACGGTGTCGAGGTAGACATGGGGGTTGGCCCAAGTGAGCAAAAGCGTAGTGGTCAGCGCTGCGGTGAGGCTTTGCTCGGCAGTGCCCTCGGCCTTGAGGGCATCATCGGCGGTGAAGGCGCCGTAGAGACTGCGCAGGCCGTAGGCGACAAGGAAGGCCGCACCACCCCAGCGCATGGCCTCCAACGCCCACGGCGCCGCCTCGGCGATGACGCCGAAACCTGCGACGCCTGCGAAGATCAGAATGGCCTCGGAAAGGCAGCAGACCAGCACGACCGGCGCGACGTGGAGGCGGCGGATGCCTTGGCGCAGGACGAAGGCATTCTGCGCGCCGATAGCGAGGATCAGCGAGAAGGAGAGCGCGAAGCCTGCGGTGAAAATGGGGAGCATGGGGGGCGCGTCTATGGGTGGGTCGGGAGGGGCTTGCCTAACCGGAAGGGGCGATGGTGTCGAGGGGTGATGGGCGCGCTACTCACGCGTGAGCAAGGAGGTTAAGGTATTGAAAAGTGTATGAAAAACTCTTTTTAGGCAAGTGTTAACCATGAGTTGAGAGGCTTGCTGAGTTTCACGCACACTCCGGAACGAAGGCTGTAGCGAACGGCCTCCAAAGGTCCTTGAGCACGGCTTTCGAGTGCTGCTGTCCGAGCCTGCGTTCTGGACATTGCCACCGAACCAAGATCGGGCCTTACCCTGTGCAACATAAAAGCGCCGCCTGCGCTTGGACCTTGACCGCTTTGGACCGCCCCAAGGGAACAATGGAGACAAAGAGTTCCAAGCTGTATTTCCGAGAAGACGGATACCTCGTGATAAAGCGATCCAAAAAAGTGTCTTCGTTAAACCAAGAATACCTGCACATACGGACTCAACAGTATTTTAACTTCAAGTTGAAGTCTTGAGGGGCGGAAAGTTAAAGCAACGGCCAAACAAAACACTATTGGTTTTAGCGACTTAGTCGGAATGTAGCGCTAGTGGCGCGTGCACTTTCTGAGACAGATCCGACACAACCGGCTCATCTTCGATAAGCTCAATCATTCCAGATTGATGGATGACGAAGTCTCCGACAAAAACGGCGTTGGAGTAGTAAATCAGCGAGCTGGCCTTGATGTGGCCGTTGTCCATAACTCCATAAAGACGGGGTGCTTTGTACCTGTTGTGAATGCTATCCGCTTCTTGGCGGTCCAGCGAAGTCGGAATATACATCGCTTCACGACCATCCAACACGTAGAACGGGCCTTCTTCCCCTCGCACAAAGAAGCAAAAAAACCGGAGGTACTCGAGCGCGTTCTCGACGGTCAAAGCGATTTCACTTTTCGCGTTGAATTCATGAATGGGCGGCGATGTTCCATTTAGCCAGTATAGATTTCGGCCGTGGCTGAGGTAATAAATATAGGCCCCGTCTGGCCACTCCGGATGCGTGGCACGCAGCAGCAGTTTTTCTGCGCCGGGATAGAAGGGCAGTTGGCGCTGATGCCACGTAACTTGGTCTGCTGGCGCTTGGTTGTCCAAGATTTCCAACTTGGCAACGATACCGGGATTGCCTAACGGTTCCCAGCCCTCCGCATCTGGGTAGAAAAGGCTATCACCGCGGGGCGAGCCTGTTGTTTCTGCCGGTTCGAGCCCGAACTCGGCGCGGGCCACATCCGGCAAGAGATCAGTATAAGCGCGATCCCAATGATCACGGCCTTCGCTGTCACCGCCGACACTCTTGAGTTTGGCGATAAGGTCTAGATCACCGAAATGCGACATGCTGAGAATGAGTTGTGTCGCGGTCTCTTCGTCAAGATGGTGGAGCACGAATTTGAGGACCCGATCGTCAGGGTCCTTCACCCTGTCCTTCGTATCATGGCGCGTGCCCACGAGGACGGAGTACGCCGCTGCAAACGGCATGCTATCTGGGACTAGGTCTTCGATGGCCCTGATGACGTCCGGACGTCCGTTTCGCAGCGCATCAAGGTAAAGCCCCGGGAATTTCGTAGACGCTTCCCAAGGATCAATATGGTTTTTCGCGACCATTTGGAGGAACAGCTTGTCCCAGCCGTTCCGCAGCAGCAGCTGGCCAGTAGAGATGTTTTCTGAGTCGCCCTCGATTTTCTGATCGAGATTTTGTCTTTCGATAGTTTCTCGGTTTAAGAGCCGTTGAAAGAGTGATTGGTTCTTGGCTTTCGCGGCGTCGAACAATTCTTTGCAGAACCGCTCTTGCTGTTTGATCCGATCGGCCTTTCGCAGCTCCTTCAAGAGTTCCATCGGGAAGTTCCGATGCAAGGCGATGGCACGCTGCACCTCTGGAAGCCCGTGCGCCATTTCCCAAGCAGTAACCTCACCCGCATCGTTCAATACGTTGGATTGAATTTTGGCCTTTGCGGAAACGTCGAGGTCTGGGTCTTCCAATAGTGCTTTCACTACGCTGAAAATGCGGCGACGGAAATGCTCCGGCTTGGATTCCGGGTTTTGATAATACTCGAACAGCGCAGCATGAAGCGGGGTGAAACCTTCGAAGGTCGGTCCGTCAACAGCAAGTGCGTCTTTGGTTACGAACGGAAGCAAATAAGCAAGCATTTCCGCTTCCGTGAACCATGCTGCCAAGATCACTGGTGTGCGTCCGTAAACATCTTTTGCGTACATCATTTCGGCCCCGATGTCGTGGCGCAAGATCTCTTCCACGAGATCGACGTGCCCGTTCGCCGCTGCGATGTGTAGTGGCGTGAACCCTCCATCGGTTTTGCGGCTGGGGTCGCTTTTATCCCAAAAGTAGCGGAAGCTTTCGACGTCATCACACAATGATGCTTGGTGGATCGGAGCCCAGCCGCCATAGCAGCGCTGATTGAAACAAAAGCCCGCCCGCACCAATCTTTCTGCGATGTCAGTGCGCCCGCGGCGCGCGGCGCCACCAAGTGGATTAGCGCGCTTCTCATCCCATTCGCTCGGGTCAACATGCCGGAGAAGCAGATCGAGAATGTCATCTTGCTCACCCCATACCGCGCTATCAAGGTCTGTGAACCCGTAGATGTCGACATTTGCTGGATTGGCGTTGTTCTCAAGAAGCAATTCTACGGTTGAGCCGTGAGACCAACCAGCCGAGGCTAGAGGGCTTGTGCCTGTCTTCGTTTGAGTGTTGTGCACGCAGTCCGGCTCAATCTCTATGAAGCGTTTCAGCAAATCATCTAAACCGTAGCTGGCGGCGACATGTACATGTGCGCCCCTTGGCTTATCCTTATGCACCAGTTTTTGCGGGGCT
This sequence comes from Gymnodinialimonas sp. 202GB13-11, assembly GCF_040932485.1. NCBI lineage: Bacteria > Pseudomonadati > Pseudomonadota > Alphaproteobacteria > Rhodobacterales > Paracoccaceae > Gymnodinialimonas > Gymnodinialimonas hymeniacidonis. The sequence continues at coordinate 452,782 of NZ_JBFRBH010000001.1, read as the reverse complement.
TTAGAGTACTGAAACGTTGCAAGCGCATACTCGCGTATCAAGCGGAGTTCTTCGTTTAGGTGGGATACCTCTCCCCACGACCAATCGCGTGCATGAAGCTTAAGGACACTGGCTGCATCTTCGATTTGCTTTTCATCGGGGTCGATTTCTCCGGGTCTGTCGACTTCATCCCAGTTGAGTGCAGCGCGCCGCATGTTCGCCTCGCGCGCAAGGTCCTCGCGATCGGCGTCAAACCACGCCCTAGCCTTGGGCCAACGCCGGATAACAGCCTCATGTACCAACCTATGCCCACCTGCAGCGGGCACCAATAAACGCAGTCTTCGAAAAGCGTCGTGCAGCTTCTGTTCACTACGGTAGCCGCGCGCCAGGATTGACCTGAGCACGAGTTTGCCCTGTTCGGGTTGGTCTGGAACGATCGAAATGCGCACCAAGGGGCGTAAGAATGATCCGACGTCTTCCTCGTCATCGCCGCCCTCCCCTTTGATCCAAGCAGTTTCTGCTAAATCTGCCATCATGTCACCAAGCGCAAGCGATGACGCTCCGAGGTCCGATTTAGTCACTCGCAATCGATTGAAGGTCTCGCCAAGACGTCCGTCTTGCGCACTTTTGGGCGCGCGCGGTGAAAGGTCGTGGAACAGGCTATAAAGCCGAAGCGACAGCAATGGCAGCGGCGAAGCCGAAATCGAAGTATCGTCTTGCAACGCTCTGATCTCGCCGATCAACTCATCGACAATCTCCAAATCGAGGTCGATGCCGGACTTTCGGAAGGGTTCTTCAATTAGTGTACGGTAAAACCGCTCGTCCGTGTCCGGTAACTCCAGCATGTGCGAGTCTTGAAAACCCAAGTCTTCCTTTAGGTCTGCAAAGCGTTCTTTCCGGCTATCCTCGAGCGTGAAAACTAACGGCCATGCGAACTTCTGTGACAGATGACGCAAAATCCGGATAAGTGCGCGCCAATCGTTCTCATTCACCCCTTCGCTGAGATCGTCGAGAATCTCTTCGAACTGATCAATACAGATCAACAGCTTCGGTGGCGGCGTGCTGCTATTCATCAGTCCATCCAGCCATTTGATTGCCACCGGCTGCAGCAAAAGCGGCGAAGGCGCAGTCGGCCCTGTGAACTGCCTTGGTGGCGCGACGCCGATGAGCGACCCAATTTTGGCCAGCAACACGGGAAGACAATTCACCCGAGCGTTTTCCCCCCATTGGAAATCTGTGGGGCGCATTTCGAGCGGCGACAGGTTATGTACTTCGAGCGCTTCGGCTGCCACTCGCGCCCGCATAAAGCTGGATTTGCCGCAACCACTTGGGCCCGTTACGCCGAGCATCATTGGCTTTCCATCGTTCACTGCCAGGCTGATATCGGCCATGGCAAACGCCGCTTCCCGCGCCCGCCCGGTGAACGCGTCCGCATCATCGACTTGATAGTAATCAAGCCCACGATAGGGGTTTGGTAGATTGGCCTCGTTGATACCAGGTAAACTCAAAACAAAGTCGCCGACCCAGTCCATGTCCCGACCGAGGCGAATGAAATCGATAATCTCGATCCCGTTTTCAGTGAGGAACTTTCGGAAACCTGCTGTCGCGTTTTCTTCGTCCGTGCACGAGGTCAGCTGGACAACGATCAGCGGAATACTTCGCAGCATACACTCAGCGGCAAATCGGGTTTCGTAGGAGAATTCTATCCCGCCTCGCGTGCGAACGAACTCGCGCCGGTCCCGTTCCGACATGCCCAACGTGTCATCGAATTTCCCATGAACATCAGCGCCGGCGTCGCGACTTGCAAGCCAACCCTCTGTATCTAGCTGATCCAAGAGTCGGCTATCTGGCGAGATAACGCGCGAGAGTTCCGCGCCCAGAAACAGGACAGCGCCGACTACCTCGTCATTCAACGTCGTCCAAGCTTCAGACTTTGCATAATCCCCGTCATGGGCCTCTTCTCGTTCAGACCGACCGAAATCCCATGAGACGGGCACTACGCTAGAGCTATCAGAGATCCGAGACGCTCGACGTGAGACCTTATCCTTGATGCGCGTGACCGCATCTTCGAACCTGATATCCGTCTCCAATGACCCTGCAAACATCACAGATCTTGTCTCAGTCGGCGTATGACTAGCGAGCGTGCTATAATCCTGTTTCAGGGGCAGGCGCGCCTTCATTTCGCTTCGAAACTCCTGGATTTCACCATGGAGCCCCTTAACGCCGGTCTTGATCTCGCGAAGTGAGCGGTCGAGTTTCTCAAACTCGACTTGAAGCTCCTGCGCAAACCAGTCAGGCGGTGTGTCATGAAACACTTGTTCGACGAAAACAGGGTCGAGCGAAGTCTGTTCGCGAGCTTGGTTAGCCAAGTCAGCCTTTAGTTCACCCAGAAGTTCAGCGATGGCGTTGGTCTGAATGACCCGAAAAGACTCTGCCGCCTCAGGATAATGTGTTTTGTCTTGGAGAACCAATGCGAATTCATCGGCGAAAAGATGAGAAAAGTCTCGTGGTTCGCCGTGAAGCGTATGCAACCCCTCACTAGCGGCACGGCGCAAAACAACCGGGATCTCGCTTTCTTTGATGCCGCAAAGCTCGGCCAGAGTATTCGAAAACAGTCTCTCTGGATCAATGCCGAGTTCGTGACCCGCGAGGGGCGCAGAGATGTTGTCGATCAGCAGGTCCAGATGCTCATCAATTGCACTCGGTCCAATTGAGCTTCCGTCACGAAGCCGTAAATTTTTGTTCACGATCTCTGACTGCAAGGCCTCAAAAATTGGCGCAAACTCGACGAGCTGTGGAGCACCCTCAGCATTTGGATAGATTTGGGCCCAACTAAGCCGGTCATGCATCAACGCGGTCGCTGCCCTAAGCCAACTGAGACGTAACGCGCGGCGTAGGTGATCATTTGCAGGGGTTCGATATTTCCCAAGGGCGCGCGAAAGGGTTAACCGGTTCTCTACATGACGCTTCAGACCCGGCAAACGCCCTGCCAATAACCCAACGCTCGAAACAACAGCCCCAAACAGCTGGGCAACTTCAACTGGCACTGCGCAACCCAAATTCTCTGAATATCAACAATTATTTAGACCGAGATGGTGTGCGCCTGCGAATTTAGTGTCAACTCTTCATTTCCCTTGCCTGTTCATGCGATGGCAGGCGTAGGTAAGAATTGTTTTTTGCTTACGCTGAGCAGAAGCCTTTGGTCAGCGTATGCGACACCTTTGTTTCGGTGTCTTCGACAGCGCAGGAAGAAGACTATTTTCGTCCTTCACCCTCTTTTCTTGATTGAAATGCTAAAATCTGCATGCACGCATCGTTTAGCTCCAATAAGAAGCTATATTGGCGTCCTTAAGCCACTTAGGCTTGTATGAAATGGATTGTCAGCTTTGACGAGGTAACGAAGTAGGCTGTGTATTGGCAGCGCACGCATGCTACCCACCCACAATCATTTGCCAGCCAGAAACAGACTTGGGCCCGTCGATCGCGAGGCGGGTGCGCCGTTGTGCACCCGCTTGTTCGCTGTCAAAGTGGGTGGCTCTACTCCGCCCCGAGCTGTGCCATGACCTCGTCGGATACTTCGAAGTTCGTCGTGACGTTCTGCACGTCGTCGTCGTCTTCCAGCGCTTCGATGAGTTTCATCAGCTTTTGCGCGTCTTCCAGCTGAAGCTCGGTCGTGGTGGTGGGGCGCCAGACGAGTTTGGTGGACTCGGACTCGCCTAATTCGGCCTCCAAAGCACTTGAGACCTCGTTCAGGTCCGTGTCGGCGCACCAGACGATGTGGTTGCCGGGATCCTCGTCGCCGTCGCCCTCATTGGTTTCGACATCTTCGGCGCCGGCCTCGATCGCGGCCATCATGATGGTGTCGGCGTCGCCGGCGGAGAGCGGGTAGGTCACCTGCCCTTTGCGTTCGAACATGAAGCCGACCGAGCCGGTCTCGCCCAGATTACCGCCGTTCTTGGAGAATGTGGAACGGACCGTGGATGCGGTGCGGTTCTTGTTGTCGGTCATCGCCTCGACAATCACCGCGACGCCGTTAGGGCCGTAGCCCTCATACCGGATCTCATCATAATTCTCGGCATCCCCGCCGGTGGCCTTGTTGATGGCGCGTTCGATCACGTCCTTGGGGACGGATTGGGATTTGGCCTCTTTCACGGCGAGGCGCAGGCGCGGGTTCTTTTCGGGGTCGGGGTCGCCCATCTTGGCGGCGACGGTGATCTCCTTCGCCATCTTGGAGAAGAGCTTGGCGCGGATCTTGTCCTGACGCCCCTTGCGGTGCTGGATATTCGCCCATTTTGAGTGGCCGGCCATGGCGTTGATCCTTCGTTCGGACTGCGGTTTGGCGGGTGTCATACCCAAGGGGCGAGAGTGGGGCAATGGGCGGAGGGATTTCGGCAAAAGAAAACGCGGGCCGGAGGGGGACGGCCCGCGTTTGCTGCGCGTTCGACAAGGACAGGGAGGGAGAGAGCGTGGAACGCGACTTGGGAGAGGAGGACTTACCAGGAGCGGTAGACGGGCCAGTAGCAATCGGCCAGCGCGGCGTCGGCAGAGATGGCGATGAGAGCGAGGGTTGCCAGGGCGGTGAGTGTGGTCTTGCGGGTCAATTGGTGTCTCCTTGCGGGGTGTGTTGTGTTTCGATGGGAGTGTTATGGCAGACCCGCTTGAGGCGCGGCATGGAGGCTGGCCTTACCTTCGGAACACAGGCGCGTGAGGATCGCTGACAGGGATGTGACACCGGTGAAATATCAGCAGAAAAACGGCAGGGTTGAGAGGCTGAGTGCCCCTGCGATGAGAATAATGGTGAGTTTGATCATGGGGCCTCCGATTCCGGTTGGATGGCTGTTACACGGGTGGGTTGCGTGGATCCGTCGGCGCTCTGTTTTCCCGGTTCCCGCTCCGCGTGTTGGCGGATAGGCTTTGGCCATGACGCAAGACCAAATCATCCTCTTCTCCCTCTTCGGTATCGTGTTCGGCCTGCTCCTTTGGGGACGGTTCCGGTATGACATGGTGGCCTTTGGCGCGCTGATGGCGGGCACCGTTCTGGGTGTCGTAGAGCCATCCGAGGCATTTGCGGGTTTCGGGCACCCCGCCACGCTGGTTGTGGCTTTGGTGCTGGTGGTCTCTGCCGGGTTGGTGCGGTCTGGCGCGGTGTTCCTGATCACGCGGACGCTGGTCGATGCGAGCCGATCTTTGGGCGCGCATATCGCGATCATGGGTGGGATCGGCGGGGTGCTCAGCGCGTTCATGAACAACGTGGCGGCGCTGGCGCTTCTGATGCCGGTGGACATCGCCACGGCGCGCAAAGCGGGGCGGTCGCCTGGGGTGTCGTTGATGCCCTTGTCATTTGCCACGATCCTCGGCGGCATGGTCACCCTGATCGGGACACCGCCCAACATCATCATCGCCACGATCCGTGAAGACAGCTTGGGCGAACCGTTCAAGATGTTCGACTTCGCGCCGGTAGGCGGGGTGGCCGCCATTGTCGGCCTCGCCTTTGTGGCCTTCTTCGGCTGGCGCCTGATCCCCGCTCGGGATTCCGGGGTGGGCGAACAACTGAGCAAGCTGGAACCGTACATCGCAGAGCTTCGCCTGCCGGAGGGATCGAAGCTCGCTGATACGCGTCTGCGCGATCTGGAGGGGGCTGCAGCTGAGGCGGACGTGGCGCTGTTAGGGATCTTACGGGACGGAAAGCGCCGCTTTGGAATGGGGCGCAATCTGAAGCTGCGCGAGGGCGATATTCTGGTTCTGGAAGCTGAGCCCGAAGCGCTGGACGAATTCCGCGTAGGCCAAAACCTTGAGCCTGCAGGTGGTGGCGGGACCGAAGGGGTGACGGGTGACGGTGTCAGTTTCGTCGAGATGGTCGTGCAAGGCGACAGCCGGATCGCGGGCAAGACGGCAGAAGCCGTGGGCCTGAGCTGGCGGCAGGGCACCACGCTGATGGGGATCGCCCGCAAAGGCACGCGGATCACCAAACGGTTGCGCAAAACGGTGGTGGAGCCGGGCGATATCCTGCTTCTGCTGACGCCGTCCGACCGAGCCGAAGATGTGGTGAGCTGGCTTGGTGGGCTGCCGCTGGCGGACCGTGGCCTGACAGTGACGAATGACACCAAGACCTGGGCCGCGATTGGTTTGTTCGCAGCGGCCGTGGCGCTGGCCTCAGTTGGTCTTTTATACCTGCCCATCGCCCTGGGGATTGTCGCGGTCAGCTACGTGCTTTTGAAGATCCTTCCGCTCAGCGAAATCTACGATCATATCGAATGGCCCGTTGTGGTTTTGCTTGGGTCGATGATCCCGCTGGGGGCGGCGCTTGAAACGAGCGGCGGCACCGAGCTGATCGCGGGTGCATTGGTCGGCCTGACCGAGGGCCTGCCCGCTTGGGCGATCCTGACCGTGCTGATGGTCGTGACAATGACCATGTCGGATGTGCTGAATAATACGGCCACCGCGATCGTTGCGGCCCCAGTCGGCATCACGATGGCGCAGTCCCTTGGCGTCTCCCCTGACCCGTTCCTGATGGCCGTGGCCGTGGCGGCCTCGGCGGCGTTTCTCACGCCCATTGGGCACAAAAACAACACGCTGATCCTTGGGCCGGGCGGATACCGCTTCGGCGACTATTGGCGGATGGGCTTGCCGCTGGAGGTGCTTGTGATCGCTGTGTCGATCCCGACAATCCTGCTGGTCTGGCCGCTATAAGGGTTTGCGCTTTGGCTGCGCCAAATCGCCGGGCGCGCTCGGCCTGACGGCGGCGCGCGACCCTGTCTTCCACTGGTTTCAAATACTCAAAAAAGGACTCCCATAACCGCTGGTAGAAGCGTTTCCGATGATCCCAAACAGTAGCACTTGGTGGCGGGCGTGAGATGCCTCCGGCGGGAGTATTGTTGGACCAGTGGAAGCCCATATTCACATTGCTTTAACCAGAATCGCGGCACTTTAACGATGCGGTACAGGCTGGAGAGCCGATGGCCGTACCAGTGGAAGGCGCCCGGGAGGAATGGCTGCGGCTAGCCCGGGTGGCTTCTCTCGCTTTCTTTCTACAAATCCCTGCACCGGTAGAGTACCGCAGCACGGCCAGAGGCCGGGTTGCCGCGCGCGAGCCGAAGGCGAGCGCGCGCGACGGGCGATTTGGCGGAGCCAAAGCGCAACCGCCGAAGGCGCATAGCGAAGTCGAGAGCCGCTAGTCGTTTTCGAAACGGCTGGGTTCGGGAGACTCGAACCGCCAGGTATTTCCAGCTGGCCCGTCGATTTCCACATCGGCGATAGGCGCAAGCGTGACCCCAATCGCGCTGGCTCCCGTCTCCAGCGCCGCGCGCAGCGGGTTGCCGCTGTCGTCCAGCGTCACGCGGTAGGGATAGGGCGCGTCGCAGCCTTGCAGGGTGCCGGACCAGCTGGCCCCCGGCACAGGTGCGGGGCCGATGCAGGTTTGGCGGTTGGACATTTGGACCTCAATCCCCGTGGCGGAGACCGTGACCGTTTGGGGCCGTGGTGTGGTGTTCAGACAGCCGGCCAAGAGGACGGCGGGGAGGATCAGAAGCAAGCGGGTCATGAAATCACTTTCTCAAAGGGGCCAGATCAGCGGTATCGCCAAACAGACGACAATGCCAAGGCTCAGGTTCAAAGGCAGGCCCACGCGCACGAAATCGCTGAAGGCGTAGCCGCCGGGTCCGTAGACCAGCATATTGGTCTGGTAGCCGATGGGGGTGGCGAAGCTGGCGGAGGCGGCGATCATCACGGCAATGACCAGAGGGCGCGGGTCGATGCCCACGGCGGCGGCGAGGGCTATGGCGATGGGGGCCATGATGACGGCGACGGCATTGTTGGAGACGAGCTCGGTCAGGACCATCGTGAGGTAGTAGACGGCGATCAGCAGGACCCATGTGGGCGCGGTGGAGAGGAAGGGCGCAACCTGATCCACGATGACGTCCACGGCGCCGGTGTGCGACAGCGCGGCGCCCACGGCTAGCATGGCGAAGATCAGAGCAAGAAGGCGTCCGTCGATGAAGGAAAACGCCTCTTCCGCGTCGATGCAACCGGTCAGCAGGACGATGGCCACGGCGGTGATGGCGAGCGCGAGGATGGGGGCCACGTTGAAGGCCGCAAGCACCACGATGCCGATCATGCAGGCGATGGCGATGGGGCTTTTGCCCCGACGGTAGGCGCGCTCGGACGGTTGGCTCACGTCCACCAGGTCCATATCTGCGGCGAGGCGCTGGATGTCGGCGGGGTCGCCCTCCAGTAGGAGCGTGTCGCCGACGCGGACGATCAGGTCGTCGAGTTGCGAGCCGATGTTCTGGTTTCGGCGGTGCACGGCCAACGGGTAGACGCCGTAGCGGCGGCGCAGGCGCAGTGCGCCGAGGGAACGGCCGATCATGCGGCAGCCGGGGGTGATGAGGACTTCGACGGTGGCGGTGGCGACTTGGGATAGCTTGTCGACAGTCTTGAGGTCTTTCGACTCTTGCAGGCTGAGGACTTCGGACATCTCCGTGCGCAAGACGACGCGGTCACCTTCTTGCAGCTCCACGCCCTTTAGATCTCGGCGGAGGGAGGCATCACCGCGCAGGACGTCGATCAGACGCACGCCCTCGCGTTTGAAAAGGTCAACCTCTTGCACGGCTTGCCCGATCAAGGCGGAGCCTTCGGGGACGGCGACTTCGGTGAAGAATTTCGGGCGGGAACGGCCCCCGCCCAGGAGGGCCGCCATGGAGGTGCGGTCGGGCAGGAGACGGCGGCCGATGAGGGTTAGGTACAGCATCCCCCAGGTCACGACGACGAGGCCAATGGGGGTGACTTCGAAGATCGTAAATGGTTCTAGGCCCTCAGCGCGGGCGACGCCGTCGACGAGAAGGTTGGTGGAGGTGCCGATCAGCGTGAGCGTGCCGCCCATGATGGCCGCATAGCTGAGCGGGATCAGGAACTTGGAGGGCGACTGGCCGAGGATCTTGGCGATCTGGACGAAGACCGGGATCATGATGACAACGATGGGCGTGTTGTTCATGAAGGCGGAGGCCACGGCGACAAAGGCCAGCAGGCTGACCACGGCGACGGCGGGTTTGGCCTTCGCATTGGCTTCGGCGAACTTGGTCAGGCGGTCAAGCGCGCCGGTGCGCACGAGCGCGCCCATGACGATGAACATGGCCGCGATGGTCCACGGCGCGGGGTTCGACAGGACGGCTATCGCGTCCTCGTATGGCAGAAGGCCCAGCACCAGCAGTGTGGCCGTGCCGCCGATGGCGACGACCTCGGTTGGCCATTTCTCCCACATGAAGAGGGCGAACATGGTCAGCAGGACCGCTAGCGCGAGCAGGCCTTCGCTGGTCTGAGAGAGGGGCAGGTCAAGCATGTCAGGCCGTCAGCTTGGAAGCGTTGGGGCGAGTGTGGCGGAGGCAGGTGGCGGCGGCAAGGCGCGTTATTGCGCGGGCTGCGCCGCGCCTGGGCGCGGGGTGACGAGGAAGAGGCCCACCATCATCAGCGCCAGAGCGGCCCAGACCCATGGGCTGTAGCTTTCGCCGAGGATCAGTTTCGCCCAGAGGATGCCGAAGCCTGTCACGAGATAGCCGACTTGCGCCGTGAAGACCGCGCCTGCTGCGCCCACCAGCCAGACATAGGTGACGTAGGCCGCCACATGGGCGATGGAGGAGCCGAGGATCGCCCAATCCGGCGCGCCCCACGGGCCGAGGGGGTTAATCCATTCGCCCGTCAGAAACGCAAGCGGGGCGGAGATGATCATCCCCACGATGGATGCCCCGGCCAACACCTGCATCGCATCGAGGCCATAGGTGCCCCATTTGCCCACGATGTTGCCTTCGCAGGCGTAAAGGAACGGTGCGATCAGCGCGATGGGAAGCCAGACGGCCATGCCGGCCTCGGGCAAGCTCGTGTCGGGCAGCGCGATCAGCACGATGGCGACGAGGCCAAGGGCCAGGCCGGTTATCCGCGCCGGCGAGAACCGGTCCATGCCGAGGCCCACGGCGATGGGTAGCGCCATCATCGGCACGGTAGCGATCACGATGGAGAGGATGCCAGCGGGCAGATGCACGGCGGCGGTGAAGCTGGCCCAGTTAGGGAGAACCGTGCCGATCAGGGCGATGAACAGGTAGAAACGCAGGTGGACGGGCTGCATCGGCAGGGGTTTACGGCGGAACAAGAGGAGCGCGCCCAGAAGCCCCGCCCCGATGGCGAATTGCCAGAAGATGATGCCGATGTCGCGGTAGCCTTCGGACACCGCGATCTTGGACAGCGGTTGCGTGATGCCCCAGGCCGCGCCCATGCCGATCAGGATTGCGATCAGGGTCGTTCGGCTGTAGCTCATGGAGTGGAGGTTTGCAGCCGCCCGCCCTCTCGGATCGGGGTGATGCTGGTGGCTTTGCCGTCTGCGCCGGTCTCGATCAGGGCGCCCGAAAGGGTCGCATCACCTGCGGCGGGGGTGAAGCGTTCCTTCGGCATGCCGGTCAGGAAGCGGCGGAGTGGTTCCCTTTTCTCCATCCCGATGACGGAATTGTAGTCGCCGCACATGCCAGCGTCGGTCAGGTAGCCGGTGCCGCCGGGCAGGATCATCGCGTCGGCGGTGGGGACATGCGTGTGGGTGCCCACGACAAGCGAGGCGCGGCCATCGAGGAAGTGGCCCATGGCCATCTTCTCTGACGTCGCCTCCGCATGGAAATCGACGATGCGCGCGGCGGCTTGGCCACCGAGTTGCTTCAGCGCAGCCTCAAGGGCCGAGAACGGGTCCGCAAAGGGGCGCTTCATAAAGACCTGGCCGAGGGCTTGGGCCACGAGGATTTTACGGCCTTTCACGTCGAAGAGGCGCGCGCCTTTGCCCGGGGCCTGGGCGGAGAAGTTGAGCGGGCGGATGATGCGCGGCTCAGTCTCGATGAACTGGAGCATATCCTTCTGGTCGAAGGCATGATCGCCGAGGGTGATGCAATCGGCCCCGCCGTCGAGCAAGGTCTTGGCATGGGCGCCGGAAAGGCCCGAGCCCGAGGTCGCGTTTTCGCCATTCACCACGGCGAAGTCGACGCGCCAGTCGGTTTTGAGTTGGGCGAGGCGGTTGGTGATGGCGGCGCGGCCCGCGCGGCCCATGACATCGCCGAGGAAGAGAATACGCATTTGCCGGAGTTATTCCGCTGTGGGCGGCGGGGCAAGCCTGCCGTTTTCTGTGACCAGCGCATCGAGGGGCTGGTCGGTGGGTTCTTGCGGGACATCTGGCAGCTCCTGCGCGGCGTAGGCGAAGCCGATGGCGCGGGTGGGGGCGGCGTTGCGCAGGCGCTCTAACGTGCGGTCGTAGAATCCGCCGCCATAGCCGAGGCGTTTGAGGCGCGCGTCAAAGGCCACAAGCGGAACAATGAGGGTATCGGGGGTGAGCCAGTCGCCCTTTGCCGGAACTTGTGCACCGAACGGGCCGCTTTCCATGGCGCAATCGGGCGTCCATTCGCGGAAGTCGAGGGGGTGGCCTGCGGCTTCGATGACCGGCACACAGAGGCGCGCGCCTGCGGCGTGGAGGGCGGTCATCGCTGGCAGGGGTGAGATTTCGGTGCGGATCGGCATGTAGCCCGCGATGATGCTGCCCTTGGCGGGGCCGATGGTGGCCAGCAGGTGCTCGGTCGCCGGGGTGGCCTGCACGGTGGCATGGGCGACCTTGCGAGCGGCGAAAGCGGTTTTGCGAGCGGCGGCTTTGGGATCATCGGTCATGAGTTGCATTGGACACGAGGTCTATCGGCGTGCAACGGGCTTTCCGACCTGCGGGGCATCGGTTACGACAGGGCCATGCTGACATTGGATCATATCGTCGTCACAACCAGCGATTTGGCTGAAGGCGTGGCAGATGTTGAGGCGCGTCTGGGGCAAGAGCTTCTGCCCGGCGGGCAGCACGCGGCGATGGGCACGCATAATCGGCTGCTCTCACTGGGGTCGGATGCCTATTTCGAGGTGATCGCGGTGGACCCTGAAGGGACTTCGCCGGTTCAGCCGCGCTGGTACAATCTGGATGCGCGCGGGCCGGGCACGGGGCTGACCCATTGGGCGGCGCGGTGTGATGATCTGGAGGCCGCTTTGGCCGCCGCGCCGGAGGGCTGTGGTGTTCCGTGGTCGCTGGAGCGCGGCGATTTGCGGTGGCGCATGGCGGTGCCCGAGACGGGGCAGACGCCATTTGACGGGCTGTTTCCCGCGTTAATCCAATGGGATACGCCGCCGCCAGTTTTGAAGGATACAGGGGTGCGATTGGCGGATCTGCGGCTGCTGACGCCTGAGCCAGACGCGCTGCGGGCGGCGCTGGAGCCCATCCTGACGGACGAGTGGATCATGATTGACTACGCGGAAACGCCCCGGATCGAAGCGGTTTTGCGTACAAGCGGCGGTGTGGTGACGTTGTGATCCGACGCGCAACTTCTGAAGATTTGCCCGCCGTTCTGGCGCTGTGGAATGAGGTGATCCGTGAGACGACGATCACGTTCACTTCTGCCCCGAAAACCGAAGATCAGATCGCCAAGGTCCTGGCCGACCAGCCGGTGTTCGTGCCGGAGATCGACGGGGTTTGCTGCGGGTTTGGGACCTATGGGCAATTCCGGGGCGGCGACGGATATGCGCGCACGATGGAGCACGCGATCTACCTGAACGACGCGGCGCGGGGACGCGGGCTTGGACGTGCTCTACTGGAAGCGCTGAAAGACAGCGCCCGCGAGGACGGGGCGCAATCGCTGATCGGCGGCATCTCAGGTGAGAATGCGGGCGGCTTGGCCTTTCACGCGGCGATGGGCTTTGTTGAGGTCGGCCGTGTACCGGAAGCCGGACACAAGTTCGGGCGATATCTGGACCTTGTGCTGATGCAGAAGATGCTGTGAGCGTTTTCGGCCTGACGTTTCCCAAAAGACCGCGCTAAAGTCCTGATATGTCGCTTTGGTCTCGCATATCAGACGCGCTGGAAGCGCTGCGCCAGGGGGAAGGCCTGTCAGAGGTCTTTTCACGCCTGCGCTCACCACCGGAGCGGACGGTTGCCTTCACCATCGCCGTGATCGCGTTGTCGGCGAAGATGGCGAAGGCCGATGGTTTGGTGACGCGCGATGAGGTGACGGCGTTCCGCGAGGTCTTCCACATACCCCCCGCCGATGAGCCTGCCGCTGCTCGCGTGTTCAACATGGCCCGCGAGGATGTGGCGGGGTTTGAGACCTATGCCGAACGCATTGCGCGGATGTTTCGGGTCGAGGGCCAGCCCTGTGGCGTCGACAGCGTTTTGTGTGACCTGATGGAGGGGCTGTTTCACATCGCGGCGGCGGATGGCGAATACCACCCGGCCGAGGATGCCTTTTTGGCGCGTGTAGCCGAGATATTCGGGATGGAACGGCCTGCATTCGAGCGCCTGCGCGCCCGCCATGCGCCGGATTATGGGCCTGATCCTTATACGGTGCTGGGAGTCTCACCGGACGCCGGTCTTGATGAGATTCGTGACGCCTGGCGGGCCGAGGTGCGAGAGACGCATCCCGACCGGATGATTGCACGCGGCGTGCCGGAGGAGGCTGTGCGGCTGGCCGAGCGGCGGATGCAGGCGATCAACCGGGCCTGGGAAGAAATACAGGCGGGCCGGGCCGCGTGAGGTTGGTCGGTTTTATTGAGTACTTGAAACCAGTGGAAGACAGAGGCGCGCGAGACAGCCATGCGGATCGCAACCTATAACGTGGAATGGTTCCACACGCTGTTCGATGGCGCGGGCGGGTTGATCCGCGACGATAGCTGGTCGGGTCGGCGGGATGTGACCAAGGCGAAGCAGACGGAAGCGCTAATCACGGTGTTTCGCGCGCTCGACGCCGACGCGGTTTTAGTGGTGGAGGCGCCGGATTGCTCGCGGGGGCGCGACGGCGTTGCCGCGCTGCGCAATTTCGCGGAAGAAGCCGGCATAAGAGCGCGCGCGGTTTGCATGGGCTTTGCCAACGACACCCAGCAGGAGTTGATGCTGTTGTACGATCCGGACGTGATCACCGCGCGGCATGACCCGGTGGACCTCGGCGCGCCGGGGTTCGAAACCGAGTTTCGGATCGATCTGGATATTGATGCGTCCGAAGATGTCGTGCAGTTCTCCAAGCCGCCGCTGGAAGTGGCGCTGGAGACGCCTGTGGGCCCTCTGCGCCTGATCGGGGCGCATGTGAAATCGAAAGCGCCCCACGGCGCGCGCAACGAGGCCGATGTCATGCGGCTGGCGATTGCCAACAGGCGCAAGCAGTTGGCGCAGTGTATCTGGCTACGGCGGCGCGTGGAGGCACATCTCAAGCGCGGCGAGGCGCTGATCGTGGCCGGTGATCTGAATGACGGTCCCGGGCTTGATGAATACGAGGCGCTGTTCGGGCGCTCGGGCCTTGAGATTGTTCTGGGTCGGGAGGCGGAGGCTTCGCAGCAGATGTACGACCCCCATGCGGCACAGGCCTTGCAGTCGAGGATTTCCGCCGCGCCCACGACGGCGCGGTTCTTCCTACGCCATGAGGGGCGGTATCTGCAGGCGCTTTTGGATTACGTGATGGTCTCACCCGATTTGCGGACGCGCGCAAAGGGCTGGCATATCTGGCATCCGTTTGATGATCCGGCCTGTTGGGGCCAGCCAGAGGTGCGCGATGCCCTCCTGACCGCTTCTGACCATTTCCCCGTCAGCCTTGATCTTGAGGCCCTGTGACCCCCATCTTTGAGGGTATGAAACACGCAATAGCAGTGAGTTTGACCGCCGGGGCGTTGGCGTTAGCGACGCCTGCGGCGGCGCAGGACGACAGCGATCTGAGCGAGGGTCTGGGCCTTTTGGGCGAAGGCGCGCAGATGATCCTGGAAGGTCTGATGGAGGAAATGCGGCCGATGCTGGAAGAGGCCCGGCCCTATTTCGAAGAAGAGGTATTGCCGTTCCTGAACCGTATGGGCGAGTTGATGGATGATGTGACGTCCTACGAACTGCCCGAACGGTTGCCCAATGGCGATATCATCATTCGCCGCTCTCCCGACGCGCCTCCGTTTGAGCCGGAAGTGGGTGAAAACGGCGACGTCGAGCTTTGAGCCGAATGAGAGTTTGCGCTTTGGCTTGAACCAAATCGCGGGTGGCGCGGGGCCAAGGCCCGCGATGGGGGCGCAGCCCCCGGTCGCCGTTGGCGCCCTCCCCCGGGATATTTTTGGCACATGGAAGACAGGGCGGGTTGAGAGTGGCGCGCCCCGGGCGCATATCTGTGGTCACACCAAATGACTCGAGGATTTCCGATGCGCCTGACTTTCCCTGCACCCGTTCTTGATGCTGCAACCGAAGCCGGGGGGATGCCGTTGGGGGATTTGCCGGAATGGGATCTGAGCGATCTCTATGCCGGGCAGGATGCCGCCGAGTTGAAGCGGGATCTGGATTGGTTGGAAGAGGCGTGCCGATCCTTTGCGGAGGACTATGAGGGCAAGCTGGCGGATCTGGACGCTCCAGGCTTGCTTGAGTGTACGTTGCGCTATGAGAAGATTGACGTGATCGCGGGGCGGATCATGTCGTTTGCTGGCCTGCGCTATTACCAGAAGACCACTGACGGCGAGCGTGCCAAGTTCATGTCGGACATGCAGGACAAGATCACGGCGTTTACCACGCCGCTGGTGTTTTTCTCCTTGGAATTCAACCGGATCGAGGATGCGCATTACGACGCGATGATGGCGGAGAGTGCCGAGTTGGGTCGCTACAAGCCGGTGTTCGACCGGATGCGGGCGATGAAGCCTTACCAGCTGTCGGACGAGTTGGAGAAGTTCCTGCACGACAAGTCGGTTGTGGGGGCCTCGGCCTGGAACAAGCTGTTTGATGAGCAGATTGCGGGGCTGTCCTTTGATGTGGATGGCGAAGCGATGGGGATCGAGGCGACACTGAACCTGTTGACCGACAGCGATCGACAGCGGCGGGAAGCAGGCGCGAAGGCGCTTGCGGCGAAGTTTGGTGAGACCGCTCCTTTGTTTGCACGGGTGCACAACACGCTGGCCAAGGAGAAGGAAATCCATGACCGGTGGCGCGGGCTGCCCTCACCTCAGATGGGGCGGCACCTGTCAAACCATGTGGAACCGGAGGTGGTCGAGGCGCTCCGCAATGCAGTTGTGGCCGCCTATCCGCGCCTGAGCCACCGCTATTACAAGCTGAAGGCCAAATGGATGGGGCTGGAGACGCTGGAGGTCTGGGACCGCAACGCGCCCTTGCCGATGGAAGAGGACCGGCTGGTCGGCTGGGACGAGGCGCGGCGCGTCGTGTCAGAGGCTTATGCCGCGTTTGACCCACGGATGGAGGAACTAGCGCGGCCGTTCTTCACTGATGGCTGGATTGATGCGGGCGTGAAGGAGGGCAAAGCGCCCGGCGCATTTGCGCATCCGACGGTTGTGGATGTGCATCCGTATGTGATGCTGAACTACCTCGGCAAACCACGCGATGTGATGACATTGGCCCATGAATTAGGTCATGGCGTTCACCAGCGCTTGGCGGCGGGTCAGGGTGAGATGCTGTCGTCTACGCCGCTGACCCTGGCTGAGACGGCGTCGGTATTTGGCGAGATGCTGACCTTCCGCAAGATGCTGTCGGAGGCCAAGGATGATGCCGCGCGCAAGGTGATGCTGGCGGGCAAGGTCGAGGACATGATCAACACGGTCGTGCGCCAGATCGCGTTCTACGATTTCGAATGCAAGTTGCATGACGCACGGCGCGCGGGTGAGTTGACGGTCGATGACATCAACGCGCTGTGGATGTCGGTGCAGGGCGAGAGCCTCGGCCCGGTGTTCAACTTCATGGACGGGTATGAGACCTTCTGGGCCTATATCCCGCATTTCGTGCACTCGCCCTTTTACGTCTACGCCTATGCGTTTGGTGATGGCCTCGTGAATGCCCTCTACGCGGTCTATGCCGAGGGGGCCGAGGGCTTTGAGGAGAAGTATTTCGACATGCTCAAGGCGGGTGGATCGAAGCACCATAAGGAGCTTCTCGCGCCGTTCGGGCTGGATGCCAGCGACCCAGCGTTCTGGGACAAAGGGCTGAGCATGATCGAAGGGTTTATCGACGAATTGGAAGCGATGGAGTGAGCCTGAAGGTTACTCTGGCCCGGCTTGGGCCGGAGGATCAGGCGCGGTTTTCTGGCGTTCGGGTTTTGCCGGAGCAGGAAGTGTTTTCCGGCACGCCGGCGGAGGCCTTTGCGGAGGATCCCGCGCGGTTTGATCTGCATGGGGTCGTCGCAGATGGCGCGCCGGTTGGGTTGTTCAAGATCGACCGGGCGTACCACTACGATATTCCCGTTTGTGCCGAGGGCGCATTGGGCCTGCGGGCGTTCATGATCGGGGCCGCGCATCAGGGGCGCGGGATTGCGACGGCGGCGGTCCGGGCGATGAAGGCGCATTTGGCAGCGGAGTATCCGGACCGGCCTTGTGTGGATTTGACCGTGAACCATGTGAACAAGGTGGCCATTGCGTGCTACCTGAAGGGTGGTTTTGTCGATACAGGCGAGGATTGGCTGGAAGGCCGCGCGGGGCCGCAGGATTTGCTGAGGATGGTTTTGCGATGATGGATCGGCGGATGGTTTTGGCGGGGGCGGCTGCGTTGGCCGCTCGGCCCGGGTGGGCGCAGGGCGATCCGATTGCGGCTTTGGTCGATCAGGTCTCCCAAGAGGTGTTGGTCAATACGGTCTACGGGCTGACCTCCTTTCCGACCCGCTTCACGGACCATCCTCAGTTTCCTGTGGTGGAAGAATGGGTGCACGACGTGATGGCGCTGCAGGGCGACGTAACGCGCTTTGGCTTCCAGATGCCGTCGGGCAAAACGCGGCACAATTTCATTCTGGGCGACGCCAGTGACACGCGGGGCGTGATCCTGATCGGGGCGCATTATGACAGTGCCTCTGAGGATTCGATGAACAACGCGCCGGGCGCGAACGACAATGCGACGGGCATGGCCGCGATGCTGGAGGCCTATCGCATCCTGTCAGGTGCGGGGCTGAACAAGAGCGTCGTGGCGATGGCTTTCGCAGGCGAGGAACAGGGGTTCTATGGCTCCGCCGCGATTGCGGAATTCGCGCGGGCCGAAGGGTGGCCCATCGAGATGATGATCAACCTCGACATGTTGGGGTGGCGGCCACCGAACCCGGCGATGCCGATGATTGTGGAATACGACATGGGCAATGCCGTGGCGGGCAACGATGCGGCCTCGGCGTCGTTTGGGCAGATGATGGCGGAGGTTGCGGCGGACTATACGACGCTGAACACGTCGCACACCGACATCTGGGCCAGTGACTACATGCCGTTTGAGGCGACGGGCTTCCCCGCGATGGGGCTCTATGACGGGGGCGTAGACGACCCGCGATATGGGACGAGCCGGGATATTCCGGATGTGCTCGACTTCGGCCGGTTGCAGCAGGCCACGCGCATGGTGATTGCGGGGGTGGCCCGCTATTGCGGGCTTTCAGAGCCTATTTGAGCTGAGAGTCTTTTGATCCGCGCCGATTGATGCCGCCGCGTGCCTCTGGCCTCGCATCACGATCAGTCGCGCATTCAATGCAGAGCTTTACACCCGGGATAGCTTTGCGCCGCGCCTCGGGGATCGTCTCTTCGCAATCGGCACAATGGGTCAGGCTTTCGCCTTGCGGGCCTTTGCGAGCACGCATCCGGGCCAGTTCATCGGAGATCGAGGCTTCGATCTGTTCGCTGACCGCGCCGTCTTTTGCCCATCCGCCTGCCATGGCTTCACTCCCGCAACGTCGTGCTTGCGCCTATCGCGCCTCTCCGTAACGTGGGTGCAAACGCGGGAGGGATCAAGAATGCGGACTTTCGGGAAATGGTTGGGGCGCGGATTGCTGTTGGTGGTTTTGGCCTTGGTAGCCTTCCTGACCTTCGCGCCGGGCTATGTTGAGGCCGAGCGCAACGGGATCAACTGGCAAGGCCCCTACCCCGTCTCGGATGAGGCACGCGCATTACATGACACATTGATTATCGGCGATTGGCATGCCGACAGCCTGTTGTGGAACCGTGACCTGACTGAGCGCGGAGATCGGGGGCATGTGGACGTGCCGCGCCTGCTGGAAGGCAATGTGGCGTTTCAGGTGTTCACGGCGGTCACAAAAAGCCCAGCGGGGCAGAATTACCATGAAAATACAGGCGATGGGACGGACAGCATCACGCTGCTGGCTATGGGGCAGATGTGGCCAGTGCGCACGTGGACCAGCCTTGTGGAACGCGCGCTCTATCAGGCGGAGCGGTTGTATGGATTTGCCGAGGCCTCGGACGGGGCGTTGCGTGTAATCACGGATGAAGCGGGGCTGGAGGCTTTGCTGGCGGATCGCGCGGCAGGTGAGGCGGTTGTCGGCGGCATGCTGGGGATCGAAGGGGCGCACGCGCTGGAAGGGGATATGGCGAACCTCGACCGGTTGGAGGAGGCGGGCTTTCGCCTGATCGGGTTGCACCACTTTTTTGACAACGAGGTCGGCACGTCACTCCATGGCGTCGGCGACGGCGGGCTGACGGATTTTGGCCGCGAGGTCGTGGCCGAAGTGGTCGCGCGTGGCATGGTGCTGGACCTTGCCCATTCGTCGGAGGCGGTGGCGCGGGAAGTGGTCGAGTTGACCGATATTCCGCTGGTGGTGAGCCATACCGGCCTGCGGTCGGTCTGCGACGCGCACCGGAATTTCCCCGACAACCTGATGCGTCAGATCGTGCAGAACGGCATGGATCAGGGCGGCGGCGTCATCGGGATCGGCTATTGGGCCGATGTGACTTGCGATGACAGCCCCGAAGGCGTGGCGCGGGTGATCATGGCGGCGATTGACGTGCTTGGCGTCGATCACGTGTCGCTGGGGTCGGACTACGACGGCTCAGTCACCGTGGGCTTTGACACGTCGGAATTGGCCGCTTTGACCGACGCGCTTCTGCGCGCCGGGGCCACAGAAGATGAGGTGCGCGCCGTGATGGGCGGGAACCTGATGCGGGTACTGAGGGCGCGGCTGAATTAAGCCGCCCCTCCTCGAGCCTGACGGCTCTCCTCGCAGCTTTCAGAGTTTGCTGTGCGATCCGTCGCAAAGCGGTGGGTTGCCCGTGGCCTTGCAGCCGCAGAAGAAGGCTTTGCCGTCCTTTTCCGCCGTGTACTTAACGGGTGTGAAATCGCTGCCCTTATGGGAGCCATCGCAGAACGGCTGGTTCGACGACTCCCCGCAGGAGCACCAGAAGTAGTTTTTTCCGGCTTCGACATCGACGGCATAGGGGGCGAGTTGCGCGATCTTTGGGGCGTCGGACATGGGTGCTGGCTCCGTGCTTGCTGGTGTTGGTGCGTTAGAAGGAGCAGTGGGCCGCGTTGCGTCAACCGGCTTGGGCGCGCAGTTAATGTGCGTCAGCGCTCAGTCGATGTCTATTAGTCCAGATCCGTCCACGGCCAGGGCTTCACCTCGGACGCGGCCACTTGGTAGCGCGCGGCCTTTGCGATCCAGATGCCCAGATCGGTGCCGAAATCGGCCAGCCGTTCGTTTGGCTCGCCCTTGGACGCCAGCATGACGATGAACTGGATCACGGTCACGGCGGTCAGAATTGTGCTGGCGAAGCTTAGCATGAAGGCGATGATGATCATGTAGAGCAGCCGCTGGATGAGGCTGTCTTTCTCGGCCAAGGGTTGCTCACCGTTCATGCGACCGTCGAGGCTTTCATCGTCGTTCCGGGACATTCTCGCATTCCTCTGGGTGGCTCGAGCACAGTTTAACCCGCAGCGCGCCCCATGGCAAAGATCGCATCGAGGGCGGACTGCGTGCCGCGGGTGAATTCGAGCGGGTTGCCGAAGGGCGTGCCATCGAGGGCGTGGGCCGCGACGTTTTCGACTTGGGCCACGTATTGATCGACCTGCGGGAAGCGGATCACCTGCGTTTCACTTTCCGGCTTGGTCAGGTGAATTTGCGCCTCACCCCAATAATACGCATTGAAGGGTGTTTGCAGGGTCAGCGTGCCTTTGTCGCCGTGGAAGGCCATGTGCTGATGTTTGGTTGTGCGCATCGAGAGGTGGAAGCTGAACCGGACGTCGCCGGCGCGCATGGCGACCCATGTGGTTGTATCAACTCCGCTTTCCAGCAGCCAATCGACATGGGTCGGCGTGGGTTCGAGACCAGTGGCAAAGCGGAAGCCGCCGATGGGGTAGACACCGATATCATAGAGCGCGCCGCCGCCCATGTCCTGGCTGAGGCGGATGTTTGAAGGGTCGAGGCCGCCGAAGCAGAAACTGCCCGTAACGGTTTTCAGGGTGCCGATAGCGCCGTTAGCGATCAGGTCGCGGGTGCGGGCCCATTGCGGATGATGGGCAGGCATCCAGGCCTCAGCGATCAGTTTTCCGGTGGCGTCGCGAGTGGAAATCAGGAGGTCGATGTCGTCGGTCGAAAGGCCAATGGGCTTTTCGCAGAGGACGTGTTTGCCAGCCTCCGCCGCCTTGATGCTCCATTCCGTGTGCAGCGCGTTGGGCAGGGGGATGTAGACGGCGTCGATCTCGGGATCGTTGAGGATCGCGTCATAGCTGGGTTCGACCTGAAGGCCAGGGAAGCGCTCAACGAACGGCGCGGCGCGGTCAGGGGAGCGTGTGGCGATGGATTTCAGGCGGGTGCGGGCGGCGGCGTGGATGGCGGGGGCCATGGTGCCAAGCGCGAAACGGGCAGTGCCAAGGATGCCCCATGTCAGATGGTTGGTCATGGGGCCTTGGTAGCGCGGTGCGCCTTAGGCTGCCAGAGGGGTCGTGTGGCTGCGCGGTCCGTGGGCGGCGGCCATCATGGTGGCGAGCATCGTGCCGGTGGCTGTTTCCCATGCGCTGGTCAACGCGGGATCGGTGCCAAGCCGGTCAGCGACCGCGTCGAGAAAGGCCGCGTGGATCGCAATGTAGCCGCGCGGGGCCATGCCGGCGTCGCGCAGATGCAGGGCGAGGCCAACAAGGACTTCGCGGGAAAGGTCCGGGCGGTCAGCTGCGGGGGCTGCGGCGGTCAGCGATGCGAAAACAGTGCGAACCAGCATGTCCGAAGACGCCAAGGCCGGGGCGTAATGTGCCAGGCGAGACGCAAAGACCAAAACGCCCTGTTCGTGCATCGCGTCGAGGAGCGGGGCGGTTGCGCGGACAAGGGCCGTGGGGGACAGGGGGCGAAGCGTTTGGATCGTCATGGCTGGCATGCCTTTCGGCTTTGAAGGGGTGCAGACAGTATGGGCGCGGCGGCAGACTGGCGAAAGGTCAGGTATCCCCCACCCCTCGAATGCCAGTGCACACAGACCTACGGCAACTTGGTTAACGAGCCGTGAAACGAAAAACGGCTCGCGCGGGGAGGTCGCACGGGCCGTCTGGTTCGTCTTGGAGGACGAGAGTTATGCGGTGGCAAGCATGCCTTGCTCGCGCGCCATTTCACGCATGCGCTTTTGCAGCTTCTCAAAGGCGCGCACTTCGATCTGGCGGATACGCTCGCGGCTGACATCGTAGACGCCCGACAGGTCTTCCAGCGTCACCGGGTTTTCCTGCAGGCGGCGCTGGGTCAGGATGTCCTTTTCACGATCGTTCAGGACTTCCATCGCCTCTTCCATCAGGGCCATGCGGGCCTGATACTCATCACGTTCTGCATAGTCGGTGGCCTGGTCAGCATCCTCATCTTCCAGCCAATCCTGCCACTGGGCGGAGCCTTCATCGTCGGACCCGACTGTCGCGTTGAGCGAGGCATCACCGCCCGACAGACGCCGGTTCATAGAGATCACTTCGGTCTCGGTCACGCCAAGATCATTCGCGATACGCTCCACGTTCTCAGGACGCAGATCGCCTTCTTCTAGCGCACCGATACGGGCCTTGGCTTTGCGCAGGTTGAAGAACAACTTCTTTTGCGCGGACGTTGTGCCAAGCTTCACCAGCGACCACGAGCGCAGGACATATTCCTGGATCGCGGCGCGGATCCACCACATAGCGTAAGTGGCCAGACGGAAGCCCTTGTCCGGGTCGAATTTCTTGACCGCCTGCATAAGGCCCACATTCGCCTCAGCAATCACTTCGGCTTGCGGCAGGCCATAGCCTCGATAGCCCATCGCGATTTTCGCGGCGAGGCGCAGGTGCGACGTGACCATCTTGTGGGCGGCGTCGGTATCTTCCTGCTCAACCCAGCGTTTGGCGAGCATGAATTCCTCTTCCGGCTCCAGCATCGGGAACTTACGGATCTCCTGCAGGTAGCGGTTCAGACCACCTTCCGGAGTGGGTGCGGGTAGATTTGCATAGTTGGCCATATCTGGTCCCCCTGTTCACGGGACGGGCGCTTTGGCCCGGTTAGGGTGCATGTAAATACGATTAACTTCTTTACAAGAGGTTAAATTCAAAAATCGGAAGGGAGGTATAGCGCACTGCGCATGCGAACAACAAGCCTCATGCACTCACAATATCGTGCAAATGCGCACAGATAGCTTCAGGACGGCGCGATTTCCGCCAAAAGGACTCTGAAATCAGCCGGGATGGGCGCCTCGAACCGCAGTGTCTTCTGCGTGACCGGGTGGGTGAACCCCAAGACGGCAGCGTGGAGCGCCTGACGGGGGAAGCCATTGATTGCAGCGGAACCTGGCGTTTTCTCGGACACTTTGCGCCGCCCGCCATAGGTCTGGTCACCCACAAGGGCGTGGCCCGCATGGGCCATATGAACGCGGATTTGGTGTGTGCGACCGGTTTCCAGACGGCAGGCCACAAGCGCGACGGGCCCATGGGCTTCCAACACACGCACCCGCGTCACGGCATGGCGACCGCCGGAAAACAGCACCGCTTGGCGCTGGCGGTCGGTTTTGTGGCGGGCAAGCTGCGTGGTGATCTTGAGCACCGCGCCCTCGAAGCTCACCCCTTTTACGCCACGCAGGCGCGGGTCGGACCCGTCAGGCACACCGTGACACACGGCGAAATATTCCCGCTCCATCGAGTGATCGGCGAATTGCGCGGCCAACCCGTGATGGGCGCGGTCGGACTTGGCCACCACCAGAATACCCGACGTATCCTTATCGATCCGATGCACGATGCCGGGGCGCTTTTCGCCGCCCACACCGGACAGGTCGCCGCCAAAATGATGCAGAAGCGCGTTCACCAACGTGCCGGACGGGGAGCCGGGCGCGGGGTGCACGACCATGCCTGCGGGCTTGTTTACGACGATCAGGTCATCATCTTCGAACAGGATGTCGAGCGGGATGTCTTCAGGCAACGTGTCAACATCTGCCGCCTCTTCCACTGTGATCTCGACCACATCACCTTCGGCCACCTTGGCCTTGGGATCAATGACCGCTGCGCCATTCACGGCAACAGCCCCGGCCGGGATCAACTTCGCAAGGCGTGAGCGGCTGATCGCCTCGCCCTCTGGCACGGCGCGCGCGACTGCCTTATCAAGGCGCGGCTCCGGGTTGGGGCCGATTGTAACCGAAACGATGCGCGTGGATGCGGACATGACTGAGCCTGTCGAAGAACAAGAGCCTCCCCTACCGCCGTCGCTGCGGTTCCTCAAGGTATTGGTGACAGGACTGACGATCATGATGGTGCTGGGGGTCGGCGCGGTGATCTTGCTTATGCTGGTCCGCCTGAGCGACAATCGAGGCCCAGTGCTGGTGCACCCGGACGTGTTCGAGTTCCCGATAGATGTGGAAACGGTCGGGTACAGTGTCATCAACGGCTACACCGTGTTGGTGGGCGATGACGGCGTGATCCGGGTCTACGCGTCTGACACGCGCGAATTGGTCGACACGCTCGATCTGAATGAATGAAGGTGGGGATGGTACCAGCGCCCCGGCTCGAACGGGGGACCTCCTGATCCACAATCAGGCGCTCTAACCAACTGAGCTACGCCGGCATACTCATGCACTGGCGCGGGAATAGCGCCGAGGTTTGTCGATTGCAAGGGGTGTCAGGCGGTCAAATCCTTAGTCCATTCCTGTTCGATAAGGTCCACTCCGAACGAACGGACGGGCTTGGACGAGTTGCAGGTGAAGCCCGCTTTTTCATAGAGCGCGCAGGCGGCACGGTGGCTTTCGTGGGTCCATAGAGTCAGGCGTTTGAACCCGTGGGAACGGGCGTGGTTGAGGCATAGGGTCAACATTTGGCGGCCAAGCCCCCTGCCCCGAGCCTCGGGCACAAGCAGGAACAGTCTTAGTTTGGCGGTGTTTATATCGGGTCCGTGGACACAAAAGATCGAGCCAAGCCGTGTGTTACCGTCCCATGCAATCCACGCCCGTTCGACCGGCACGCGGCGATGGTCGATGAAATCGGCCAGAATGCGGGCCACCAGCGCTTCAAAACTGGCATCGAAGCCCTCATCCGCAGCATAAAGCATCGCGTGTTGTTCAATCAGCCACCCGGCGTCACCGGGGGCGAGGTCGCGAAACTCAATCTCTGCCATGGCCCCTCCCTTGCGCTCGGGCGGCGCGGTGCGCTACCCCGTCTTCGCAACCTTGGAGACGCGCGCAATGGGCATCAACAGCGAAAACGAAATGGCGGCTGACTTGCAGATCGGGCCGACCACGCTTGGCATGGTGCGCATCTACATTGTCGGCGATGGCATCGACCTTCCGATGGATTTCGACCCGGAAGAAGCCGAAGAGATCGCCGATGAATTGCGCGCTGCGGCCGCTGCTGCGCGCAAAGCGGGCAAGAAACGCTAATTTGCAGACGGGTCCGGACACCTTGATCCGAACCCGCCGCCTCGCACCTTGCCTAGTGGTCAGAAACGAAACCGCAGCCCCACATTCAAAGACAAATCGTTGTAGTCGCCGCTGACAATGCCGGTGCTGACGCCCGCCGGATTGAACCGGTTCGACTCGACGTCAAAGAACCGCCGGTAGCGCAGGTCTGCTGTCAGGGCGAGCGCATCACTGAGGTCGTAAGACGCCCCGGCAATCAATTGTGCTGCAAAGACGGTATCGTCTTCGTTCACCGCGACACCCGGACCGTACACAAGGTCCTGCTCGATAAATGCTGCGCCGAGGCCTGCGCCGAGATAGGGCGTGAATGGCCCACCCGTATCAAAATCGTAGAGCGCATTTGCGAACAGCGTTGTGGCACGAATGCCGCCGTCTACGTTGACCTCTGCCGCCGATCCATTGCCCGAGAAGAAAATCTGGTCGGCGTCGGATTGGGTGTAGCTGAGTTCAACTTCTGCACGGACGGAAGGTGCTATCGTCGCCCCCACGCCAATGCCGAAGTTAAAACCGCTGTCATAGTCTGTGTCGACTGACTGCAACCCGCCTGGCGGTGTAATGACGCCGTCGAAATCCGACTGACCTTCAAACGTGACGCCGCCAAACACAAAGCCATACCGGTCTTGCAAGGATTGCGCCGATGCGCCTGTGCCGACAGCGATGAACGCGGCGATAACGAGCGGAGAGAGTTTCATTGTGTGTTTCCCAATTGCGAATGATCTCGTCCCCGTCCTAGCGGCGAAAGATCATCACGTGGAAATCACCTTGGCGTGTGGGTTTTTATTATAATTTTCAGGCGTTTGTGTTGCGCGCGGATGCGCAGAATGGCCTTCATTTTCGCACCGAATAAACCGGGCCGCTCGCGTGTTATATTTGGTTAAAGAACTTGTTCCGGATCGCGCAGAAGGTGCAGCCGAAGCGCCGCGTGGCGGGCGAATTTCTGCGTCACGGCTTTGCGCCGCGCGCCAGCAAGCTTGGTCTCTGGACCAAACCGCAGGATTTCAGCGTCGTACCCATCTGCAATGATCAGCCCGGTGTCATCGGGCAAAAGCTCCGTGGGGAAATTCTCGTCGACCGCCCAGAAATAACGGTCTCCCCATTCCAGATACCCCTCCCATTTAGCGTCCGAAGTGAAATCCACGCGGGAGGATTTGCATTCGATCACCCAAAGCTCCCCTTTCGGGCCAAGAGCCATCACGTCCAGCCGTTTGCCGCGCTCTGGCGTGAATTCTTCAAGCGTCACGAAATCATGGGCCCGCAGATGACGGCAGACGCCACGCGCCAGAAGCTGGCCGGGTTTTGCATTTGCGAGCGGATCAAGTGCCGTATCCATTTCGCCAGATTGGAACATTAGTGGAACATTTTCAAGCGCCCGCTGCCCTTGCCCCGCCGGGTCATCCCCCCTACATCGCGTTGTGACGGGTCTGCCCTTCTTCGTACCTGTGGCAATATTCCGGTGGCCTTAAGCAATTCCGAGGGAGCTGGCTCTGGCCGGGCCGTGGTCCGGTTACCTGGCGCCCACCTGTATATACAGGTCCTCGGGAATGAACGCCTCTACGGTTGTGGTGGTCCCCGTCACCTAATCCTCGGCCTGGTCGGCCAGCATCATGATGCGGATGCCCATCTGAACCGAGCCGAATGTGATCGCGCAAAGCACCCACAGCACAAGCACCGCCAACGGCCCTTCGCTGGTGTGTGTGACCAGATGCCAGAGGTTTGCGACGTTCATCCACAGCAGCATCGCCACGAAAACAGCCGCGACGAGCGAACCAATCGCGGCATGGCGCAGCAGGAAAGCGATGTGTTTGGGCATGGGGCACCTTTTGGGGATGTACAAAGGGTAGCGCGGCACACCCACTACGTCGAGAGCACTCGCGCGGATCGGCCAGGTCACGCAGATTTGTGCAGAGGATAAGGTGCTTTTGTGCAGGCTGCTTGGGTGTTCGCCGCTTCCGGCTATATTGAGCGAATTGCAGCTTCAGAAAGCCCGACCATGCCCGATTCCCATCGCCCCAACACAAACCCTCACGGGCTTGCCCATGCCCGCGAGTTGCAAGGGCATCTCAGCTGGCTCGACAGTTTCTCAGGTGCGGCACTGGCGGTGCTGGCAACGGCTTCGGGCATCTACACGTATCTTGGCGTATCCTCCCTGCTCGATGACACAGGCGCTTTGTCCTTCTTCGCGGCGGCGGCCTATTCGATAGCGGTTTCCGTCGGCATTTTTGTCTTCTGGTCCTACCTGATGCGGCTTCTGCCCGCGATGCGCACCGCGGCGGCGAAACTGAAGCTGATGGGTGCGATGGTGCTGGGATCCTTTGCGATCATTGCGATGTCATCTTGGCTGAACGCAGCCGCCTTGGCGGGCGCAGCGGCGGTGGAACAACACCTCGCGCGCACGGTTCAGGACTATCAGGAAGCGCTCGAACAGGCCCACGACACGGCGGTCAGCGCCCAAGCCTTGCAACGCGACGTGGCCCGCGTCCGGCAATCGTTCGAGGATTTGTCGGAACAAGAAGCCGCAGGAGACCTTTCCGGCCTTGCCGGTCGCGGCGCGGTCTTCCGTGTGTTGCGCCAGAAGGCGGAGGAACTGGCCGCGTTGGAAGCGCAGATCGCCGCGCAGACGGAGTTGATCGAAAGCGCCTTTGACGAGGGCAACGTGATCCTGTCCCGAATGCGCGCGCTGATCGTAGAGCCGGGCGCGGTTGAGGCACGGTCCGTGGCGTTTTCCGAAGACGCAGTGCGTCTGGCCGGGTTGGTCACAACCCTGCGCCAGCTTTCGGTCGCCCCATTGGTGGACCGTGCGGCGGAGGATCTCTCCGCATCTGTCGTCTTGCCCGAACTCGACGCATCGGGTGCTGCCGGACAGGACGCGCAGGCCTCGACCATTACCAGCGTGTTGCAAGTGCTCGCCCTGCGCGCGGAATCGCTGGAGGAAGCCGCCGAGCAGGTCCTGGCCCGCCCTGCCCCGCCGGAAGTGACCTACACGCCGATCTCCAGCGCTGACGCGGTGATCCTTTATGCCCGCAACTTCGTGCCGTCCTGGGCCGGGGCCATCGCCATCGACCTGCTGCCCGCTGTTTTGGTCCTTATCCTGATGGTGACACAGGGCGCGATCCGCGCAGGCCGCGGGGACTTGCCAGCCGAAGACACGCTCACATTGGCCGAATTACGCTCGGCCCTGCATGCCATGCGTGAGATGGAGGCGCTCGACCGCGCCGATCAGGTGCAGGTCGAACAGGCCGGCGCTCCAGTGCTACCGCGCGAGGCTCAGGGCGAGAATATCAGCCCTCTGCCCAATCCGCCTGCGCGGTCCAATGACTGATACGCCGGACACCCCGCGCGGCTTCACCGTTCGCCGCGCGATATTGGCGATCCTGGGCTTTCAGGTCGGCATGGCGGTGGTGCTGGCAGGCTCAGACCTGATCGGTGCAATTCCCCAGCTTCTGAGCGGGCCAAACGCCCCTGCTTTGGACGCGCCGGTGGCCCCCGGCGATCAGGTCCGCCGCTTCCGCCCCGGCGACCTTCCCGGGCGCGAGCGGCTAAGCCCTGATCGGCAAACCCCCATCCCCGACCCAGGCGACATGCCCAGCCGCCTGCGGTTCAGCGCCGAGGGTGAGACGGCTTTGGTCACCGGCGACATCTCCCCCGGTGATGCGGACCGGTTCACCGAATGGCTCACCGGCGCAGAAAACGTCACCACGATCCGCCTGCATTCGCCCGGTGGGTCGGTTACGGATGCGCTGATCATCGGCGCTGCGCTGCGCGAGGCGGATCTGAATACGGTGATGGAGGATGGCGACATCTGTCTGTCCGCCTGCCCCTACATTCTGGCGGGCGGCGTGATGCGCACTGTCCCCGACGAGGCCATGGTTGGCGTCCATCAACACTATTTCGGCGAAAGCACCGCGCTGCCTGCCTTTCTGGCCGTCGAGGACATCCAGCGCGGCCAAGCCGACGTGATGGCGCATCTGGACGCGATGGGTGTGGACGTCCGCGTGATGCAGCACGCCCTTAGCACGCCGCCGGAAGCGATCTACGTGCTGCTGCCTGAAGAATTGGTTGAGTACCGGATGGTCTACGACCCCAGTGAGGAAGACGCCACGAGTGAGTGACGTCAAAACGCCTCCGGCTTGGCCTCACGTGCCATGTGGTCGAGCACCGCGTTCACGAACTTCGCTTCCTTCCCCTCAGGAAAAAACGCTCGCGCAACATCCACGAACTCTGTGATCACGACCTTTGGCGGGGCTTTGCCCTCTACCAGTTCTGCCCCTGCGGCGCGGAAAAGCGCCCGCAGCGTCGGGTCGATCCGGTCAATCGGCCATTTCGCCACCAGCGCACGATCCGTCATCTGGTCGATCTTGGCCTGCCGTTCCACGGCATCCTCAAGCGTCTTGCGGAACAGATCCACATCGCCATCGGCCATTTCCTCGCCATCATAAGTCGCGCCAAAGCGGTGCGTCTCGAACTCGCCCCGCACGGCATCCAGCGTCTGATCCGAATGCTCCATCTGGAACAGCGCCTGCACCGCATAGAGCCGCGCGGCCGATCGCATCTGCTTCTTCTCTTCCCGGCTCGGGCCTTTGGGTTTGTCGTCGCTCATGCCTTGGCCGATCCGTCTTCTGCGATCTCAATGGTGCCGCGGGGTTTGAAGCCCAAATTGCCTTTGGGCTGGCCATACTTCCGGGTCAGCGCGATGAGATGCAATGCCGCCTCAGCCGCGCCGCCCGCCGTATTCAGCCGCGCGCCATCGGCGCGTTCCTCGGCCTGTTCGCGGTTCTCCACGGTGATGATCCCATTACCGATACACACGCCCTGCAGGCCCAGCATAGTCAGCGCGCGGGAACTTTCGTTGACCACCACATCGTAATGCGAGGTCGCCCCACGGATCACGCAGCCAAGGGCCACGAAGCCATCGAAATTGCTCATCCGGTGCACAATCGAAATCGCCGTCGGCACCTCCAGCGATCCCGGCACTTCAATCACTTCATGGGCAACGCCTGCGCGGTCCAGAACTGCCGTTGCCGCCTCGATCTGCGCCTCGGAAATCGCTGTATAGTAGGGCGCAATCACGATGCCCACTTTCACAGGCCGGTCGAACTCTGGCAGCCCAAGGTCATTGTCGGAATGTCCGGCCATTATCCAAGCTCCGAAATTTTGCGCGTTCCCACGATCTGCAGTCCATAGGCATCAAGACCGACCACCTTGGGTTGGGGCGAATTGGTCAGAAGGATCATGTCGCTCAGCCCCAGCGACGACAGGATCTGCGCGCCAAGCCCGTATTGTCGCAACGTCTGGGGAGAGACCTCGTCATCCAGGACCAGCTTCATCGTCAGGTCGCGCAGCAAGACCAGCACGCCGCGTCCCTCATCGGCAATCAGCTGCATTGCGTCGTTGAATTCGTCCGCGCGACCCCGGGGGCCAACACCGATCACATCCAGCAGCGGGTCCATCGCATGCATCCGCACCAGAACCGGCTCATCCCCCGAGATATCACCCTTGATCAGAACGATATGCTCGGCGCCCTGCGTCTCATCGGTGTAAATCCGCATCGTCCACTCGCCGCCGAACTCGGACGTAATCACCTCTTCCTGGCGCACATTCACAAGGTTGTCGTGGCGACGGCGATAGGCAATCAGGTCGCTGATCGTTCCAATCTTAAGGTTGTGACGCTGTGCGAAGGCAACCAGATCGGGCAACCGCGCCATGGAGCCATCT
Organism: Gymnodinialimonas sp. 202GB13-11; assembly: GCF_040932485.1. NCBI lineage: Bacteria > Pseudomonadati > Pseudomonadota > Alphaproteobacteria > Rhodobacterales > Paracoccaceae > Gymnodinialimonas > Gymnodinialimonas hymeniacidonis. Next base: position 421,444 of record NZ_JBFRBH010000001.1, on the reverse strand, counting down.
TCATTCATGATCTCACAGATCACGCCCGCCGGTGTCAGGCCCGCGAGGCGCGAGATATCAACGGCGGCTTCCGTATGCCCTGCCCGAACTAGGACACCGCCATCTTTCGCACGCAGCGGGAAAACATGGCCTGGCGTTGCAATGTCTGCGGCCCCCTTGGAGGCATCAATCGCCACCTGCACGGTGCGCGCGCGATCCGCTGCGGAAATACCTGTCGTCACGCCCTCTCGCGCCTCGATCGAAGTCGTGAACGCCGTCTCGTGGCGTGAAGAATTGTTGGTGCTCATCAGGCCAAGGCCCAACTGGTCGATCCGATCGCTCGTCATCGACAGGCAGATCAGGCCCCGCCCATGGGTCGCCATGAAGTTGATCACATCGGGCGTCGCCCATTGCGCGGGGATCACCAGATCGCCTTCATTCTCGCGGTCTTCATGGTCCACAAGAATGAACATCTTTCCATTGGCGGCATCCTCAAGGATCTCATCAACCGACGAAATCGCGTCAGACCAATCCCGCTCAACAGGGCCCGGTTCTTCGAAGGTCTGGCTCATGAATGCATCCTCTCGCGCGTCGTCAGAGGGCAGATAATCCAACGCCCCCGGAATGGCCAGAGAGGCGCAGCGTCACGCCGCCTCGGGCAGGATCAAATGATGCGGGATCGTGCCCGCGAAACCGGCCGTGGCCGACCATTCGCGCTCTAACGCCGTCGCGGCCACCACGACCAGACCGTCGAGCGGGACGTCTGCCTCCCGCGCCAAGCCGCGCAGGGCCTCACGTGCGGCACGCCACGGGGCGGACAGACCGGGCGCGCGGCCCACAGTCTCGAACCCGCCTTGCGCCAACACTGCCGTTAGATCCTTGGGCAAATGAACCGCAGCCAGACGCACCGCCTTCCCCTCCAGCGCATTCAATCGTGCCTGCGCCACTTGCGGCACCGCCGGCCCACGTCCCATACCCAAAGCATTGTCAGAAAACAGAAAGCCCACGATGTCGCGGCCCGAGACCGCGCGGATCGTGGCGTAGGTCTTGTAGGGCAGACCCAAACGCTCCGCCCGCTTCACCCGCAGACGGACCACCTCCAACGGCAGACTAGGCAACAAAGCGGTGCGCGCCTTTGTCCAAGCGACCCGGCGAAACCCAGCGCCTGCGTCCATCGACGGCCCGCCATTATGTCCGATCATGTCCCGTCCTCCATCCAGTCCACCTTGGCCTTCGCATCACCCAGCGCCGCACCTTCCGATACAAAGCCCTCCGCGCCAAGCCCCAGATAGCGCCAGCCATGACTGTCTTCCGGGTCCCGTCTGCATTCTGCCCAGGAAAACAGCCCATCTTGATGTCTGCGCACATCCACGCAGCGCTGCCCGGACCAATCTTCAACAGATTGCGTCACAACCGGCATTCGCGCGGGCCTGGCTTCCACTGGTTTCAAATACTCAAACTCCAACACACCTCACCCACGAACTCCCGCCGGTAAAGCATCCAACGGGACGGTGGGAGGGGCGATGTGCCCTGGCACGAGCGTTTCCCACCGGCCTTCACTGCCACTCCTGCAAGCGCGCTACGTAGCGGGCCAAGGTATCAATCTCCAGGTTCACCCGATCCCCGACCTTCGCCGTCCCCCACGATGTCACGGCCTTGGTGTGCGGAATGATGTTCACGCCAAATGTCGCCCCATCCACCTCGTTCACCGTCAACGACGTGCCATCCAGCGCCACCGATCCCTTCGGCGCGATGAACTTCGCCAAAACTTCCGGCGCTTCAAACGTGAACCGCGTCGAGTCACCCTCATTCTCCATCCGGACAATCTCAGCCACACCATCCACATGACCCGAGACCAGATGCCCGCCCAGCTCGTCCCCTACCTTCAAGGCCCGCTCCAGGTTCAGGCGACCGCCTTCCACCCAATCACCGATATTGGTCTTCGAGACGCTCTCAGCCGAAATGTCGACGTCAAACCAATCCTCGCCAATCGACACCACTGTCAGGCACACGCCGTTGCACGCAATCGAGGCCCCCAGATCGACCGTCGACATGTCATAAGCCGTGCCAATCCGAGCCCTCAGATCACCGCGGTTCTCAAGTGTTCGGACAGTGCCAAGGTCAGTGATGATGCCGGTAAACATACAGGTTCTCCTTCGCTTGCCCCCTCTATCGCCCGCCGCGCGCGCTTGGTCCAGCGCAAGTGACGTCACATCAGCGCCCAAGTTGCGCCGTTTCCCCGCCCAATCCTTTTGATCTTGTTAACGAAGTGCGGCTATCTGCCGGTAATGAGAAGATCGAGTCCCCCCATGGCGCCCAGTCACGCGCATCGGACGTTCCTGTTCCTGCAGGGCCCCCACGGGCCCTTCTTCCACAGGCTTGCCCAAATGCTGGCGGCCGCCGGGGCTTCCGTCTGGCGCGTGGGCTTCAACCGGGGCGATCAGGCCTTCTGGCCCGACACAGACACCTACATTTCCTTTCAGGACATTGCGGAAAGCTGGGATGCCCGCGCGGCGGCGCTGATGGATGAAAAGGGCGTCACCGATCTTGTCCTCTACGGCGACACGCGGCCCATTCATGCCCAGGCCATCGCTCACGCCAAAGCCCGTGGCATCACTGTGCATGTCTTTGAAGAAGGCTATCTGCGCCCCTATTGGGTGACGTATGAACGCGGCGGGGCCAATGGCCATTCCCGCCTGATGGACACGTCCGTTGAGCAGATGCGCACGGCGCTCAAGAACCTCGATCTGGACCTGCCCGATACGCCGTCCAAGTGGGGCGACATGCGCCAGCATGTTTTCTATGGCGCGGCCTATCACGGCTTTGTCCTGCTCGCGAACCGCGCATATGCCAACTTTCGCCCCCACCGCGCGCTGACCGTGCGCGATGAATTCCGCCTCTACCTGCGCCGCCTTGCTCTCATGCCGCTTCTCTGGCTCGACCGTGTGCAGGCGACTTACCGCATCAAGACCGGAGGCTTCCCTTATCACCTGGCGCTTCTGCAACTGGCCCATGACGCCAGCTTCCGCGACCATGGGCCGTTCGAGACGATGGCAGACTTCCTCGAAGTCCTGATCGCTGGCTTTGCCGATGGCGCACCGTCCCATCACCACCTCGTCTTCAAGGCCCACCCGCTGGAAGATGGCCGCACGCCGATCCGCGCTGACATCCGCCGGATCGCGGCGCAGCACGGCGTCGCCGACCGCGTCCATTATGTGCGTGGCGGCAAACTGGCCCGCCTTCTCAACGATGCGCGCTCTGCCGTCACTGTGAATTCCACCGCCGCCCAACAGGCGCTCTGGCGCGGACTTCCGCTCAAAGCCTTCGGCCAGGCCGTCTACCTCAAGCCAGAGTTCGTTTCGGATCAGCCAATGGGCGCATTCTTCCAGAACCCCACCCGGCCCGACAGCCGCGCCTACCGCGCGTATCGCCATTATTTGCTGGAAACCTCCCAGATCTCCGGTAGCTACTATTCCACCAAGGGCCGTCGCCAATTGCTGCGCCAGGTCGTCGACATGATGCTGTCCCCGGAAGACCCCTATGATGCGCTCGACGCGGGCAGACCGGCACCAAGGCAACACTTGTCACTTGTGAAGTGATCAAGGGGCTTTCCCGGATTCCTCCTTTTCGCTAATGTCTCTGCAAAGCGCGGCAAAAAGCACGTGCGATAACAAGATACTGAGGCAGTTTCAGGCTAAAGGAGCCATCCCCGTGACCCTTTCGGCTTCCCGGATCGCGCGCATCGGCGCGCTCGTCACCTGTGTTGTGGCAGTCGGCGCATGTGATGTTCTTTCCCGCGTTCTTCCGTCCGCAGGACCCACCCGCAACCAGATCTTCGCAGGCTCCGTCCAACGTGAAGGCGATGCATTCGTGGTCGAGGTCAACCAACGCGTGACCGCCGCCACCTCGCTTGTGCCTGCGCTTGGCTTCCCCTCGTCGCTCACCAATGCCGGTGTCTCGAATACCGACGTGATCCGCCCCGGCGACCAGATCACCCTGACGATCTTTGAGAATGTTTCGGACGGCCTGCTGGCCGGTGAAGGTCAGAATGCCAGCCAATTGACCACCCTTCAGGTGGACAATTCCGGCTTCATCTTCATCCCCTATGCGGGCCGCATCCGCGCCGCTGGCAATACGCCGGAGCAATTGCGCGAGGTGATCACCCGTAACCTCGACGAGCAAACGCCAGATCCGCAGGTCATCGTCCAGCGCGAGGCGGGCAATGGCTCCACCGTCGTTGTCACGGGCGATGTCGGAACCACCGGCATCTTCCCCATCGAACAACCAACGCGCACGTTGTCAGGCATGTTGGCCGCCGCCGGTGGCGCAACCGTCTCGACCGAGATTGCCCGCGTAACACTTGTGCGCGGCGGGCATACCGGCACGGTCTGGTACGAAGACATTTTCCGCGATCCGTCTGTCGACATCGCGCTCCGCGGTGACGACCGGATCCTGGTCGAGGAAGACAGCCGCCAGTTCACTGCCCTAGGCGCTACGGGCGCACAGACCATCGTACCGTTTGAATCGCAGGTCATCTCCGCCATCGACGCGATTGCCTCTGTCGGCGGTCTGAACCCGTCGCTTGCAGACCCGACCGGCGTGTTCGTTCTGCGCAATGAGCCGGAGGAGCTGGCCGAACTGGTTCTGGGCCGTGACGATCTGACGGGCACCCAGCGCATGATCTATGTCCTGGACCTGACGGCACCAACCGGCATGTTCGAAGCCCGCGATTTCGTGATCCGCGATGGCGACACGGTTTACGTCACCTCCGCCCCGATCACGCAGTTCAACAACGCCATCTCGGCGCTGACCGGTACGCTGACCTCCGTCGGCGGTGTGACGGACGCCGTGAACGGCACCACGAACTGACGCAAATGGAAACGCCTGAGCGATCCCTTTCGCGCCGGGCGTTCCACTTCAATACCGGATTCCTGACCAACCGGCGCGTGCGCCGTATCCTGACGCTGGCGGGCCATGACCTGAAACTGGGCAAGCCCACAGCCGAGGATGATGTGATCGTCTGGGGCCATTCGCCCTATGCCCCACGTGGTGAGGCCGTGGCTGAGGCGACAGGCGCGTCACTTGTGCGGGTCGAGGATGCCTTCCTGCGCTCGCTCTTTCCCGGCCGCTCGGGCGAGCCTCCGTTGGGGTTGGTGATCGACCGTCTGGGCATGTACTTCGACGCATCAGGCCCGTCTGATCTGGAAACCTTGCTGGCAACGCATCCCCTTGATGACACGGCCCTTTTGAACCGGGCTCGCGACGTCGTGGCACGCATGATTGCGGGCGATCTGTCGAAATACAGCGCGGTGGATGTCAGCCTGCCCGCGCCCGACAAGGCGGGCTACGTGCTGCTGATCGACCAGACACGGGGCGACGCCTCGATCGAACTGGGGCAGGCCACGCCCGATAGCTTTGCCGAGGCGCTCACTTGGGCGCGGGAAGATCACCCGGACGCGCAGATCGTCATCAAGACCCATCCTGAAACGCGCGACGGGCATCGCCCGGGCCATTTCGACCCCGAAAAACTTCCACCCAATGTCGTGCTGGATGATCGCCCCGTTTCGCTCTGGCGCATGTTTGAAGGGGCCCGTGCGGTCTACTGCGTTACGTCCGGCGCAGGGTTTGAGGCCATTTTGGCCGGCCATAAACCGGTCGTCTTCGGCGTGCCCTTCTACTCAGGCTGGGGCCTGACCGATGATCGCCGCCCCGTCCCTGCCCGCCGCCAGCGCACGCTGACCCGCGCCCAGTTGGTTGCCGCCGCGCTGATCCTCTACCCCACTTGGTATGACCCTTACCGCGATCGCCTGTGCGAGGTCGAAGATGTCCTCGGCGCGCTGGAGGCGCAGGTTCAGGCCTGGCATCAGGATCGCAGAGGCTATGTCGCCGTCGGAATGCGCAGTTGGAAGAAGGGGCATTTACGCCAATTTTTCGGCCAACACGGGAAGGTCGATTTCGAGGACGATCCCTTCAAGGCCGCGCAGGACCGGCGCAATGTTCTGGTCTGGGCCGGGCGCGAAACCCAAGACCTAAGGGATGAATGCCGCGCCACGGAGAGCGTGATTTACCGGGTCGAGGATGGATTTCTGCGCTCGCGCGGGTTGGGAGCCGAGCTGGTTCCGCCGCTGTCCTTGGTCAAAGACCATCTCGGCATCTACTACGACCCGACCCGCGAAAGCGCGCTTGAGCACCGGATTGCCGAGGCCGCTGACCTGCCTGCGGCCCGGCTCGACCGTGCTGAACGTCTGATTGCGTCGCTGCGACGGGCAGGGGTCACGAAATACAATCTCAACGGGGCCGAGGCCCCCAATGTCCCGGAGGGCGCGCAGGTCATCCTCGTGCCCGGACAGGTCGAAGATGATGCCTCAATCCGGCTCGGTGCGGGTGACGTGAACACCAATGAAGAGCTTTTGCGCACCGCCCGCCGCCTGAACCCGCAGGCCTACCTGATCTACAAGCCCCACCCGGATGTGGAGGCTGGATTACGCCCCGGAGCATTGCCCGAGGCTGCACGCGCGCTGGCCGACCATATCGCAGACAATACCGGGGCCGAGGCGCTTTTGAGCATCGCGGATCGGGTCATCACCATGACCTCCGCCATGGGGTTTGAAGCCTTGATCCGGGGTATCCCGGTCACGACGCTTGGCGCGCCCTTCTATGCGGGCTGGGGGCTGACCTCTGACCTCGGCAATGTGCCGGATCGGCGTGTCGCCCGGCCCTCCCTGGCCGCGCTGGTACACGCCGCCCTCATCACCTATCCGCGGTATCTGGACCCGGTTACAGGCATGCCCTGCCCGGTCGAAGTAGCGGTGGATCGCTTGGCCTCCGGCGAAGGCGTGCCACAAAAACCGAGCCTTCGGGCCTTGGCAAAATTACAGGGGTGGTTTGCGGGTCAAAGTTGGATCTGGCGCAGGTAAATTGCACATAGCCAACACACTTTGACTTCATACACAGCCTTATCCACAGAATATGTGCGCTTAGTCAACGTCCGCTGCTGGGCGGCGCCAAATTACCAAACTGTCCAGCCCCACCGGCGACACACTCTCCAAAGTGAACCGAGGTGCCTCACCCAGCGCCGCAATACCCATCGCTCCAATGGCAGGCACGCCCTCTGCACCAAGCGCCAGCCCGCCCCCGAACAGGGCCAGATCGTCCACGACATCCACGCTCAACAGCGCAGCCGCAAGGGTGCCCCCACCTTCGCAAAAGACCCGCGTAAGACCAGCCTTCGCCAGTTCCATCATGGCGGCATGAACATCAATCTGCCCACCAGGGCCGGTCTGCGTTTTAACCAAACGCGCTCCCGTCTTGGACCAGGCTTCCTGCGCAGAACCCGGTGCATCAGGCCCATGGACCATCCACACTGGAACATCCCGCGCCGTGCGGCCCAGCTGCCCGTCCACTGGTACGTCCAGCCGCCGCGACAGCACCACGCGCACCGGCTGATGCACCGCACCCAGCCCGCGCACCGTCAGCCCCGGATCATCCGCACGCGCTGTGCCTGCACCGACCATCACCGCGTCATGCCGCATCCGCATTCCATGTACCCACCGCCGCGCCTCCGGCCCGGTGATCCACTGGCTCTCGCCGCTGGCCGTGGCAATCCGCCCGTCAATCGACGTCGCAAGTTTCAGTGTCACCATCGGCAACAGATCACGCTGCACCTTGAAGAAGCCACGATGCGCGTCGGCCGCCTCGCGCTCCAACACGCCCTCAACCACTTCAACGCCAGCCGCCCGCAGCCGCGCCGCACCGCCGGCCGCAATCCTGTTGGGATCGCGCGCGGCAATCACCACCCGCGCGACGCCCGACGCAATCAACGCCTCAGCACAAGGGCCCGTCGTGCCCTGATGATTACACGGCTCCAACGTCACATACGCCGTAGCCCCCTGCGCCGCGTCACCCGCCTGCGCCAAGGCCACGACTTCCGCATGGGGTCGCCCGCCCGGCGCCGTCCAACCCCGCCCAACGACGCGGCCATCGCGCACCAAAACGCAGCCCACTGCCGGATTGGGCCAAACCCGGCCCAATCCCCGTGCGCCCAATGACAGCGCCAGACGCATCCAGCGCGTGTCATCCATGTCAGTTATCGGAAACCGAGGTTGGCGGGCGCAGCTCGGACAAGAAGTCCTCGAAATCGCCCGTCGCTTGGAAGTTCTTGTAAACGCTGGCAAATCGCACGTAGGCGACCGTATCAATCGCCGCTAGACGCTCCATCACGATCTCACCGATGATCTTGGAGTTGATGTCCGTCTCACCCATGCTTTCCAGCCGCCGCACGATGCCCGAGATCATCTGATCCACGCGCTCTGGCTCCACCGGGCGCTTCTGCAACGCGATGCGGATCGAACGCTCCAGCTTGTCGCGGTCGAAATCCTCGCGTTTGCCATTCGTCTTGATCACCACCAGATCGCGCAGTTGCACGCGCTCATAGGTCGTGAAGCGCCCCGCGCAGGACGGACAAAACCGCCGCCGCCGGATCGCGACATGATCCTCCGCAGGCCGTGAATCCTTCACCTGAGTGTCTACATTTCCGCAAAATGGGCAGCGCATGGCCGCGCCCTCCTGTCCTTGTCGCGCGAAGGGGGTGCCTTGCGCCTGCCTCGTGAACCTTGGGGCTGATGCCCTCTTATCCACAGGCACTATACGGAGGCCCCTGTCGCTTGGGTAGAGGCAATCGCGCCCCACAGCATCTAGGTGTTGCACAGACGCCCCGGCGCCTCAAAACGCCTGAAAAGCCGCCGCCACCCGCCGCAAATGCGGGGCATCCCGATGCTCGAACAGGTAGATCCCCTGCCAAGTACCCAGTCGCATCCGCCCATCGGCCACAGGGATTTGCAGCGACACCGGCAGAACCGACGCCTTGAGATGCGCCGGCATATCATCCGGCCCCTCCGCCACATGGGTCAGCCAGGCCATACTCGGGTCATCGCCGCGCGGAACGAACCGCTCGAAGAACCGCCTTAAATCCACCTGCACATCCGGGTCTGCGTTTTCCTGTATGACCAATGAGGCTGAGGTGTGCCGCACCATCAGCGTCAAAACCCCGTCACTCGACCCAGCCAGCCATCGCGCCACTTCGCGAGTGAATTCATAGAGGCCCGCACCGCGAGTCGTGATCTCAAATTCCGTCTGCATCTCGTCCCGCTTCCCTCAACCAACCTGCGCGACGTCGCGGCCCGCGTCACTCAACCGATACACACCCGTCTCGACCTTCTCGAACCAGCCATAATGATTGTCCCGCATGATCGTCGTGGCCCGCGCCACACCGGTCGATTTCGCAACCTCCATTCCGCGCGCCTCCCCCGCCATTGCCAGAAACTCAGCACACAGGGTCGCCTCCTGCCGATAAGCCGTCACCCGTGCGCCCGCCAGACCACCCAGATTCGGGTCCCCCTCCCGCCGCTCGAACTCACTCAGCATCGCGCGTTTCTTGCGCGCGACCTTGCGCGGTGCGTAAGGCCCCGGGTCGCAATGCACCTCCACCACACCCGTCTCCATCCGCACAGACAACAGTCCCAACCCCAGCCGTCGCGCCAGCCGCTTGTTCTCTTTCACCGCCTTCATCCAGGGCCGCCCCTTGCCGCACGCCACGCAAACATAAACGCAGTCGCAAACGGCCAGCCGGGCAATCCCCTGATGGAACAAAGCCAATGAAAACCGCGTCTTAAGCTCCACAACGACGATGTCTTCCCCGCGGACGCCCATCACGTCCGCCGGGCCAATCTCGCCCTTCACCTCATAGCCCTGCGCCTCCAGAAAGGCCTTCACGGGCGGATATAGATCGCTCTCTTTCATTACAGTGCAGCCTACGCGCCAAAATCGCCGCCGTGAATCCCCCTCCGCGGCCCGATTCCCGGGTTGACACCTCCCCCCCGCCTTCGTAATGCACCGCACAGATTTCCGGGCGTGGAGCCTTCTCCGCGCCCTTTTGGTTTCGGCCCCGGCAGGCCCTCGCCGCCAGCGCCGTTGATGAACGAGAGGATGAACCCATGTCGCGCGTTTGCGAACTGACCGGCAAAGGCCCGATGACGGGCAACAACGTAAGCCACGCCAACAACAAGACCAAGCGTCGCTTCCTGCCGAACCTGACCGAAGTGACCCTCGGCTCCGACATTCTGGACCGTCGCTTCAAGCTGCGCATCTCCAATGCCGCGCTGCGCACGGTCGATCATCGTGGTGGCCTCGACGCGTTCATGGCGAAGGCCAAAGACGCCGAGCTGTCGCCCAAGGCGCTCAAGATCAAGAAAGAGATCGCGAAGGCCCAAGCCGCTCAGGCCTAAGCCCAACGCATTTCGTGTTCAAAGTCCCGCCGGTCCTCCGACCGCGCGGGACTTTTTCTTTTCTGCGTGGACGGCACCTGCCACACTTCGCGCATGACCCATCGCCTCGACTATGTGGCCATCAACGGCCCCGCCATCCAATCCATGCTCGCCGCCAAACGGCACATGCCCTCGATTGACGTTGGATTTCGCGCCTTGCTGGAGCTACGCGTCTCGCAGATCAACGGCTGCACCTACTGCATCGACCTTCACACTAAGGAAGCCAAAGCCTCAGGTGAGGCGCCCGCGCGCCTCGGTGCTCTGCCGGAATGGCGGGGGAACACACTCTTCTCGGCGCGCGAACAGGCGGCACTCGCTTGGGCCGAAAGCCTGACAAGGGTTGAGACCGACGGCGCGCCGGATGTGCTTTATGACGCCCTCCTTGCGCATTTCTCGGAAAAAGAGGTCGTGGACCTCACGCTCATCATTGCCCAGATGAATGCGTGGAACCGACTGGCCATCGGGTTTGAAAAACCAGAGATCGCCACAACGTGAAACCATCGCTCAATTTGCCGCATGACGCCTGCAACGGGCTCATGTATCTCTTACATTAATGCTGCATCGCCTCGCCACCTCCACGCTTCTCGCGCTGTGCCTCGTGCTCACCAGCCTCGCCGCTGTTGTGGCCGAAACGCGCATGGCAGCCGCTGGCGGCTATTGCGGCACGGGCGCGCCGCAGATCCTGCTGGATAGTGCAGGTCTGCCGATCCTCGACGCTGACGGTACCGCCATTACGCCGGTTGAGTGTGAGATCTGCCACCTCGCCATGAGCCTCGGGCCACAATCGCCCGCGACCGACCCGGCACTGTCGATCCTTCAGGCAGCCTCTCTGCCCGCACCGTCCCCGCCCCCTATCCTGTCTCTTCGGTTGGACAGCCACGCCCGCGCGCCCCCGCACGCGGTCTGAGCCAATCCACTCCAACCGAAATCAAAGAGACGAGACATGACTTTCAAAACAACGCTTCTTGGCGCGGCCATCGCCGTGCTCCCCGCCTTTGCCTCCGCCCACATGGTTATCGAAGATGCCTATGCCCGCGCCTCCAGCCCCGTGGCCCAATCCGGCGCAGCGTTCATGACGATCTTCAACCATTCCGACATGGATGACCGCTTGATCGGCGTGACCTCCGAGGCCGCAGAGCGGTTGGAGCTTCACACCCACATCCAGGATGATGCTGGCGTCATGCGCATGGTCGAAGTGGAGGAAGGCTTCGCCATGGCCGCCGGTGAAACCATCGCGCTCGAGCGTGGCGGGATGCACGTCATGTTGCTTGGCCTGACCGAACCCTTGGTCCAGGGCGAAGAGATCGAGATCACATTCACCTTCGAACACGCCGACCCGGTGACGCAAACGATCACCATCGACAACGAACGCCAGCCTGAGGCAGGGGCGCATGGCGGCCATGGCGATCATTCCGGGCATGGCGATGACCATTCCGGGCACGATCACGACTGATTATATGGGTCGCAGGGCAGCCCCCTGCGACCTCTCGCCCACCTCCCTTGGCGACTGCATGAGCGCGCTATGTCGCCCTGCATGACAGCCAAGGCGCCCTCACATATCCAACGTCTGATCACCCTGATCACCGGCGCGCTGCGACCGCCCGCAGGCGCGGGCCGCATCGCGCTCGCCTACGCCTATGGCATTGCCTGCCACGCGATTTTCACCGCAGCCGTGCTGGCGATGATCACTGCGATGTTCTTCGGCATGTCCGAAAGCCTTGGCCAGGTCTCCGCCCCTTGGCACATCCTCGCGAACGCAGCCCTGATCCTGCAATTCCCGCTCATGCACTCGCTTTTGCTGTCGAAGCGCGGCGGCAGGATCCTCGGCAAACTCGCCCCCGCACGCCACGCGGGCACGTTGTCCACCACCACCTACGCGATCATCGCCTCGATCCAGCTGCTCGCCCTCTTCGCCCTCTGGACCCCTTCAGGCATCATCTGGTGGCGGGCCGAAGGCCTGGCCTTCGCGGCGATCTGTACCGCCTACGCCGCCTCATGGGCCCTGCTGATGAAGGCCAGTTTTGATGCAGGGGCCGAGGTGCAATCGGGCGCGCTTGGCTGGATGTCGCTGGCCGCCAACCGCAAACCCATCTTCCCGCCGATGCCCACCACCGGCCTCTTCCGCGTGATCCGGCAACCGATCTACGTGGCCTTCGCCCTGACCCTCTGGACCGTGCCGGTCTGGACGCCCGATCAACTGGCGCTCGCCGTGACCCTCACCGCCTACTGCCTGCTGGCCCCGATCCTGAAGGAAAGCCGCTTCAAGGCCCGCTACGGAGCCGAATTCGAAACCTACAAGCGCCACGTGCCCTACGCGCTTCCCGGCCTCACGCGAAAGCTGAACGACAATGCCTCAAACACAGCGCAATAACCTCGACATCTACGATGACGTGGCCGCCCAATGGTGGTCCGATGACATCCGCTGGGTGCGCACCCTCAAAAACCTTGTCCCCGGTCGACTGAAATGGTTCGATCGCCACATCGATTGGCAGGGCAAAACCGTGCTCGATCTGGGCTGCGCGGGCGGCTTCATGGCCGAGGCGCTGCACGACAAAGGCGCACGGGTCACCGGCATCGACCCCGCCGCCCAAGCCATTGAGGCCGCGCGCCAGCACGCCGCCCAAACTGGCAAGGACATCCGTTATGCCGTCGGCGTGGGGGAGAACCTGCCCTATCCCAAAGCCAGCTTTGACTCCGTCGTCTGCGTCGATGTGTTGGAACATGTGCAGGATCTGGAAAAGGTCCTGTCCGAGATCGCCCGCGTCCTCAAACCCGGTGGTCGGTTCCTCTACGACACGATCAACCGCAACCCTGTTGCGCGGCTTGCCACGATCACCGTGGCTGAGGATATCCTGCGCCTTCTGCCCAAGGGCACACACGACCCGGCGATGTTCATCACCCCCGCCGAACTGACCGATGGCCTGCGAAAAGCGGGCCTCACGCCCGGCCCGCAAACCGGCCTTGGCCCGCACGGCATCAACCGTCGTGGCGATTTCACTTTCGGGCCGCTGCCCCTGAAAACCGTGATCTACATGGGCTATGCCGACAAACTGGCCTAAGCGCCCAACACCTCATCCACCCATTGCGGCACCACCGCTGAGGCCGGGCCGAGGATGCGCCGGTCGAACCGCCCGCCCGTGGCCTCCAGGTTGATCTCAAGTGTCTGGGCCCCTGCGCGCCGCGCCTCTTCCACGAAACCGGCTGCCGGATAGACTTCGCCCGAGGTGCCAATGGCCACGAACAATTCGCACGCCTCCAGCGCGTCCACGATCCGCTCCATGTGATAGGGAATTTCCCCGAACCAGACGATGTCGGGGCGGGTCGGCCCTCCGTCGCAGTTCGGGCAGGCTTCACCCACGGCCATCTCGCGCGGCGCATCCCACGTCGCACCACAAGCCGCGCATAATACCCGCATCAATTCGCCATGCATGTGGATCACGCCCTTGGCGCCCGCGCGCTCATGCAGGTTGTCGACATTCTGCGTGACGATCAGCGCCCCAGCCGCCTCCAGCCGCGCCAGCGCTTCGTGTGCCGCGTTCACCTCCGCCTCCAACGCATTCTTGCGGCGTGCATTGTAGAAGGCGTGCACCTTTGCCGGGTCCGCCGCGAAGCCTTCCGGCGTAGCGACCTCCGCCAGATCGTATTTCGTCCAAAGCCCGTCCTTGTCACGGAACGTGCCAAGGCCCGACTCCGCCGACACACCTGCGCCCGTCAGCACAACGATCCGGTCTATTGCGGGCATGGCGCCTCGACCCGGCGCGAGTCACAGACCGTGACCGTGGCCAAGTATTGCGTCCATTCCGTCATCAGCGCCTCTGACAACTCCCCCCGCCACGCGCCTTGCACCAGATAAAGCGCGTCCTGTCCGGCCATCGCTTTGGAAACAAACGTCTCCCGCCCGTTTGCATTGGGCGCATCGGGGCAGGTCGCCAGCATCAGGTCGAACGGCGTGCCAAGCTCTACCCCGTCTGTGATCGGCAAATGCTCTCCGCTTGCGCATTGCTCCTGAAACAGGGTGCGCAAACGGCCATGGAAGACACCCGGCGGCACATCCGTCAGGCCGTGAAAGATCTGGACCGTCAGCATTTGCGACCAGTTTCCGGTGCTCTCACCATCGGGCACCCATTCCTGCATCGTCGCAGAGCCGTCCTCCGATTGGGTGGAAAAGACCAGCGTATAGCCCGGTGGGATTGGCGCCAGAAGCTGCTCCGTCTGTGCCGTGGCAAGGCTTGGCATCAGGGCGAAAAGCCCGCAAAGAAGAAACCGCATTCCGACCTCCGTGTGGGAGAAGCCCCTTGGTTCAATCTATCCTTGTCGTCTGTCTGGGCAACATCTGCCGGTCGCCGACCGCCGAAGCGGTCTTGCGCGCGCATTTGCCCGATGTGCAGATCGACAGCGCCGGCACGGGGAACTGGCATATCGGAAAGCCACCCTACCCGCCCGCGATTGAGGCGGCCGAGGCGCGCGGATATGACCTCACGACGCTTCGCGCGCGGCAAGTGACCGCCCGTGATTTTGAGGCATTCGATCTGGTGCTTGCGATGGATGCCGAAAACCTGTCCGACCTGCGCGAACTGGCCCCGGAGGCAGACAATATCACGCTCTTCCGCGAGCCAGTCGGCGGCGGGGCCGTGCCCGACCCCTATTTCACCGGTGATTTCGACGGTGCGCTCGATCTGATCGAGGAAGCCTCGCAAGCCTGGGCACAACGTCTCAGCTAGGTAGATCGGAGAACGCGCGTCTTCCGCATTCGCTTAGCCGCAGCGCTGTTGGGCTGCGGTCGAGAAGGTTCGCCAAGCCTGCCACATCTCCTCATCGCGGGCGCGATCCGATTGGCGGGTGTCCTGTGCGCGCTGCGGATCATCGAACCATCGCGCGCCCTCACGCATCTGCGCACGGGTCAACAGATCACCGGCCACGTCCCCAATGCACGAACACAAGGACCGCGACGCATCACGGTCCGACGCATTGCAGGCGCGCTCAATTGGATTTGCCGAAAGGGCTGTGGGGATGGCCATAAATACGGCCAGGGCCAGCGGTTTGGCCCACTTCGTTGAAATTGTCATTTGTGCCTCGTTAACGAAATTTGCGGGTCTTTTTGCCCGTCACTGCTCTGTGCCTGTCTATGCCAGAAATGCCCGGTCCGATCAAATCACGGATTTGCGCTTTGAAATGCGGCTGATAGCGTTGCCATCATGCGCCCCTGGATTGTGACCTCCGCCGTCAGCCACGCCGTTATCGGACTGATCTTTGGATTGGCCAGCATCGCTATCTTCTACGGATGGGCGACGCCGGTGGAGGCGATGGTGCTTTACCTGATCGTCATGGCTGCCCTCGTGGCGTTCACACAGGCCCGCCTTGTGACCAGGCTGGGAGTGTCGGGCCGCCGATGGGGTCTGGCCACGGCCCTCGGCATCGCGCTTGGTTTTGTGCTGCCCGAACTCCTCCCCTCATACAGCCCCTCTTCCGAGCCGCGCACTCTTTTCCACATCCTGCCCAGCGCCCTCTTCTTCGGGCTGGCCTGCGGCACCGCGCAATGGGTGCTGTCACACCCTCGCACGGACCCACGCCGATGGATCCCGCTTAGCGTTGCGGGGTGGAGCCTCCTCCTGATCTCCGTCGCCGCCGGCGCGCAAATCATCACGCGGCAATGCCTCTTACCCGTCGAGGGGGCGGCCGCATGGCCGCTCTGGGCGGGCCTCGCCCTTGCAAGCCTCTGCGGCGCCCTCGGCGGGGCCAGCTACGGCGCGCTCACCGCGCCTGCCCTGCCCGCACCCCGCGCCTGATCGCCCTTCCTTTCAAACGAAACCTCTGCCACAACAGCTAAATGACTGACCTTGCGTCACTTCCTCGCCGCATCGCGGCCCGCGCCGTGGGCCATGGCCTGGCCTTTGTCGCTCGCTTCATCACCGCCGTGCGCGCCGATTGGCGGGGGATCGAGCCCGTGGCCAAGCAGCGCGTCTACTTCGCCAACCATGTCTCCAACGGCGACATGCCGATGATCTGGACGGTCCTGCCCGGCCACATGCGCCGCCAGACCCGCCCCGTCGCCGCCGCCGACTATTGGCTGAAAAACAAGATCCGCGCGTTCGTGGGCCCTGAGGTCTTCAACTGCGTCCTCATCGACCGCCGGCCCGAGGTCGATGACAAACCCCTCGACAAGATCATCGAAGCGCTCGACGAAGGCTCCTCGCTGATCATTTTCCCCGAGGGCAATCGCAACATGACCGACGATCCCCTCCTGCCGTTCAAATCCGGCCTCTACAACATGGGAAAAGCCCGACCCCACGTGGATCTCGTCCCCACCTGGGTCGCCAATCTAAACGAGATAATGCCCAAGGGTGAGATTATCCCTCTACCGCTGATCTGCACCGTCACCTTCGGCGCGCCCATTCATGTAGAAGAAGACGAAAGCAAAGACGATTTCCTCAAACGCGCCGCCGATGCGCTGGTGGATCTCCGCCCGGAGGCTCCGCAATGACGCCCGAAACCACAACCGACGTCGCCATCCTTGGCCTCGCCGTCGTGGGCATCCTCATTGCCTTCACCATCATCGGCGAGAGCCTTCGCCTGCGACTGCCCCCCGGCCAATCCGACCCGGTGGTTGAAGCCTTCAACATGCGCGTGCACACCTGGTGGGGCCTCGCCATCCTGCTGACCCTCGCCGTCCTTCTGGGCCGCATTGGCATCATCCTGCTGTTCGCCTTCGCCTCCTTCGCCGCGCTCCGCGAATTCCTAACCTTCGCCCGCAAACGCCGCGCCGATCACCTGTCGCTCGCCCTTGCCTGCTTCGTGATCCTGCCGCTCCAATACCTCTTCGTCGCCCTCGACTGGACAGCACTCTTCACCGTCTTCATCCCCGTCTACGCCTTCCTGCTGCTCCCCATCGTCTCCGCCCTCCGAGGCGACCCGACCGGCTTCGTCGGCCGCGTGGCCGAGACGCAATGGGGCCTGATGATCTGCGTCTTCTGCATTTCCCACGTCCCCGCGCTCCTGACCTACGACATGCCCGACGGCTCCGACCGCTCGATCCTGCTGATCGTCTTCTTCGCCATGGTCGTGCAACTGGGCGACGTCTTCGAATACTACGCTGGCCGCCGCTTCGGCCGCACCCGCATCGCCCCCAATATCTCCCCCAAAACCGTTGAAGGCATGATCGCAGGCGTCGTCGCCGCCGCCCTCATTGGCGCCGTGCTCAGCTGGGTCACCCCCTTCGGCCTCGTCGGCGCCGCCGCCATGGCAGCGCTGGCCAGCATCACCGGCATGTTCGGCAGCCTCGTCTTCGCCGCGATCAAACGCGACAAAGGCGTGAAAGACTGGTCCCACCTGATCCCGGGTCAGGGAGGCCTGCTCGACCAACTCGACAGCGTCATCTTCGCCGCCCCGATCTTCTACCACGTCACGCAGTTGGTCTACGCGTAGTCAGTGCAACCGAGCCTGCGTCACGAACACCGTCACCCGCTCCTCACCCAGCGCGCGCATAGCTTCCAGCCGGTGATACCCCTCTAACAGCACATACCGCCCCTTCCCCTCCCGTACGCGGATCGGCGTGGTCTGCCCGTTCTCAAGGATGTCATTGGCCAGAGCGTCGACCTTCTCCGCCTCCAACGTCTTCTTCCGCTTAGCAGGCACGTAGATGTCGTCGATGCGCAGAGGGATGGCGTTGGGCATGGGGCACGCTCCTTGGGTGTAGGGGGAGCGTAGCACGGGGTTCGCGCCGCGCGCAGACAATTTCCCAAAAGCACAAAGCCCCGCCATCGACGGGCCTGGGTTCGGCGATCCAACAGAACCCCCGTCGCAATTTATGGTGGCCCAAACATCCCACCTAGTGAGCGGGGCACCCAGCCTCACCAAATCGCCGGGCCCCGGACAGGCCCGTCGATGGCGGGGCGGCTCCACCGCTGTTACCCGCTTGGATACCTAGGAGTGTGCCATTTTTTGGCTCAGCGCGCTTGATCCCTCCCGGAAAAGCATGACATGTCTGAAACGAGAGGATCCCGAATGTCCGTTGTCGGAGCGTTTACAGACGAAATGGCGTCGCGACTAACTGGCCTTAGTGTTGGACAGTTGCGTGCTTGGGATCGCTCTGGCTTAATCTCACCAAGTTTTGCAGACGAGAATCGTCGACTACCTTTTAGCCGTATTTATTCCTTCCGTGACATCGTTTCCCTGCGAGTAATTGCAGGCCTGAAAAACGATCATGGAGTGTCTACGCAGCATTTAAAGCAAGTCGCCTTCGAGCTTCGCGGGCTTGGCGAAGATGCTTGGAGCAAAACAACGCTTTATGTCCTGAATAAGCGCGTTGTTTTCGAAGAGCCAAAAAGCGGCAGACTTCAGGAGGTAGTCGGAGGGCAGCGGGTATTCCGCATACCTCTCAAAGTCGCGACAGCGGACGTTGAGGCCGATGTGCAAGCGCTCTTTAGCCGCCCGAAGAATTTGGAAGGCAAAACCCACGCACAGCGGCATGTTATGAACGGCGAGGAAGTGGTAGCTGGCACACGTATCCCTGTGCGAAGTGTCCTTTCCTACTTTGAACTTGGTCTCTCCGACAGTCGAATTCTCGAAGACTACCCTGACCTCGTCCAAGCAGACATTGACGCAATTAGAGCCAAGACGAAGGGTAGTGCCGCTTAGTGTTTTCCTCAGCTTGGAGATTTCTTGTCGATCAAAACGTGCCCGAACCATTGTGCAAGTTTCTGGAGGGCGCGGGTCAAGACGTGCTACGATCACGGGACGTCGTTGGCGAAGAAGCCAAAGACCCGGTAGTCGCAAAAGTCGCAATGGAAGATAGCCGCATTCTTATCAGTTGGGACAGGGACTTTGGACATCAACGCTTCATGAAAAAGCGCTTCGATGGACTTGCCAGAATTGGTTGCAGCTTTCCAGAGCCACTCGCAGAAGCGCGATTTTCGCAAGTGGTTGACGTCGTCGATAGCTTTATCGTCCGGCACGATGGGCTACCGCCCGAAATAAAAATCGCGCGGGAGAAGATACAGCTTCGCGACATCTTGTTGCGAAATTAGCCACCTACACCGCCACCTCCCGCAACCACCCCGCCATCTCCTCCGCGCTCATCGCCCCTTGCGCCAGCGCGATCACCTTCGGACCAATCACCTCTTCGTCCAACGGGATCCTCACCCCGTGCAAATGACAGCACAGATGCATGACCCGGAACGCCGTCCGCTTGTTCGCATCGTTGAAGCAATGCCCCTGCGAAAGCGCTTCGCCATAGGCTCCGGCCAGATCGAACACATCCCCGATCATCCCATAGGCCAACCGGTGATCCACCCGCGCCAGCGCACCCTCCAGCGACTTGTCCAAGGCCAAGCCCTGCAATTCGCCGGGGTTCAGAACCGCATCATGCACGGCCACGACCTGTTCGACCGTGAAAAGCGTCCAGCTCATTTGTCTTTCAGGTAATCAAGCACCGGCTGCGCCTCGGCGCGCGTGGCCTCCAAAGCGGCCATCACCTCGTCTATCGTCGCGATCCGGTTCTCGCCCGGGTCCTGCACGGCCTCTGCCGGCACCAGATACGCCACCGGTTTCGAGTTCTTCAAAATCGCCACCGGCTTGCCGTTCGCCCGCGCCAGAACCTTCTGCGGCTCGCGCAATTCGGTAATCGAGGCGATCTCGTTGGTCAGCAAACGTGTCATAGCGCACCCTTTCGATTGCACATCTACATACACAAAATTATGCACAACCACAACCATCACCGCCCCCTTTCCCAAATCGCGTCCGTAAGCTACATCCTCCTGCAACGCATAGGACGCACACGCACATGACCGACCTCAACCGCATCCGCAATTTCTCCATCGTCGCCCATATCGACCACGGGAAATCCACGCTCGCTGACCGGCTGATCCAGCTGACCGGCACCGTGGCCGAACGCGACATGCAGGAACAACTCCTCGACTCGATGGATATCGAGCGCGAGCGTGGGATCACCATCAAGGCCAACACCGTCCGCATTGAATACCCCGCCAAGGACGGCCACACCTACATCCTCAACCTCATCGACACCCCCGGCCACGTCGACTTCGCCTATGAGGTCTCCCGCTCCATGCAGGCCGTCGAAGGCTCGCTGCTGGTCGTCGACGCCTCCCAGGGCGTCGAGGCGCAGACGCTCGCCAATGTCTACCAGGCCATCGATGCCGACCACGAAATCGTGCCGGTCCTCAACAAGGTCGACCTCCCTGCCGCGGAACCCGACCGCGTCCGCGAACAGATCGAAGATGTCATCGGGATCGAGGCCCATGACGCCGTCGAAATCTCCGCCAAGACCGGCGTGGGCATTCCGGACGTGCTGGAGGCCATCGTCACCCGCCTCCCCGCCCCCAAGGGCGACCCCGATGCGCCCCTCAAGGCCATGCTTGTCGACAGCTACTACGACCCCTATCTCGGCGTCGTCGTCCTGATCCGCGTGATCGACGGCAAGATCCGCAAGGGTGACAAGATCCAGATGATGGCCACGGGCGGCAAATACGGCATCGACAAGCTCGGCGTCTTCCGCCCCAAGATGCAGGATATCGACGTCCTCGGCCCCGGCGAGATGGGCTTCCTCACCGCTTCCATCAAACAGGTCCGCGACACTCGCGTCGGCGACACGATCACCCATGAGAAGGGCGGCACGACCGAGGCGCTTCCGGGCTTCAAACCCTCCCAACCCGTGGTCTTCTGCGGCCTCTTCCCCGTTGACGCGAACGACTTCGAGGACATGCGCGACGCCATCGAGAAACTCGCCCTCAACGACGCCTCCTTCACGTCCGAGATGGAGACGTCCGCCGCCCTCGGCTTCGGCTTCCGCTGCGGCTTCCTCGGCCTCCTGCACCTCGAAGTGATCCGCGACCGGCTCGAACGCGAATACGACATCGACCTCATCACCACCGCGCCCTCCGTCATCTACCACGTCCACATGCGCGACGGCTCGATGATGGAACTCCACAACCCCGCCGACATGCCCGACATGACCCTCGTCGACCACATCGAAGAGCCGCGCATCAAGGCCACCATCCTCGTGCCTGACGAATACCTCGGCGACGTCCTCAAACTCTGCCAGGACCGCCGCGGCATCCAACTCGACCTCACCTACGCTGGCTCCCGCGCCATGGTCGTCTACGACCTGCCCCTCAACGAGGTCGTCTTCGACTTCTACGACCGCCTGAAATCCGTCACCAAGGGCTACGCGTCCTTCGACTACCAGATGATCGGCTACCGCGAGGATGCGCTCGTCAAAATGCAGGTGCTGGTGAATGAAGAGCCCGTCGACGCCCTGTCGATGATGGTCCACCGAGACCGCGCCGAGGGCCGCGGCCGCGCCATGTGCGAGAAACTCAAAGAGCTCATCCCCCGCCACATGTTCAAGATCCCGATCCAGGCGGCGATTGGCGGGCGTGTGATTGCCCGCGAGACCCTATCGGCCATGCGCAAAGACGTGACCGCAAAATGTTACGGCGGCGACGCCACACGGAAGCGGAAGCTGCTGGATAAGCAGAAGGCCGGTAAGAAGAAGATGAGGCAGTTTGGGAAGGTCGAAATTCCGCAGTCGGCGTTCATTTCAGCGCTGAAGATGGATGGCTAGGCGCTTCGAGCCTTAGACGCACAGCAGGAAGTTTCGGCCAGTGGGGCCACAGACTTTTGCACCGCAAAAGTCTGCGGCCCCACCCCCTCACCAGTCCGGACGCCCCCGTAGGGCGGGACTTGTCCCGCCGTAGACCGGGCCTCGGCCCGGCAATCCAATACCGCCAAAGCTCCGCCATCGACGGGCCTCGCTTCGGTGTTCCTCCGCTGCCGCTTCGGCGTTTCTTGTTGGCCTCGAAGGCCTACCTAACTATGGGAGCCCACGGCCTCAACAGACCTCCCGCTGCCAACTTGCTCTTTAGCACCCTCACTCAGCAAGAGATGCCGAGAAAGGCCTGGAAGGGCTCACTGGTGGTGAGGCAGGCAATGTCTAGAGCGGATTCCTCGAGAACAAAGAACGTAAATGCAACCGAATTAACCACCCGCAGGGTTTGACTTCCAACCTACTGGCTGCAAAACACTGTTGATGATTGCGCCGCCAAGAGTGGCTTCGCTAGGCTATTGCAAGCCGGCTCGTCCTGACTATTTTCAACCCAATTGAGGTTCTTCCCTGAGAGGCAGCGAAAGCGAACGATTCGGAGCATACATGAAAAAACTATTATCCTTTTTGAGAGACGTTTTATTGGTAACCGCTGCCATTGTTACTATTTATGTCGGTATCACTTCTAGCCCAGAACTCGTATCTGGAATTTCGTCTTTATCATTTATTATTGACCCAATATTCCTTGTGTCAAACTGGCAAATAGTTTTAGGTTTTCTCTTTTTTCTTTCACCATTTTTATTTTGGATTTTTGGCAGGAGATCAACTTTTCGTAGCTTTCGATCCTTTATGAACGCATCTAGCGTTGGAATATCCCTCTCGTTATCGATTACAACCTTATTAATACTTGTAACCCCGGCAACGTACGATGATTTAGGAACACCGTTATGGTTCAACTTCCTTATATTCATGACATGTGTTCGAATGCTTATTCAAGATTTTATTGATAAGCTCGAGGATTGGAAAAACGAGCTTTTATCACACTTAGACTCCTCAAATAATTGAAAACCTCTAAGTTAACTCCACTCGTAAATTGGGCGCATTGTCTGAATTCACTCTAGACGTGCGCACTTTCCGAAAACAAACACTCCGTCCCTACATTCGCAGCACCCCCCGCAAACGCCCAATTCCTTTCGGTAATGCCAAACAAAGCCTAATCGCACTGTTTCCTTTTGAACTCCCACCCGGCCCTCAGGCCGGGCAGCGCCCGAACCGCCCCCACGGGGCGGGCGCTTCTCGCCCACCCCTCGGTCCGGTCGCTGCCCGCCGCACTCAACACAACCTTGCCCAACCACCTCCAACCCGCGCATCCTCCCCCCATGCGCCCCCTCCCCGCCCTCCCGCTCCTCCTCCTCCTACCCGCCTGCGACGCGGGCCATCTCGGCAACCCGCTCCTCCTGCCCGTGACCGGCCTCGCCACCGCCGTCGAGAACGCCTCCTACAATTCCCGCCGCGCCCGCGTCTCCAACCTCCTCGCCGCTAACCAGCCCGCCATCATGGCCGAGGCGCTCAGCCAACCCGGCCCCGCCCTCTCAGCCCTCTACCAGACCGCCCAGATCCCCCCGGCCAGCCAGCCCGCCGTCCTCCGCGACCTGGCCGAAATCTCCGCCGCCCCGCCCCCCGATTGGGTCGAGCGCGCCACTGTCATCGCCATGGTCCATTCCAACTGAGCCCCCCAAACCAAAAACACCCCCCGGCCATCAGCCGAGGGGTGCACCTCCGTCACCGCTGTCGCAGTGATCAATCCTCAATCTCTTCCTCAACCGCCTGCGCCGTGGCCGAGATGCCTTGGCCGGCGGTCTGGACGTCTTCTCCGAAGCCCCCCACGGTCTCGCAAGCTGTCAGGGCGAGAAGGGCGGCGATCATCGCGAATAGGCGAAACATGGGTCATCTCCGTTGGTTGGATGGTCGTAGAACGCGCCGCCCCGTCGGTTGGTTCCCTCACATCTGCTCCGCCTTCCACTTCATATCCGCCATGTCCTCTTCCAGCTTGCGCCGCATCTCCTCCGTTTCGCCCCAGGACGGTCGGTCCTTCCCGGCCCAGTCCCCGTCGCGGAACGCATCGATCGTCTCCTCCCCATGCAGGAACCCGCCCAGCTTCATATGCATGAATGACCGCAGCACATCGTTCATTCGGCCCTGATAGCCCGGCCCGGCAGACTTGAAGAACTTCACCACGTCCTCGTCGAACCGCACCGTCAGCTGTTTCTTCGCACTGGTCTTGCGGCTGGCGATCTCGTGCCACGCCTCGGGGATCCGGCGTTCCTTCATCAAGTGGTTTTGCAGGTCCCATTCCAGCCGCCGCATCGCCTCCGCCATGTAGAAGTGATGCGCGCGGGCGGTCTTGGTCAGGGGTTTCGGGTCGGGCATGTTTGGACCTCGGAGTTTCGAAAACGGGTCCTGACTGTCCTGTGGGGTGGTTAAGGAAGCGTGAACACGACAGGTGTAACTACAGAATAACTACAGCTTCACTACAGGATCACTCACCCGGCGAATTTGGCCCCAAATTCCCCGATTTTGCCGAATCTGCGCCGGTTTGGCCGCATTTCCCACCGATTTCGGCCCAAACACCGCAACATCTTGTGCGCTCCGATTCTCACGTCGACACCTCGAAAATCGCCTTCGCAGGTGCAGAAACCGCACC
This sequence comes from Gymnodinialimonas sp. 202GB13-11, assembly GCF_040932485.1. Taxonomy (NCBI): domain Bacteria; kingdom Pseudomonadati; phylum Pseudomonadota; class Alphaproteobacteria; order Rhodobacterales; family Paracoccaceae; genus Gymnodinialimonas; species Gymnodinialimonas hymeniacidonis. The sequence goes on along the minus strand of NZ_JBFRBH010000001.1, from coordinate 396,882 downwards.
CTCCCGCGCCCCTCTCTCCACAGCAGAAGAAAAGCGTTGACGCTCAACCCATTGGCGAGCGGATACACCCCTCTCCCACAGGGTTCTCAACACTTTCATCCACAAGAAATATCCATGCTGCACTGCTATTTCATTGCCCGCTGCGCGCCATTCGGGAACAGTGGCTTCACCGCAGCGAAGGACCTGTCCGTTGCTGTGGGCGCCAAGGCCTCCGAGGTTGAATGCGCGCTAGGTGGAGCTTCGGTTCAAACCAGCACGTGGAAGATTGAGGGCTTGGGAAGCGGCTGGCAAGTCATTGACGGGCAAGGCGTTTTCGAAGCAGAGGGCAGTGGTGGGGCGTATAGGAAACCGCAAGGGGACCAAGCGTCAAGTGGGGGACCGCAAGGAAACCCGCGGAGGGAGAAAGGAAGCGCAAGCGGACTTAATCCATTCGAAGGCGTCAGGGTGGGGGCAACCCCAATGCATGGACCGCGTCCGAGCACCTGGCGCCTTCATCTATTTCTCACACATGAAAAAGGGCCCGGAACCATTAACGGCCCGAGCCCTCGCATCAGGAATGCAATCCGCGTCCAAAGCACCTGTGGGGCGTGGCTACCCCGCTCCGCCGGGCCGATCAACCCGCCCCGCAACATCTCGGCCACTCCGCAACATTTCCGCAACACCACGCTCTGGCACACAACCCATAGCGCTAAGCATCCAAAAACGCCCGACACGCCGCCTCGAACTCCCGAGGCTTCTCCGCATGCACCCAATGCCCCGCCCCCGGGATTTTTACGAAGCGTGCGGCAGGGAAAAGTCGTTTGATTTCAGGCCGATGCTCGTGCGTCACGTAATCCGACTCCGCGCCGGACAGCATGAAAACCGGCCCGTCAAACACGCCAGAGACCTCCGGAAAGCCGATGATCGCGTCCATATCGGCCTCCAACTGATCCAAGTTCAGCCGCCAAACCTTTCCTCGCACGTCCAAAGACTGCAGCAAAAACGCCCGAACGCCTTGATCTTCCACGAAATTCGCAAGCTGCCGATCCGCATCGCCCCGCGTCTCGACGACCGACAGATCAACCGCCCGCATCGCATCAATCATACCCTGCTGCGTATGCGAATACGTCACCGGCGCAATATCGGCGACGATCAATTTCCGAACAAGATCAACGTGTTCTAGCGCCAATACCATGGCCGCTTTTCCGCCCATGGAATGCCCTACCACGTCAACCGGCCCACCAAGGCCTTCAATCACTTCTGCCAAATCCCCCGCCATCGCGGGATAATCGTGAGGCGCCACATGATCCGATTGCCCATGGTTGCGCATATCCACAGTCACAACTTGTCGCGTATCCGACAGCCGTTTTGCGATCACGCCCCAATTCCGGGCAGAGCCGTAAAGGCCGTGTGCGATCAGGATGGGGGGGCGGCCGTTGGGCTCACCAATGGAATACGTTGCCAGCATGCTCTTTCGATAAGGCGAATTCGCGGGTCACGCCAGAGCCAAGCAATCCTTGAGTGACGCGCCGGGACTGCGTAAATTCAACGGGTTGCGGCGGAGGGGGCCGATTCTATGGATCATGCGCGTTACACGGAAATGACTGAGGGCCTGCGTCAGCAGATGGCGGAGCGTCTGAATATCCGCGCCCGCAGCTTCCCACGTGCCGTGCAGAAGGCCGGGCGTTTGCTGCCACCCTCCGCCCGTTCAGCGGCGCAAGAATTGGTGGCCGCGGAGACGCGCCTCACTCATCCAAAGCTCGCGGCTCGCACCGACCCGGCCAGCCTTCAGGCCGCCGCAGATACGATCAGCGACGCGCTGTCACGGCATAGACCCGGCGCGCGGGCCGCACAAAGGCGCAGTCTGCTGGCTGCCGAGATTGGCTTCCGGGCGCTGGTTGTGATCGCCGCAGGTCTGATGTTCCTGCAATGGCAATCGCCCGTCTGAACGCACTTAGTGCGCAGGCTGGATAAACGTCCCGTTGCGCAGATCCCGCATGGCCTGCTGCAATTCTTCCTGCGTATTCATCACGATAGGGCCGTGCCAAGCCACCGGCTCTTCAATCGGCGCGCCTGAGATCAGCAGGAAGCGAACGCCCTCTTCGCCCGCCTGAACCGTCACTTCATCACCGGTCCCGAACCGGATCAACGTGCGGTCGCCGGAAAGGTCGCGGATATTGACCTCCTGGCCCATCACCTCTTTCTCAAGCAAGACGCCTGACGGGGCGGAGGCATCGGCGAATGCGGCCGAGCCTTGGAATACATAGGCGAAGGCACGTCTGTAGGTGTCGATCCGAAACGTCTTGCGCACGCCCGCCGGTACCGTCACGTCCAGGTATTGCGGGTCGGCGGCAATGCCATCAACCGGCCCGCGCTGCCCCCAGAACTCGCCCGTGATCACGCGAACGCACGTGCCATCGTCGTCCACGACTTCGGGAATATCGGCACCCTGAATGTCCTGATAGCGCGGCGCGGTCATCTTCTGATCGGACGGCAGATTGCCCCAAAGCTGGAAGCCGTGCATCTGCCCGTTCGCGTTCCCAAGCGGCATTTCCTGATGGAGGATACCGGATCCTGCCGTCATCCATTGGACCGACCCTGGCCCCAGCGCGCCGGTATTTCCCAAGCTGTCGGAATGCTCAACCGTGCCTTCCAGCACATAGGTGATCGTCTCGATCCCGCGGTGCGGGTGCCACGGAAAGCCCTTCGCGTAGAAGGCCGGGTTATCGTTGCGGAAATCGTCGAACAGCAGGAACGGGTCCAACTCGGACGGGTCCTGAAAGCCGAAGGCGCGGTGCAGGTGCACGCCTGCACCTTCCATCGTGGGTTGGGCGGCGCGCGTTTCGAGGATTGGACGGATCGACATGGGAGAAGCCTCCTTGCGGGGTGGATGTGGGGCAAGTATGCCGTCGCAGGCCTCGCGTCCATTCTGCGAGGAGGCACGGAAGGTGTGCGATGGCGCGGAAGACGAAAGAAGACCCGAACGAGGTGTTGGCCGAGATCACGCCGAACACCAGCCGCCGTGTGGCGGCGGTGGGTATGGCCGGGTTGCTCGGGACTCTGCTGCTGTTGATCGCCGGAATGCGCCCCCCTGCCGACCTGGGATGGCTGGCGTTTCTGGTTGTCTTCGGCGCGTTGTGCCTATGGCTGGCCGTTGCGATGTGGCGCGCTTCGTCCCGCGTGATCGCATTGACCCGCACCGAACTTCGCGAAGTGGATGGGCGCGTGCTGACCACAGTCGAGAATATTGAGCGGGTCGACCGAGGCATTTTCGCGTTCAAACCCGCCGGTGGGTTTCTTGTGAAGCTGAAAGCCCCCGTGGGCCGTGTTTACGCGCCCGGCCTGTGGTGGCGGGCAGGGCGCACTTTGGCTGTCGGTGGTGTGACGAAACGGGCCGAGGCGAAAGAGGTGGCGGACTTGATCAGCGTGATGCTGGCCAAGCGCAACGCCACCTGAGCCGTCCTCAGATCCCTTTCGCCTGATAGCTGGACGCGACCCGTTCGATCGACACCAGGAACCCGGCTGTGCGCAGATCATGCACATCGTCGCGGGTATGCCAGACCTCGCGCATCGCGGCGTAGGCCCCGCGCATCGTGTCGTCGAGGCCGGACCGGACAAGCTCTAACTCTCCGGCGCCACGCAGGTACTTCTGCTTGAAGTCCGGCGTCATGGACCAGGCCCCGCCCAGATGCTGGTCGAGCCGCTCCAACTCATCCACGATCAGCTGGTGGCGCGCCTCTTCCTGGCGGCGCTGCATCCGGCCAAAGCGGATGTGGCTGAGGTTCTTGACCCATTCGAAATAGGACACCGTCACACCGCCCGCATTGGCGTAGAGGTCGGGGATGATAACGGTCCCCTTTTCCATCAGCACGTCATTGGCGCCCGCCGTGATTGGGCCATTCGCGGCCTCGATGATGAGCGGGGCCTTCACATCCACGGCGTTCGACAGGTTGATCACGCCCTCCAGCGCCGCCGGGATCAGGATGTCGCACTCGGCGGTCAAACAGGCCGAGCCATCCTCAACATATTCGCCGTTCGGGAAGCCCTTCACCCCGCCATGATCCGCAATCCAATGGCGCAGATCGTCGATATCGATGCCGCCCGCGTCATGGATTGCGCCGTCGCGCTCGATCACATGGGTGACGATGCTGCCGTCTTCTTCGGACAGGAACTTGGCGGCGTGGTAGCCCACATTGCCGAGGCCTTGCACAATCACTCGTTTGCCATCGAGGCTGCCCGAGAGACCCGCCTTCGCGATATCTTCAGGGTGGCGGAAGAATTCCTGCAAGGCGTACTGCACGCCGCGCCCCGTCGCCTCGACCCGGCCCTGAATGCCGCCGGCATGGGGCGGCTTGCCCGTCACGCAGGCGCGTGCGTTGATGTCGGTCGTGTTCATCCGCGCGTACTGGTCGGCCATGATCGCCATCTCACGCTCACCCGTTCCCATATCCGGGGCGGGGACGTTTTGCGCCGGATCAATCAGGTCGCGCTTGATGAGTTCATAGGCGAAGCGGCGGGTGATCTTTTCGATTTCGTCGCTGTCATATTCGCGCGGGTCGATGCACAGCCCGCCTTTTGAACCGCCAAACGGCGCCTCCACCAGCGCGCATTTGTAGGTCATCAACGCCGCCAGCGCCTCAACCTCATCCTGATTGACGCCAAGCGCATAGCGGATCCCGCCCTTGACCGGCTCCGTATGTTCGGAATGGACCGAGCGGTAGCCCGTGAATGTGTGCACCTTGCCGCGCAGCTTCACACCAAAGCGCACCGTATAGGTCGAATTGCAGACGCGGATCTTCTCTTCCAAGCCAGGCGGCAGGTCCAAAAGCGCGGCTGCGCGGTTGAACATCAGATCTACGGATTCCCGGAAACTGGGCTCTGCCCGGTTGGTCGTCATGGCGCGTCTCCCTTCGCGTTCGCCCCGGCCCGGATGCGCCGTTTTGGCGTTCATCCGGCGCGTGCTGACAGGCGCCCTCGGGGCCGCGTGCGCCCTCCACAACAAGGGCACAGCACGCCTCGCCTTGCAACCATGCGTTGCACAAAATTCAAGCAATCCGGGTTCGGTGTCTTCTGCGAATGGCCACAATCCATCACGACTGCGCCCCATTTTTGCCTTGCTTTGCGGTGACACAAATCAATGGCGACGTGCGTAATTCGCACTGTTGCCGTTGGGTACATGATTTTGGAGGGCAGGCCATGATGGGCCTTGTCAGTAAGATGGCGACGTCTGCGAACGCCTGGGCGGCACGGTTGTCGCCGGTGCGTTTTGCAAAGAAGGAAGAGGGCACAGTTACGGCCTTCGCCGTTTTGATGTTCATTTTGATGGTCGGCGCCAGCGGCATTGCGATTGACGTGATGCGCTATGAAACACAGCGCACGCAGCTGCAATATACGCTCGACCGCGCCATTCTCGCCGCCGCCTCGCTGACCCAGCCCTATGACCCAGAGGGCGTGGTTCGCAACTATTTCGAAATTTCCGGGATCGAGGATTATCGTCTCGATGTCCGCGTGGACGAGGGCCTGAACTTCCGCCGCGTGCACGCCTACGCGGAGCTTGAAGTCCGCTCGATGTTCATGAGCCTGTTTGGCGTGCGCGTGATGACATCGCCCGCAATCGGCGCCGCGGAAGAGCGTGTGCGCAACATCGAAGTGTCGATGGTCCTCGATATTTCGGGCTCGATGGGCTCGAACAACCGCATGACCAACATGCGCCCCGCCGCGCGCGACTTCGTGACCGAAGTTCTCACAGCGAACGAGACATTGAACGCCGACAACCTCGTGTCGGTATCAATCGTTCCCTACAATGGCCGGGTAAACGGCGGCGACATGATCGACAGCGTGTTTACGTTCGACGATCTCCATACCGCATCGAATTGCGCCCGGTTCACGCCGGTTGACTCGAGCTATTCTTTCGACCCGTCAAACGGATGGGCCTCGTGGAGCGCCGCATCGTGGGGTGCGTCTGACTTTCTGACAACTGCCATTGACCCAACCGTCCCGATCCAGCGCCTCGGGCACTGGGACCGTGGCAACGAGGGTGCGAACCAGGCGCTTATGGGCACGCCCCATTGTCAGACAGACCAATACGGCGCCATCCTGCCTTGGCAGCACGACGAGACCATCCTGCATAACCACATCAACAGCCTCGGCACCGGCGGCTGGACGGCCATCGACCTCGGCGTGAACTGGGCTGTGGCGCTTCTGGACCCGACCGCAAACCCTGCCGTGAACGGTTTAATCGCATCTGGCCAGGTGCATTCCGATTTCGACGACCGCCCCGCGCCCTTCGTAGATAACGATCCATCCACAACCCTCGATGACGAGACGATCAAGGTCGTTGTGATGATGACGGACGGGGCAAACACCAACCAGTATGACTTGCGTGATGTCTGGGAACACAATGGCACGTTCTACTTCGACAACGCGCCCAACATTGCTGCGGCCCGCTACATCGGGTTCCGCACCGGCTATGCCCCGATCTTCCGCCATGCGGGCGCCGATGGCGTCTTGTCGACCGGTTATTTCGAGGACAACCGTTGGCGCTTTGGCGATGACCGGTTCTCGATCTGGTGGGAAGATCAAGGCACTGATGGGCGCTTCTGGATCCCTTCGGGCGATCCGCGCACCAACGGCGGGGGCACCTGGTCGGATACGCCGTTTGGCGGATGGGCCGCCTACGGCCTGGCACAAGCTGATGGCGTCACCGTGGTGCCCGAATGGCAAGCGCACCGCGCCAATGCGTACGACCCAACCGCCAACCGAGACGCGGATGGCAACGGCAACGCCGATGGGGCGTTGATGACCTGGTCAGCCCTGTTCGGCCAGATCACCGCCGACAGCATCGCGCACGAATGGTTCTGGCAACCCGCCAACGCCTCGGGCCAGTGGGATTTCTTCAACCTCGTCGATGACAACGCAAGCTACCTTTATGCCGGCAGAAACGAGGCCGACCGCAACCTACGCGCCATCTGTGACGCGGCAAATGCGGCCGGGATCATCGTCTACGCCATTGCGTTCGAGGCTCCAAGCGGCGGTCAGTCCGTGATGCGCTACTGCGCCACGACGGACGCGACCTATTACAACGTCGAAGGTCTGGAAATCAGCGAAGCGTTTGAAAACATCGCCCGCTCGATCAACCAGCTTCGCCTGATCCAGTGACGGAGCCATCCATGAAAATGCCTCTGCACGTAAAACGCTTCTGGCGGGATGAGGGCGGAACGGCCACCCTTGAGATGGTCATCATGTTCCCGCTGATGATGCTCCTGTTCATGGCCGCGTTTGAGACGGCGGCCATCCTGACCCGGCAGATCATGCTGGAGCGTACGCTGGATATGTCCGTGCGCGTTCTGCGTCTGGCGCAGGGCGTTGTGACCGACGCGGATGCAGTGCGCGACACGATGTGCGCCAATACCAGCCTGCTGCCGAACTGCGAAACGCTTCTGACCATCGACCTGCAGGTGATCGACGACACATTCACCATGCCGTCGAATGACCAGATCTGTGCAGGGCGCGGAAATGACATCGTGATTACGCCCGACAACGAATTCAATCAGGGCGGCAACAACGAATTTGTTCTGATCCGCACCTGCCTGGTGGTGGATCGCATCCTGCCTTTCTCGGGCTTTGGCCTGAACCTTGCAACGGACGAATCCGGCGGCATGCACATGATGGCAAGCAGCATCTTCGTCAACGAGCCGAGCTGAGGAGCAGATCAGATGAACCGACTTCTCACCAACTTTCTACGGAACGAAAAGGCCGCAGTGGCCTTTGAAAGCGTGATCATTTTCCCAATCCTCGTTTGGGCGTGGGTCGGCACGTTTTCGTTCTTCGACGCCTACCGTGTCTACAATACCTCGATCAAAGCGACCTACACCATCGCCGACCTGATCTCGCGTCAGGAGTTTGAGATCCCGGAATCGTCGATGGACGGTTACGCCAACATGCTTGCCGCGATGATCCGCGATCATGACGGGGTGCAGATGCGCGCAACCGAGGTGCACCGCGCCAATGACGGCTCGTTCACCACGGTTTGGAGCCACGCCACCGGCACCCTTGCACAGCTTTGTGGCGCCAGCCTCGACTCCTACGCAGACCGCCTTCCTGAAGTCGCCATCGGCGAACGCTTCGTGATCCTTGAAAGCTTCGTGAACTATGATCCGGCCTTCAACATGGGCGTCAATGACCTCGATTTTGAGAATTTCACGGTCACCCGCCCCCGCTATGCAGGCCGCATCCCCTATGGCGGCGATCAGTGCGCCTAAAGACTGCGTCGGTCCCTGACCGGCGTGTGTCGCAGGCAAGTCTTTCGCCCGTCCCATAGCCCCGCTAAGGTCCGAACTCGGATGTCGGCGCAATGCCGCAATGAGTTAAGGGGCGAGCATGCGTTATTCCGGCCTGAACGTGCTGTGGCAGGGTTTGACCGGCAACAAGGGCTGGAAACCCGCCTGGCGTAACCCGGATCCCAAGCCAGATTACGATATCATTATCATTGGCGGCGGTGGTCACGGCCTATCGACTGCCCATTACCTTGCGTCCGAGCATGGGCTGACCGATGTCGCCGTGCTCGAAAAGGGCCATCTGGGCGGCGGCAATGTTGGGCGCAACACCACGATTGTGCGCGCCAATTACATGCTCGATGGCAACTCGCAGTTCTACAGCCATTCGCTGAAACTGTGGGAAGGTTTGGAACCCGCACTCAATTACAACGTGATGCACAGCCAGCGCGGCATCATTAATCTGTTCCATTCCGACGGGCAGCGTGACGCTTTCGTGCGGCGCGGCAACGCCATGCATGCGCAGGGCGATGACGATGCGATTCTGCTCGATCGCGAAGGTGTACGAGAAAAACTGCCCTATCTCGATTTCGAACAAACCCGCTTTCCAATCTACGGCGGCCTCTATCATCCGCGCGGCGGCTCGGCCCGGCACGACGCGGTCGCCTGGGGCTACGCGCGCGGCGCCGATAGCCGTGGCGTCGATCTGATCCAGAATTGCGAAGTCACTGGCATCGACATTGAAAATGGCGTGGTCAAAGGCGTGCAAACCTCACGCGGGGCGATCCGGGCCAAAAAGGTCGGCATCGTCGTCGCGGGCCGCTCTAGCCAGGTGGCGGCCATGGCAGGGATGCGCCTGCCCATCGAAAGCCACGTCCTGCAAGCCTTCGTGACCGAGGGGCTGAAGCCGGTGATTGACCATGTCATCACCTACGGCATGGGCCATTTCTACATCAGCCAATCCGACAAGGGCGGGCTGGTCTTTGGCGGTGATCTGGATTTCTACTCAAGCTATGCAGCACGGGGCAACCTGCCCATGGCCGAACACGTGGTCGAGGCCGGAATGACCCTTATGCCCATGATCGGGAAGTCGAAGATGCTGCGGTCCTGGGGCGGGATCATGGACATGTCTCCAGATGGCTCGCCGATCATCGACAGGACGCATATCGAGGGGCTCTACGTCAATTGTGGCTGGTGCTATGGCGGGTTCAAGGCCGTGCCCGCCTCTGGCCATTGCTTTGCGCATCTTCTGGCCACCGACCGACCACACGAAGTCGCCGAAAAGTTCCGATTGGATCGTTTCAACACCGGCCAAGGCATTCTGGATGAGGAGGCGACCGGTGCGCAGCACAACCTTCACTAACACTTTGATTATGTCGTTGGTTTGCGGCCTTTCCCTAGGACCTGCGGCAGCACAGACAGTGCCAGAAGGCTGCTTCGTCCGCGAATATGACGCGGCCCATCTGGCGGCGCATCCCAACCAGTTTGTCGAACGCCTCGCCTTGAATTTCGACCCCGAACCACACGCCACTTCAAGGATCACCGAAGTCGTGATCATCGCGGATATGGCCAGTCAGGGCCGCGCTTTGACCGGCGGGTTCGCAGGCCTGCGTATGACGGAGATCGGCGGAAATTTTGCAGGACCGCTGCAATTCGGCGTGGAATGCGATGGCGGCAGTTTCGACGTGGTCCGTTATGACGGCGAGAGCCTCCTGATCGAAACCGAGTATGTGCGCGTTGCCCTCGAAGGCTGCGGGGGGGAGATCAATCAATCCACATCGCTGGCTGAAATCCGAGGTGAAGCCACCCGTTACCTCCTCTACCGCGCCCATCCTTCCGCCTGTGAGGCCAACTGATGCACATCCCCTGCCCCCTTTGCGGAGATCGCGACCAGCGCGAATTCAGCATCCGCGGTCATGCTGTCGGCCTAGAGCGCCCAGCGGGCGAGGTTTGGTCCGATGAATGGAACGCCTTCATCCACCTGCGCGAAAACCCGGCTGGTCGGACGGAGGAACTCTGGCATCATGGCGGCGGGTGCGGCGCATGGCTTGTGGTGGAGCGCAACACAGCAACCCACGAGGTCTACGGCGCGCGGCTGGCATCGGAGGCGAAGGCATGAGGCTCGATGGCAAGGGTCTGATCGACCGCGACACGCCCGTTCGGTTCCACTTCAACGGCACGCCGTATAGTGGCTTCAAGGGCGACACCGTTGCCTCCGCCCTGATGGCCAATGGCGTGAAGCTGATGGGCCGCTCGTTCAAATATCACCGCCCCCGTGGTGTGATGACCGCAGGCTCGGAAGAGCCCAACGCCCTCATCCAGGTCGGTGCGGGCAATGCGATGCTGCCCAACGTCCGCGCTACGGTGCAGGAGGTGTACGCCGGGTTGGAGACGCGCAGCCAGAACCACATCGGCCCGCTCGACAAGGATCTGCTCAGCGTCAATGATCTGCTGTCGCCATGGCTCGGCGCGGGCTTCTACTACAAAACCTTCATGTGGCCCCGCGCCTTTTGGGAAAAGGTCTACGAGCCCACAATCCGCCGCGCCGCCGGTCTGGGCCGGATGACGCGCGAGGCCAGCCCGGAGGAAAACGAACGCGCCTTTGCCTTCTGCGATGTACTGGTCATCGGAGGCGGGCCGACCGGCCTCATGGCCGCGCTCACGGCCGCCCGCTCCGGCGCGGAGGTTATTCTTGTAGAGGAATCCACCACGCTTGGCGGTCGGCTCTTGTCAGATGGCGAGATGATCGACGGCCTGCCTGCCGACACCTGGGTCGAGGAAACCGAAACCGCCCTGCGCGACACGGGCCGCGTGCGCATCATGACCCGCACCACCGCAACCGGCGTCTATGACGGTCTGACCTTCGGCGCGGTCGAGCGTGTCAGCAGCCACCTGCCCCACAATCCCGCCCTGCCCCGAGAGTGCTTCTGGCGTATCCGCGCCGGTCAAGCCGTGCTGGCCGCAGGCGCGTTGGAACGGCCCATCGCCTTCCCCGACAACGATCGCCCCGGCATCATGATGGCGTCGGCCATCCGGACCTACGTGAACCGCTACGGCGTCACACCGGGCGAGAAGGTCGCGCTTTTCGCCACCAACGATGATGCCCACCGCACCGCGCTGGACTTATTGGAGGCCGGCGTCGACGTCGCCGCCGTCATCGACCCGCGCGAGGATGCAGAAGCGATCGGCGACTACCGTCTCCATCGCGGCGCGCAGGTCATCGGCTCCAAGGGGCGGCAGGGCCTGCGCGAAATAAAAGTGCGCCACGGCAACAATGAATTCCGGGTGGAGGCCGATTGCCTCGGCGTCTCCGGCGGCTGGAACCCCACGCTCCACCTGACCTGCCACCAAGGCGCGCGCCCCGTCTGGAACCCCGAGATTGCGGCTTTCGTCCCGGTCGATGGCGCAATCAAGGGCCTGCACACCGCCGGTGCCTGCCAAGGCACCTACGACACCTCGGGCTGTCTGCAAGACGGCATCTCCGCCGCTGAGCGTGCGCTAAAGGCGCTCGGCAAACGCCTGCGCAAGCCCGACCTGCCCGTGGCCGAGGATCAGACCGGTGGTCAAACCACCCTCTGGGCGGTCGAAGGCAAAGGCCGCGCGTGGCTCGACTTCGCCAATGATGTGACCACGAAGGACGTCAAGCAATCGGCGGCTGAGGGTTTCCAGTCGGTCGAGCACATGAAGCGCTACACCACGCAGGGCATGGCCCCGGATCAGGGCAAGTCCAGCAACATCGGCGCACTGGCCGTGCTGGCCGACGCCACCGGTCGCGGCATACCGGAAACCGGCACCACCACCTACCGCCCCCCCTTCACGCCCGTGGCCCTCGCCACAATGGGCGCAGGCGCACAGGGCAAAGGCTTTGCCCCTGAACGCTTCACGACGTCCCACAAGGCCGTTACATCCCGCGGCGCGCCGATGATTGAAGCGGGCCTCTGGTATCGCCCCTCCTATGTGCCGCTGCCGGGGGAGACGCATTGGCGGCAATCCTGCGACCGCGAAGTCAACATGGTCCGCAATGCCGTAGGCGTGGTCGATGTCTCCACCCTCGGCAAGATCGAGATCATGGGGCCTGACGCGGGCAAGTTCCTCGACTTCTTATATACGAACACCTTCTCGACCCTGAAGCCGGGGCGCGTCCGCTACGGCCTCATGCTGCGTGAAGACGGGCATGTGATGGACGACGGCACCACCGCCTGTCTGGCGGAGAACCATTACGTCATGACCACAACCACCGCCTTTGCGGGCCCCGTCATGACGCATATGGAATTCGTGGCCCAAGGTCTGCGCCCCGATCTCGACGTGCGCTTCACTTCCGTGACCGAGCAATGGGCACAGTTCTCCGTCGCCGGGCCGCACGCCCGCGATCTGCTCAACGGCATCCTCGACGACCCGATCGACGACGCGACCTTCCCCTTCATGCAATGCGGCCCCGCCCGCATCCACGGCATCGAAGGCCGCCTCTTCCGCATCTCCTTCTCTGGCGAACACGCCTACGAGGTCGCTGTGCCCGCCGCCTATGGCGATGCCCTCTACCGCGATCTGGTCGCCCGGGCCGAAGCGCTCGGCGGCGGGGCCTACGGGATGGAGGCGCTCAATGTCCTGCGGCTTGAGAAAGGTTTCATCACCCATTCCGAAATCCACGGCCGCGTCACGGCGTTTGATATCGGCATGCAGGGCATGATGTCGAAGAAGAAGGACTTCATCGGCAAGGCCGCCGCCACCCGCCCCGGCCTGTTGGACGACAACCGCGAACAGCTTGTGGGTCTCAAACCGGTCGGCGCGGTGAAAGAACTGACCGCCGGTGCGCATCTGTTCGACAGTGACGCAGACACGACGCGTGTGAACGATCAGGGCTACGTAACCTCCGTCGGCTTCTCCCCCACGCTTGGCCATTTCATCGCGCTTGGTTTTCTGAAAAGCGGGCGCGAGCGGATCGGCCACCACATCAAGATGGTCGACACCCTGCGCGGCATTACGGCGGAGGTTGAAATCTGCGACCCCGTCTTCTTCGACAAGGATGGAGGGCGCGCCCGTGGCTAACCTGACCGCCAAGACCCCGTTCGACGGCCTGCTCCCGATTGAGGCAGGCGATGTACATCTTACCGAAATCACGCACGACGGCATCACATGGATCGCGCCGAACAAGGGGCAGATGGCCAAACTCTCCCGCGCGCTCGACAAACAGATGGGCGCGGATTTCCCCTCTCCCAACACGCATGCCAAAGGTCTGGTCTGGTTCGGGCCGGATCAGGCGCTGGCGCTTGGCAAACCGCTTAAGCCCGTCGCAGGCGCGGCCATGGTGGACCAAAGCAGCGCCTGGGCCTGTTGCGCGCTGGAAGGGGCAGACGCCGCATTGGTGTTGGCCCGCCTCGTGCCCATCGACCTGCGCGATAGCGCGTTCGGCGTGGGGTCTGCGGCTCGTACGCTTCTGGGCCATATGAATTGCGTGCTGATGCGGACAGGCGCGGAGCGCTATGAGGTCATGGTCTTCCGTTCCATGGCCGCATCGCTGGTCCATGAGGTTGAGCGCGCCATGAAGATGGTCGCAGCACGTGCCGAGCTAACTGGTTAAGCAAAGTTTCCTGCCACCACGGCACGTTAACCAATCGACCCTTTCGGCATCTGGACACTCCCCCACGGCGCCCCGATATTAGCCTCATGTCCTTGCCCCCCGGATTCCTTGACGAGCTTCGCAACCGCACCTCGATCGCGCAGGTCGTGGGGCGCAAGGTGATCTGGGACAACCGCAAATCCAATCAGGCCAAGGGCGACATGTGGGCGCCCTGCCCATTCCATCAGGAAAAGACCGCCTCGTTCCATGTCGAGGATCGCAAGGGCTATTACTATTGCTTCGGCTGCCACGCCAAAGGCGACATGTTCAAATTCGTCCAGGAGACGGAGAATGTGGGCTTCATGGAAGCGGTGGAGCTTCTGGCGCGAGAGGCCGGCATGACCATGCCCGCCCGCGATCCGAAGGCACAGGAAAAGGCCGACCGGAACACGGAACTGGCCAAAGTGACAGAAGCCGCCGTCTCGTGGTTCCGCTTGCAACTCAAGACCGGTGCGGCGTCCGAGGCGCGCGAATATCTTCAGCGGCGCGGGATGGACGAGGCGACGCTGGAACGGTTCGAAATCGGCTTTGCACCCGATAGCTGGCAGGGCCTGTGGGACGCGCTGATCGGCAAAGGCTTCAAGGACAAGGACCTACTGGAAACCGGTCTCGCCAAGCCGTCGCAAAAGGGCGGCAAGCCCTATGACACGTTCCGGGGCCGCATCATCTTTCCCATCCGCGATCCGCGCGGGCGCTGTGTGGGCTTTGGCGGGCGGGCGATGGACCCGAATGACAACGCGAAATACCTGAATTCACCCGAGACGGTGCTGTTCGACAAGGGCCGCTCCCTCTACCACCACGGCCCCGCGCGGGAGGCGGCGGGCAAGGGCCAGCCGCTGATCGTGGCCGAAGGCTATATGGACGTGATCGCGCTGGCGAAGGCCGGGTTCGGTGCCGCAGTCGCCCCTCTGGGCACGGCTGTGACGGAAGACCAACTGCGCCTCATGTGGCGCATCACGGACGAGCCGATCATTACGCTCGACGGCGACACAGCCGGTCAACGCGCCGCGATGCGCCTGATTGATCTGGCCCTGCCGATGTTGGAGGGCGGCAAGGGCCTGCGCTTCGTAGTGATGCCCGAAGGCATGGACCCCGACGATCTGATCAAGGCGCAAGGGGCGGGCGCGATGCAGGCGCTCCTCGACAAGGCAGAGCCTATGGTCAACCTCCTCTGGCGGCGCGAGACGGAGGGGCAAGTGTTCGACAGCCCCGAACGCAAGGCCGCCCTCGACGGACGTCTACGTCAGGCCATTGGCCGCATCACCGACCCCAGCCTCAAACGCCATTACGGCGATGCCATCGCCGATCTGCGCCGCGCGCTGTTCCGGCCCGCCTGGCAACCGCGCAGTAACGGCAAGGGGCGTGGCCAATGGAAGGGTCGTGGTTTTGCCGAGGCGCAGGCCCCATTGGCCACCACCCGCGTGAAGGCCACCGCGCTCAATGGCGAAACCCTGCGCACCGGCCTGATCGTGGCCAGCTGCATCCGCTTTCCCGATCTGATCGACGTTTTCGAAGACCAGCTCGACCGCCTCAAC
Source organism: Gymnodinialimonas sp. 202GB13-11 (assembly GCF_040932485.1). Classification (NCBI taxonomy): domain Bacteria; kingdom Pseudomonadati; phylum Pseudomonadota; class Alphaproteobacteria; order Rhodobacterales; family Paracoccaceae; genus Gymnodinialimonas; species Gymnodinialimonas hymeniacidonis. The sequence continues at coordinate 381,478 of NZ_JBFRBH010000001.1, read as the reverse complement.
CCCCGCGACACCGACCATGCAGAGCTTGCGACCTTCATCCTGCGCACCAACACCCGCGACCCCGCCACGCTGCTGGATGAAATAAACGCCTCCCCCTGCGCGCCTGCCCTTGAAAGACTGCTCTCGCTTTCCCATCTGGCGATAACTCCGTTCCTGATCGGCGACGGCGATCCCTCCCGTACGGCCGAATGTCTGGCCGAGGAGTTCGCCAAACAAGCCGCCGCCCGCGCGATCGAGGACGAGATGGCCGAGGCCACGCAGGACCTTGGCGAGATTACGAATGATGAAGATGCCACCCTTGCCTACCGCCTGAACGAGGCGGTCCGTGGAAAACATGCCGCGCTCAGCCCAAAGGGCGAAGACGATGCCGAACAATTCGGCGAAACGGCAGACGCACGGGCCGAGTTCCACCGGTTGCTCTCGACCGCAGGACAAGGCAAGAAAACAAGGAAATAGACCTTTCCGAATCAGTGATTCGGTCTAAGGTTTGTTTTCAGAAGCAAGGGTTCGACTCACCCGAATCGACCCAAGCCCAAGGGATAGATGCCAATGGCCAAAGACACCGACGACCGCAAACAGGAGGGCGACGAACAGGAACTTGGCCTTGATATGAGCCAAACCGCCGTCAAGAAGATGATCGCGGACGCGCGCGCCAAAGGCTACATCACCTACGACCAACTCAACACCGTTCTGCCGCCCGAGCAGGTGTCCTCCGAACAGATTGAAGACGTGATGTCGATGCTGTCGGAAATGGGCATCAACATCATCGAGGATGAAGAGGCCGAGGAAGGCGAAGAGAAGTCCGAAGGCTCCACCGAAGTCGTCGAAACCTCCGGCTCCCGCGAAGTGGCCGTCTCTGCGACCGAGACCGAAAAACTCGACCGCACCGATGACCCCGTCCGCATGTACCTGCGTGAAATGGGCTCGGTCGAGCTGCTGTCCCGCGAAGGCGAAATCGCCATCGCCAAACGGATCGAGGCCGGCCGCAACACGATGATCGCGGGCCTGTGCGAAAGCCCGCTGACCTTTCAGGCCATCACAATCTGGCGCGACGAACTTCTCGACGAAGACATTCTGCTGCGCGACGTGATCGACCTTGATGCCACGTTCGGCACCGCCATGGGCGATGACGATGACGCGCCCGTCGTGGCCCCAACCGCCACGGGCTCCACCCCGCCCGGCGCCGAGGCCCCCAAGCCGAAGCCGGAGCCTGAGCAGGAACTCGACGCCGACGGCAACCCGATCCAAAAGGATGACGACGAGGACGACGACGACCAAGCCAACATGTCGCTCGCCGCGATGGAGGCCACGCTCAAGCCGCAGGTCCTCGCCACGCTCGACCGCATCGCCGCCGATTACATCCAGCTTTCCGAGATGCAGGACAGCCGCATTTCCGCGACCCTGAACGAAGACGGCAGCTTCTCCGCCAAGCAGGAGACCGAGTATCAGAAACTCCGCGCCGAGATCGTCGAACTGGTCAACGAACTGCACCTGCACAACAACCGTATCGAGGCCCTCGTCGATCAGCTTTACGGCATCAACCGCCGCATCATGTCGATCGACAGCGCCATGGTGAAACTCGCCGACCAGGCCCGTATCAACCGCCGCGAATTCATTGAGGAATATCGCGGGCAGGAGCTTGACCCGACCTGGATGGAACGGATGCAGGGCAAGTCCGGCCGTGGCTGGACGGCTCTGTTCGAACGCTCCACCGACAAGATCGAAGAGCTGCGCGGTGACATGGCTCAGGTCGGCCAATATGTCGGCCTCGACATCCCCGAATTCCGCCGAATCGTGAACCAGGTGCAGAAGGGCGAGAAAGAAGCGCGTCAGGCGAAGAAGGAAATGGTCGAAGCCAACCTGCGCCTCGTGATTTCCATCGCCAAGAAATACACCAATCGCGGCCTGCAATTCCTCGACCTGATCCAGGAAGGCAATATCGGCCTGATGAAGGCCGTGGATAAGTTCGAATATCGCCGCGGCTACAAGTTCTCGACCTACGCGACATGGTGGATCCGACAGGCGATCACGCGGAGTATCGCGGATCAGGCCCGCACGATCCGCATCCCGGTCCATATGATCGAAACGATCAACAAACTGGTCCGCACGGGTCGCCAGATGCTGCACGAAATCGGCCGCGAGCCGACGCCCGAGGAACTGGCCGAAAAGCTGCAAATGCCGCTGGAGAAGGTCCGCAAGGTGATGAAGATCGCCAAGGAGCCGATTTCCTTGGAGACGCCGATTGGCGATGAGGAAGACAGCCAGCTTGGCGATTTCATCGAAGACAAGAACGCCGTCCTGCCGCTCGACTCCGCCATTCAGGAGAACCTGAAAGAGACGACGACGCGGGTTCTGGCGTCTTTGACGCCCCGCGAAGAACGCGTCTTACGGATGCGTTTCGGCATCGGCATGAACACCGACCACACGCTGGAAGAAGTTGGCCAGCAGTTCAGCGTGACGCGGGAGCGTATTCGCCAGATCGAGGCGAAGGCGCTGCGCAAGCTGAAGCACCCGAGCCGGAGCCGGAAGCTGCGGTCGTTCCTGGATCAGTGAGCGGGCCTTTCTCGGAAGAAGATTGGAGCGAAAGGCCCGACTGGCCGCTCGCCCAAAACGGCGCGACCAACCTCTTCTTCCGCGAAACCGTCCTCGACGAGGCGATCGCGGATCTCAAGGCTTTGGACTACGCAATTCTCGAAGTGAATTGTGAAACGATGGACACGTTTCTGTATTCAGTATCGGTTGGTTTCGATTGGCAAAACCAATTCGGCTACCAGCTCTCGAGGCCGAATCTGGACGCAATCAACGATGGTTTGCGCACCCCGCCGTTCCCCACATCCAAACGCCTCGCAGTCGTGGGCCGTGGCATTGATCGTTTGAAACAGGAAAACGAACGCTTCACATCGGGCTTTCTGGACATCTTCGAATATCAAGCCCGCGACGCACTGCTGTTCGGTGGATTGATGCTCGGGTTGTTTCAGGCGAACGATCCATTGTTTTCAACCGACACGCTTGGCGGGCGCGCGGCAAGGTTCAATCCAAAGGAATGGTTGAACGCGTCGCGTGGCGTTTAACACATATCTGCACCGCCTCGTCGGATGCACGGTTGTGTTGCACCATCTCAGCCGCGCAGAAAATCTGCACGCGTAGACCGGGCCTTGGCCCGGGGTGCCCCGTTGCCACATCCTACCCCGCTCCCTAAACCCACTCCATGCTCATCACCCACGACAACATCCTCACAGACCGCGGCTCGAAATACGCCGTCTCCGGTGGCCCTGCGACGTCCAAGGCCGAGGCGCTCGCCCTCCTCAAAACCCTCAAACGTCAGAAGAAATTCGCCAAAGCCACCCACAACACTTGGGCGCTTCTGACCACCGACGGCCCGCTGAAGAACGATGATGGAGAGGCCGGCGCAGGCATGGTGATCGTCCGCATGCTGGAGCGGGCTGAGTTGCACAACCACCTCATTATCGTCACCCGCTGGTTCGGTGGCACGCATCTGGGCGGCGACCGTTTCCGGAGGGTGCAGGATTGCGTCACCCACTACCTCGACCACATCGACCCGTTGCGTGGATAAAACGCAAAAAGCGACAGAATTCGGGTTAACAAAGCGTAAACGAAATCCACTTTATCATTATTTTTCAAAATCATAACCTCGCTGCTCACGCGTGAGTAAACACGCGCCTTCCCCTCCTCCCCCCATCGCACTACGTTACTGGGCGACCCATGAACCGACCCGGGAGACCCCCATGTCTTTCCTCTCCAAACTCTTCGGCGGCGGCGGTGGCGGCAAGTCAGCCAGCGAACCCGCGGAGGACTACGAAGGTTTCCGCATCATCGCCCAACCCCAAGCCGATGCAGGCGGCCACCGGATCTGCGCGTTGATCGAGAAAGAGATCGATGGCGACACCAAGACCCACACTATGGTCCGCGCCGATATGTGCCAGTCGCGCGACGAAGCAGTGACCTCGTCGACCCTCAAAGCCAAGCGCCTGATCGACGAACAGGGCGAGGCGATCTTCCGCTGAACGCCCTCGTCTCCGACCTGCCCCAAGCGCTGCAAACGCGCCTCGCCAACCGCGACCTGATCGTTTTCGACGGCGAATGCGTGCTGTGCTCCGGCTTCTTCCGCTTCATCACCCGAGTAGACCGTGCGGAACGCTTCCGCTTCGCCCACGCCCAGTCAGATCTGGGAGCAGACCTATACAACGCGCTCGGTCTGCCACCCGATGATTTCGAGACCAACCTGATCCTCGTCAACGGTGTCACCTACACCCACCTCGACAGTTTCGCCGCCGCGATGCGCGCCGTCGGCTGGCCTTGGCGGGCGCTTTCCATCGTCCGGTTTTTGCCCCGCCCGCTGAAAACCTTCCTCTACAATCGCATCGCCCGGAACCGCTATGCCCTTTTCGGCCGCTACGAGACGTGCATGATACCGGAGCCGGGCGTGATGGCGCGGTTCATCGACCGAGACGACGAGGCGACATAATGCTCTACCCCACGGCCATGGGTGCCGCCTTTGACGACCTACCCGAGGCGTTGCAGCGGTTTCATTCGGTTGATGGCTCAGATTTCTACAAAGGCCGCGTGACCGTGACCCACGGCAATGCAATGGCCCGCATGGTCGCGCAGGCGGGCGGCATGCCGGGCACGTCTGGTGAGATGCCGTTCACCTTCCGAATGACCCGCGACCGTGACGTGGAGATCTGGGAGCGGAATTTTGACGGTCATATGACCCGCTCCAAACAATGGCTGGAAGCACCTGGCATCGTGGCCGAGCAGGTGGGGACCAGCGTGTTCCTGATGGAGCCGAAGGTGCTGGACGGCGGGCTGCATATTCCGATCACGAAGATCACCGGCTTTGGCCTTCCGGTGCCGAAGGGCTTGGTGGTCAGTTGTGAGGGCGTGGAAGGTGTCGGTTCGGATGGGGCAATCACATTTGACGTTCATGCCAAGGTGAAGGGCCTCGGGCTGATCATCCGCTATCAGGGTGAGATGACGCGGTTTACAGGCCGCTAACGCAACTGCTTGAGAATGGCCCGTGCAGCTGCCGTCGCTGTGGCCTCGCCCCGCGCCACGGCCTCTGCGCTGTTGCGCATCTGGGCCTTGATTTCCGCATCTTGCGTGAGCCGCGCCAATAGTCCCTCACGCACTTCCTGCTCGAACCAATGCGCGGCCTGCGCCGCGCGGGTGCGGTCCCAATGCCCCTCTGCCTTGCGCCAATCGGCCAGTGCCTGCATCTCGGCCCAGGCTTGGTCGAGCCCGCCCCCTTCCACGGCAGACACGGCAAGCGCCTTCGGGAAATCGTCCGGATCTTGCGGGCGTTTGCGCAGCAGCATCAAGGCGCTGGCATAGTCGGAGACGGTGCGGATCGCGGTGGTTTTGAGGTCTCCATCCGCCTTGTTCACTAGGATAATGTCGGCCATTTCCATGATGCCGCGCTTCACGCCCTGCAGGTCGTCCCCCCCACCTGGCGCGAGGAGCAGGACGAATAGGTCGCACATCTGTGCCACCATCGTCTCGGACTGGCCCACGCCGACGGTCTCGATCAGCACGACGTCGAAGGCAGCGGCCTCACACAAGCTGATTGCCTCTCGCGTGCGGCGGGCAACGCCACCGAGCGCGGCGGAGGATGGGGAGGGGCGGATGAACGCGCCCTTCTCGCGACTCAAGCGATCCATTCGGGTCTTATCACCAAGAATGGAGCCGCCGGAGCGGGCCGAGGACGGGTCCACGGCCAGCACAGCAACACGCAGGCCCGCTTTGACCAGCATCATGCCAAACGCCTCGATGAACGTGGATTTGCCTACACCGGGCGTGCCTGACAGGCCGATGCGCAGAGCCTGACGATCCAGCCCGCGCAATTGATCGAGCAATGCGAGCGCCTGTTCCTGATGATCGAGCCGCGTGCTTTCCACCAGCGTCACGGCACGGGCCAAGGCCCGTCTATCGCCTGCTGCCACCCTCTCTGCCAGATCGTCCATGCGCTCCGCCTCCGTTCCCTGCCACATGACGCAATCCGGCGGGCCAAGTCCAGCCGTTGACGCACCTCGCGCGCTTGCCTAGGCCGATGTCCATGGAGCTGCCCATCGACACCATCCTGCCCGAGCTTGTTGCCGCCTTGCGGGCCGAAGGGCGTGCCGTTCTGCAGGCCCCACCCGGTGCGGGCAAGACCACGCGTGTACCACTGGCCTTGCTGCCTGAGGTCACGGGCAAGATCATTATGCTGGAGCCGCGCAGGCTGGCCGCGCGCGCGGCGGCGGAGCGGATGGCGGACACGTTGGGCGAAGCGGTTGGGCAGACCGTGGGCTACCGCGTGCGCGGTGACAATGCCGTTGGACCGGACACTCGTATCGAAGTGGTGACCGAGGGCATCCTGACGCGGATGCTGCAGAACGATCCAGAACTGCCGGGTGTGGGCGCCGTCATCTTCGACGAGTTCCACGAGCGGTCGTTGAACGCCGACCTTGGGCTGGCGCTGACATGGGAAGTGCGCAGGGCCCTGCGCGAGGACCTTTGGCTGGTGGTGATGTCAGCCACGCTGGATGCGGGGCCAGTCGCGGCGATGCTAGACGACGCGCCGATGATCTCGTCCAAAGGACGGGCCTTTCCGGTCGAGACCAAGTGGCTGGACGTGCCGCCGCGCAAGGAATTGCGGTTTGAGGCGGCGGTGGCCGATTTGGTATTGCAGGCTATGCGTGAAGCGGAAGGAGGCTGTCTGGTCTTCCTTCCGGGTGAGGGGGAAATCCGGCGGGTGGCCGCGTTGTTGGAGGGGAGTCTGCGGCGCGATGTGGTGCTACGCCCTCTGTTTGGCGCGATGAAGCTGGCGGAGCAACGGGCGGCGGTCAGGCCAGAGGCCAATGGTCGAAAACTGGTGCTGGCCACGTCGATTGCCGAGACCTCCCTGACCATCGAAGACGTGCGCATTGTCGTGGACGCAGGCCGGTCGCGCCGGGCGCGGTTTGATCCCGGCAGCGGGATGGCACGGCTGGTGACGGAACCTGTTAGCCGGGCGGAGGCGGATCAAAGGCGGGGCCGCGCGGGTCGGGTTGCGCCCGGGGTCTGCTACCGGATGTGGACGAAAGGGGCCGAGGGGGCCTTGCCCGCCTACCCGCCTGCCGAGATCGAGGCGGCGGATTTGACCGGTTTGGCCTTGGAACTGGCGCTGTGGGGCGGGGCCGAGGGCTTGGCGTTTCTGACCGAGCCGCCGGAGGGCGCGATGGCGGAAGCGCGAGCGTTGCTGCGCGAGCTGGGGGCTCTGAACGCTGGCGACGCGATCACACCCCATGGCAAGGAGCTTGCCCGGATGCCGCTGCATCCGAGGCTGGCGCATATGTTGGCGCTTGGCGGCGAGGGCTCCGCCCGTCTGGCGGCGCTTTTGGCTGAACGTGATCCGTTGCGGGGGCAAGGCGTGGACCTGAAGCGGCGGTTGCGGGCTTTGGACAAGCCCAAAGAGTTCAATGCCGATCCCGGTGCCATTGCGCGCATCCGACAGGAGGCTAAGCGGCTGAAGCGGTTTGAGGCGGGTCCGACACTGGGGCCGGGCGCGCAGGCGGCTTTGGCGTACCCGGACCGGATCGGGCTGCGGCGCGCGGGGGAGCAGCCTCGGTTCGTGCTGTCTGGCGGTAAGGGCGCGGTGATGCCGGAGGGCGACGGGTTGGCTGGAGCGCGGCTGATCGTGGCGACCGATCTGGATGGCAATCCGAGGGAGGCGCGGATCCGCGCGGCTGTTGAGGTGTCGGAGGCTGAAGTCCGGGCGCTCTATGGGGATCGGATCGCTTGGGTAGACGTGTGCGAATGGTCCAAACGGACGCGGCGGGTAGAGGCGCGGCGGCAGGAGCGGTTGGGTGCGCTGGTGCTGGAGGATCGGGTCTGGAAGGACGCAGCGCCAGAAGCGGTGGCCGAGGCCCTGCTGGACGGGGTGCGTGATCTTGGCCTGGGCGCATTGGGATGGTCGAAACGGGCGAAGCTGTTGCGGGCACGGGTCGCGTTTTCCGGCGTGGCGGACGTGTCAGACGCGGGTTTGATGGCGGGGCTGGAGGATTGGGCGCTTCCGTTTCTGTCGGGCCTGAAAAGCGCTGATGATTTGAAGCGTTTCGACCCGGCGCAGGCGCTGGAGGCGTGGCTCGGGTGGGACGCCATGCAGGAGGTCGCGCGGCTGGCGCCGGAGAGCTGGGTGTCGCCGCTCGGGCGCTCGGTGGCGATTGATTATTCGGGCGACGTGCCAGAGGTCGCGCTGCGCCTGCAGGAGGTATTCGGCACGCGGGAGCATCCTCGGATCGGACCGGATCGGCTGCCACTGAAATTGACCCTGCTGAGCCCGGCGCAGAGGCCGGTTCAGGTCACGACCGACTTGCCGGGGTTTTGGGACGGGTCTTATGCCGAGGTGCGCAAGGAGATGCGGGCGAAGTACCCGAAACATCCCTGGCCGGAGGACCCGCGGGAGGCCGACCCGACGTTGCGGGCAAAGAAGCGAAAGGGAGGTTGAGGCGGGCCGATCAGCCGGGCGCGGGCTGTCCGTCTGTATCATTGGTGTCGAGCGTTGGAACGCCGGAATGGCCCTTGGCGCTGGGGTGGAGGCGCTCGGACGGGTCAACGCCCACAACGCGCCGCCTGCGGGCCCAGAAGAGTTTGCCGAAGCCCGCGAAATTGCCAATCGAGGGCGCGTCGTGATCCGTTTGAAAGCGGCCCTGCCATCCGACCGGTAGGGAAAGGCCCGCTTCCGCCACCTCTTCCAGCATCCAGACGAGTGAGATGTTGGAGCGGGGACGCGCCGTCGCCCTGCCATTCAACTGGCCGCCGATGTCGCCGTGGTTGCCCTTGAACCAAACCTGTCGCACATCGCGCCCGCTGCGGTTGGGCGCTGTCGTATCCCAAAGAACCGGCGCATAGGCCACGCGGGTTTCATCAAGGGCGAGCGCCTGGCGCGCCACCTCGACATGATCGCCAAGGGTGTGGCTGTGGTAGGGGTGCGGCAGGGGCAAGAAGCGCCAGACCAGCGGATAGCGGATGCCAAGGGCGCGGACAGTGTCGTAAGCACCCAGAAAGCGGATCGGCACCTCCCGGAAACAAACGCGCCCACTCAGCGCCTGCGCGGCCGCGCCCTCCGGGTCTTCGCGGTAGAGGCTGTAGATCTCTTCAACCATGCCTTGGGCGACGAGTTCGCGGCGCAGAAGGCCCATGCGGTCGATCAGCCCGCCGAGCGAGCGGACGGCATAGGCGCCACGCGAATACCCCATCAGAAAAATGCGGTCGCCCGGTTTGTACCCGGTGGCGAGCCATGCATAGGCGCGTTTGATCTGGCGGTTGATGCCGATGCCCGCCATCACCTCATGCGCACGCAGGACGCCACGCCATTGGATGCCCGGCTCGTAATAGAGGCGCACGGTGCTATCAGTGGGAAGGTCCTGCAAGAGGCAGAAGGTGAGGCCGATATTGGTTTCGCAGCCCGGTGTGAGGGATGACATCGTGCCGTCGAGCAGGATGACATGGGTGCAACTGCGCGGCGCATCTACCGGCGCGGGGGGCGCGGCACTGCGCAGGCCGCGCAGCCAGCCAGATATCCGCTCACTCAGCCGCAACTTGGCCCTTCGCCTCCTGCAACATGTGCCACACGCGCGATGGCGTGAACGGCATGTCCACCTGCCGCAGGCCGAGCGGCCAGAGTGCGTCTTGCACAGCGTTGGCGACAGCGCCAAGCGCGCCAACCGTCCCGGCCTCGCCACAGCCCTTCATGCCAAGCGGATTGGCGGTGGAGGGGATTTCCTCGGTGTAGAAGGCGACATAGGGCACGTCATCGGCTCGCGGCATGCCGTAGTCCATGAAGGTGGCGGTCAGAAGCTGGCCGTCTTCGTCATAGACCACCTGTTCAGTGATCGCCTGTCCGATGCCTTGCACGACGCCGCCGTGCACCTGCCCTTCGGCAAGCATCGGGTTCATCAGCACGCCCAAATCATCGACGACGGTGTAGCGGTCGACGCGGGTCTCGCCGGTGTCGGCGTCAATCTCGACCTCGGCGATATGGCAGCCGTTGGGGAAGGAGCGTCCGGGCAGCTTGGTGGTTTCCTCGGACGTGGCAAGGTGGCCTTCGCCCGCCTGATGCGCCTTTTCAGCGGCCTCCAGCAAGGTGACGACGACATTCGAGCCCGGGGCGCGGAACACGCCCTCCTCTGCGTCGAATGTCATGTCGGTGGTGTCCATATTCTTATCCAAGAACGCCGTCAGGTTAGAGATTAGCACATCCGCCGTCTTGCGCATCGCCACTCCCTGCGTTGTGACAGAGCGTGATCCGCCGGTGCCACCGCCTTTGGCGATCAGGTCGCTGTCGCCTTGGACGACCTCGATCTGGTCAAACGGCAGGCCGGTCTGGTCATGCAGGATCTGGCGGTAGACGGTCTCATGTCCCTGCCCGTTCGATTGGGTGCCGACGTAAAGGCGCGCGCCGCCGTCGTGCAGTTCGATCTTTGCGGTCTCGGAGGGGTCGCCGAGGATGCTTTCGATGTAGTAGGCGACGCCAAGGCCGCGATATTTGCCGTTTGCCTCAGACGTGGCGCGGCGGGCGGCGAAGCCTGCGACGTCGCCCTCAGTCGCCGCGCGGGTCAGGACGCGGTTGAATTCGCCAACATCGTAAAGCTCATCTGTGGCCGTCTTGTAGGGGAAGGCCTCGTCAGCGATGAAGTTCGTGCGGCGCAGGTCGAGTGGGTCGACGCCAAGTTCCCGTGCGGCGAAGTCCATCACGCGTTCAAGGGCATAGATCGCCTCGGGCCGCCCTGCCCCGCGATAGGCATCGACTTGCGTGGTGTTGGTGAAGATGCCGCGATTGCGGAAGTACATGGTTTGGATGTCGTAGGGGCCGCAAAGGACGCGAGCAAAGAGGTTCGATTGGATGGCTTGGGCGAATTCCGAGTTGTAAGCGCCCATGTTCGACAGGCTGTCGACCTTGTAGGCGGTGATCTTGTTGTTCGCATCGAAGCCAAGCGTGCAGGTGACGTTCAGGTCGCGGCCCGCATTGTCCGACAGCATGGATTCCGTGCGTTCGCCGATCCAGCGGACGGGGTGGCCCGTTTGGCGGGCAGCGAGCGCCACAAGGCGGTATTCCGGATACTCCATCGCCTTCATGCCGAACCCGCCACCGATGTCGGGGTTCGTCACGCGCACTTGGGTGTCAGACAGGCCAAACCATTTGATGAGGTCATTCTTGGTGCCCCAGACGCCTTGGCCGGTGACCGCGACGTGGAGCTTGTCGCCTTCGGTTTCGGCGAAGGCGCTGCGCGGCTCCATCGAATTGACGATGATGCGGTTATCGTAGGTTGTGAGGGTGACGGTGCGGTTGGCTTGGGCAAGCGCGGCGTCGGTTGCGGCCTCATCCCCGAGGTGAAAATCATAAACGATGTTGTCGGGGGCCGTTTCGTGAATGACGGGGCCGCCGGGGGCGAGGTCGAGTTTGACGGGCAGGTCGTCGAAGTCGAGCTCGATCAGCTCAGCCGCGTCTTTGGCTTGGGCCAGCGTTTCGGCCACGATGAAGGCCACGGCATCGCCCACGAACCGCACCCGGCCTTCGGCAAGGATCGTCCGGGGGGAGGCATCGCCGCGCTCGCCGTCGCGGTTCTTGATGACATGGGCGCGCATCTTGTTCTCAAGACCGGCGGTGGCGAGGTCTTCAGCGGTGATAACGGCGTGGACGCCGGGGGCTTGGCGGGCGTCTTCGGTGTCGAGCGTGAAGGTCGCATGGGCCACGGGCGAGCGCAGGACAAAGGCGTGGAGCGCGTTTTCCGGCGCGATATCATCAGTGTAGCGGCCTGCGCCGGTGAGGAAGCGCTGATCTTCGACACGAGTGACGGATTGGCTGGAGCCGAATTTCGACATGATGCGCGCGCCTTTTTTGGAAGGGTTTGTTGAGGCGGAGACTAAGCCTGTTGCGCGCCGTGTCCAGTGGCCGTGAGGCCGGGCGTTTCGGTGATGGTGCCGATGATCGTGCCGGGCAGGTCGGTGGCGGTTTTGGCGGGCACGGCGGCGAGCAGACCGCCCGCGGTTTGCGGGTCGTGCAGCAGCTCGGCGCGGGCGCCGGTGGCCGCGTTGACGGGGGCCGCCGCCAAGTTCTGCGGATAGAGGGAGGAGCGGATACCTTGGGCGGCGAGGGCCTCGGCTCCAGGCAGCAGCGGCAGGGCGTTGAGGTCGATCTCAGCACCGACATTGGAGGCGGTGCAGATGTTTTGCAGGTGGCCCGAAAGACCGAAGCCGGTGACGTCGGTCATGGCATGGGAGTGGGGGGTGAGGGCTTTGGCGGCGTCAGCGGAGGGCTGTTGCATGGCCTTCCAGCAGGTCAACACGTCTTCACCGGGCGCCTTGCCCTGCATCTCAGCAGCAAGGATCACGCCAGTTCCAAGCGGTTTGGTGAGGATCAGGGCATCGCCGGGTTTCGCGCCGGACAGCGTGATGGGGTCACGGTCGAGCAGGCCGGTGACGGTGAAGCCGACCGTCAGCTCCGCGCCTTCGGTGGAATGGCCGCCAATGATCTCGGCTCCAGCTTCCTCAAACACCGCGCGGGCGGCGTCCATGACTTCATCCAAGGCGCGACCCTGAAGCCGGGCCGTGGCGCGGGGCAGGATAACTTGGGCGAGTGCGGCTTGCGGTGTCGCGCCCATGGCCCAGATGTCGCCAAGCGCGTGGATGGCGGCGACGCGGGCGACGAGGACGGGGTCGAGGGCAATGGCACGCAAGTGGTCGTGACTGAGGACCTGGCGCGTGCCACCGATGGTCAGGACGGCGGCGTCATCGCCGGGGGCTCCACCAAGGACGCCATCAAGCGCCAGTGCGCCCAGTTTCGCGCCGCAGCCACCGCAGGGGGCCGGGCCTGACAGCTCAGCCGCGACGCCTTTGGCCGCGTCCTTCGGCACGGCAGGCGCAGGCATTTCAGGCAGATGGCGGAACTGGTCCATAAACTTCTGGTCGATGCTGTTCTTCCAGCGCCAGAGGGGGCGACCGGCACGGGCGAGGCCCGCTTTCTCAGCCACGGCAACCTTGTCGCCCATCGAGATGAGCTTGAGGAAATCCTTCTGAGGGTGGAACGGCTTGCGCTGTGATCCGGTCAGATCAGCACGCAGGTTGTGCGTCAGGATCGGTGCGGCGCGCACAGCGTAGACGCCCGCCTTAGGGCGCGGATCGTGGACGATATGGGCGCAATCACCTGCGGCGTAGATGGTTTTGTCGGCGGTTGAGCGGAGGTATTTGTCCACCTCCAGAAATCCATCGCGGCACGGCAGGCCCGTCTCGGCCACCCAAGCCTGCGGCGTGGCTCCGGCGGTGCCGATGGTCAGGTCGGAGGGGATGTGGCGGCCATCTTCCAGCACCACGGCGTCAGCCTCAACAGAGGCGGGGACGGCGTTCTCGATGACATCTACGCCATGTTCAATGAGCGCGCCCATCAGGCGGGTGCGGGCAGCGGGAACCACGCTCGAGAGCACCTTGCCCCGGTCGATGACGGAAACGCTGACCTCTCGGTTCAGGCCATTCATGCGGTGGACAGCGGCCATGGCCACTTCGCAGCCGGCGACACCGCCGCCAAGGATCGCGATGCGGATCGGGCCTTTGCCTGCGCAGCGCTCGGCCCAGATGTCCGCAAAGCGCCCGAGGGGTTTGGCCGGAACGCCATGTTCGGCAAAGCCAGGCAGAACAGGCATTTCGGCGGTGATCCCGACGTCGAGAGAGACGAGGTCATAGCGCACCTCTCGCCCGGACCCGAGGCGCACGATCTTGGCCTCGGGGTCCAATGCAACGGCGCGATCCACAATCAGACGCGCGCCCGCGAAACGGGCGAGGCGGACGAGATCAATGTCCAACTCGTCGCGCGTGTAATGGCCTGCGATATGGCCGGGCAGCATGCCGGAATAAGGCGCGGTAGCGCCAGGGTTGATGAGGGTGACGCGGACGCCCGGCACCGGTTTCATGCCCCATTTGCGCAACACGAGCGCATGGGTGTGACCGCCGCCGACGAAGACCAGATCTTTCACGATAGGAACTTGTTGCTCCATCACGGGGCCTCCACTTGCGTTTCGCGCCAGCCGGATTGAAACGGATCATCGGTATAGCCAACAGCGGTCATGTAAAGGCCATCGGGCGGGGCGACGGGGCCGCAGGCGGCGCGGTCGACAGCTTCAAGCGCTGTGCGGACATCGTCCGGCTCCCACGAACCGGCACCGACCCGTTCGAGCGTGCCGACGATGGAGCGGACCTGATTGTGCAGGAAAGAGCGCGCCTTAAGGTGGAAGCGGATTTCGCGCCCGCCGCCCAGGGCCGGGGCCTCTTCCACCTCGATCGTGTCGAGTGTTTTGACCGGGGATTGCGCCTGACAATGAACCGCGCGGAAGGTGGTGAAGTCATGCTTGCCGATCAGATGGCGCGCGCCCTCGGCCATGGCCGCGACATCCAGATCGCCGCGCACTTGCCAAACGAAGCCCGCGTCATGGACAACCGGCGCGCGGCGGCAGACTAAGCGGTACGTGTAGCTGCGTGACAGGGCCGAGAAACGCGCACTGAAATCCTCTGGCACCTCAGTGCAGGCGGTGATCGCAACCGGCGCAGGCTTGAGGTGCCAGTTCAGCGCCTCGGCCAGACGGAAAGGATCCCACGGCTTTTCCAGATCAACCGAAGCCACCTGCCCCGTGGCGTGAACCCCGGCATCGGTGCGGCCAGCGGTCGTTGTGCGAGGCTCAACCGATTGCAGCTTGGCCAACGCCTCTTCCAGCGTCTGCTGGACGCTTGGCACATTGGCCTGACGCTGCCAGCCCGCGAAGGGGCGGCCGTCATATTCTATGCGGAAGGCGTAGCGGGGCATGGCACGGGGCTACCCCAGTTGATCTTCCCCGTCCATCGCCCCTCGAAACCTTTGAAGCGAATGACTATCCTTGTGGGGTCACAAGCGCGAGAGGATGCCCCCCTTGGTGATCGGAGCCATTGCAGACACCCTGGGCCGGGGGATCGAGACCGTGACTGACGGTGTCTCGGAGATGTTGTTTGAGCCGGTGATCCGCTTGGGCGTCACCGGCCTCGCACGGTCGGGCAAGACGGTGTTTATCACCTCGCTTGTCGCGAACCTGATGGACCGAGGCCGGATGGCGGGGCTTGAGGCAGCAGCAGGTGGCCGGATCGAGGCCGCGTTCCTGCAACCGCAACCCGACGATACTGTGCCGAGGTTCGAGTTTGAGAGCCATCTAGCAGCGATGACGGGGCCGGAGCCGTTCTGGCCGGAAAGCACGCGCTCGGTCAGTGAGTTGCGCCTGTCCCTGCGGGTCAGGCCGAAGGGCTTGTTATCGGGGTTCTCCGGCCCACGGACGGTGCATCTGGATATCGTGGACTATCCCGGCGAATGGCTGCTGGATCTGGCCCTGCTGGACATGGGTTTCGCCGGGTGGTCGGCCGAGGCATTGGCAAAGGCACAGGCTCGCGCAGAGGGTGCTGGGTTCGTGGCGCAGCTTGAAGGGCTGGATGCGACCGCCAAGCTGGATGAGAGCGCGGCGAAGGCCTTGGCGGATGGATGGACGGGGTATCTGAACGCGGCGCGGATGGCAGGCTATTCGGATTGCACGCCGGGGCGTTTCCTGTTGCCCGGTGATCTGGAAGGCTCGCCTGCGCTGACCTTTGCGCCGCTGCCGCCGGGAGCGTCGCCACGCGGATCATTGGCGCGGGAGTTCGCGCGGCGGTTCGAGGCGTATAAGTCGCAGGTCGTGAAGCCCTTCTTCCGGGCGCATTTCTCGCGGATCGACAGGCAGGTCGTGTTGGTCGACGCCCTTGGCGCGATCCACAATGGGCCGCGCGCGGTGGAGGATTTGCGGCAGGCGCTAAGCGGTATTCTGGGCAGCTTCCGGCCCGGGCGGAATACGTTCCTGACCTCGATCCTCGGCAAGCGGGTGGACAGGATCCTGTTTGCGGCGACGAAGGCGGACCATCTGCATCATGACCAGCACGGAAAGCTGCAGAGCATCATGGAGGCGTTGGTGTCGGACGCCCGGCGTAAGGCGGATTTCTCGGGTGCAGAGACCGGTGCGATGGCGATTGCGGCCCTGCGCGCTACGGTGGAAGAGACCCGGCGCGTGAATGGCGCGGATCTGGGCGTGGTACGCGGCGCATTGCTGGAAGGTGGCAAACAGGCGGCCATGCATCCCGGCGATTTGCCGGCGGATCCGCAGGTGTTGCTGGCCCCGGCGCGCGAGGGTGCAGAGGCGTGGCTGGATGCGGAATATGGGGTGATGAAATTTGCGCCCGCGCCGCTTTCGCTGAGGGCCGGGGAAGGGCCGCCCCATATCCGGCTGGACCGTGCAGCGGAGTTTCTGATCGGGGACAAGTTGCGATGACAAAGCCGTTTTCCAGCCTGCATCTTGGGGGCCAGCCCCCAAACCGCCGAGGTATTTTTGAAACCAGGAAGCAGGGGGCGCGCTGTGAGTGAGCGAAAAGGCCCCGTGCTGATCGAATTGGATGACGCGCCGGAGGCCGGGCCTGAACTGGCTGCCCCAGTGCCGGATGTGGGGATGCCGCTGCCGGAAGGCAAAGCCATGCAGGTTGTGGCAACGTTGGGCGCACGCAGGCCGTCTTGGCTCGCGCGGTTCTTCTGGTCGGCTCTTGTGGCGTTGATCGGGTTTGTGGCGTCCCTCACGGCGTGGAATTTCGTGACTGGCTTGCTGGCGTCGAATCCTGTCTTGGGCTGGGTGGCGTTTGCGCTGATCGGCGCAGTCGTGTTGGCGCTTTTGCTGATCTGTCTTCGAGAGCTGGCCGCATTTTCGCGCCTTGGTCGCCTCGACAAAGTGCATCGCGCGGCAGAAGCGGCGTTGGCCTCTGGCGATGTTAAGGCCGCACGGGACGTGGCACGGCGCATTTCGACGCTTTATGCTGGACGCGCGGAGGTACGGTTGGGGCGCGAGACGCTCGACCGCCAGCGCGAGGAATTGTTCGATCCGGCCAGCCTGTTTGCCTTGGCCGAGGCGGAGGTGATGGCCCCTCTGGACGCCATGGCCGAGCGGGAGGTTGAGGCAGCGGCGCGGCAGGTGGCGACAGTTACGGCGCTGGTGCCGCTGGCCTTCGCGGACATCATCGCAGCGCTCACCTCCAACCTGCGGATGATCCGAAAGATCGCAGAAATCTATGGCGGCCGGGCGGGTACTTTGGGGGCCTGGCGTTTGACTCGGGCGGTTTTGACCCATCTTGTTGCCACAGGCGCGGTTGCCGTGGGGGACGATCTGTTGGGCTCTGCCGTTGGCGGCTCGGTCCTGTCCAAGCTATCGCGCCGCTTTGGCGAAGGCTTGGTCAACGGCGCGCTGACCGCGCGCGTTGGCGTGGCCGCGATGGAAGTCTGTCGCCCCCTGCCCTTCGGCACCGGGCGCAGGCCAAGTGTGACCGGTTTGATCAAACGCGCCCTGACGGGCCTGTTCAACGGACGGGAAGGATAAGCGATGGAAACGCTTGCGGCTGATCTGCGGACCATGGTGCGCACGCCCCTGGAGGAGGCCCATGTCGCCGCGATGCGCAAGGTCGGCTCTGAGCGCACGCTTAAGGCTGGCGAAGTTCTGCACCACGCAGGCGATCTTGTGGATGAGTTTTGCTACCTTCTGGCGGGCGAAATGGAGGCGGTCGATCCCGCCACCGGCGGGCGTTACGGAGATGGCGCGACGCTCGGTCCGACGCAGTTTGCGGGTGACATCGCGTTCCTGCATGGCGGGGCCTATTCCATGGCGTTGCGGGCGGTCCAGGACACAACACTGCTATGTGTTGAACGGCATACCATGCTCGACCTCATGTCGCGCATCCCTGAGATGTCGGACATCATCATATCGGTCTTCGCAGCCCGCAGACGGGGGCAGTTGGAGCGCGAAGCCTCAGCCCTGACTTTGATCGGCGCAGAAGTGGATCGCAACATTCGCCGGATCGCCGCCTTTGCCGGGCGCAATCGCATCCCCGTACGGTCCCTGACACTGGATGAGGCGGAAGCCGAAGCGGTCGCCCATGCCTGCTCCATCGCGCCGAACGCACCTGCGGTGATTTTTGGCAAAGGCGAGGTAATCGCAGACCCAACCCCGCGCAAGATCGCGGCGCGCATGGGCTTGGACCTGAGTTTCGAGGAAGATGAACTCCATGATGTGCTCATCGTCGGCGGGGGCCCGGCGGGCGTGGCAGCGGCGGTTTATGCGGGATCGGAAGGCCTCAAGGCGCTGGTGGTCGAGGATCTTGCGATTGGCGGACAGGCCGGAACGTCAAGTCGGATTGAGAATTACATGGGCTTTCCCACCGGTATCTCTGGCGCAGACCTGTGCTGGCGCGGCGAAGTGCAGGCGATGAAGTTCGGCACACGCTTCGCTGTGCCGCGCCGAGCCGCCGAGTTGCAGCGCAAGGATGATGGTACATTTCATGTCACGCTTGATGACGGGGCCGAAACCTGCGCGCGCGCCTTGGTTGTGGCGACCGGCGTACAGTATCGCAAACTGCCGATTGAACGGCTCGAAGAGTTTGAGAGCGCTGGCATTTACTACGCCGCAACTGATGTTGAAGCGCGGTTCTGCCGCAATACGGAAGTGGTCGTCATTGGCGGCGGGAACTCGGCCGGTCAGGCAGCGATGTTCCTGAGCCGTACGGCCAAACATGTACACGTTCTGGTGCGGGGCGACAGCCTTGCCGCTTCCATGTCGCGCTACCTGACCGATCGGCTGGAGGCTCATCCACGCATCACCATTCATTATCGCACCCAAATGACCTGCTGCCATGGCGAAGCTGAGCTCGACGCGATCACCATCCGCAACACGGGTGACGGGCAGGATTGGCAAATCAAGACTCGCGCCGTCTTTGTGATGGTGGGTGCGGCGCCGAATACAGAATGGCTGTCCGGTTTGGTTGAGTTGAACCCACAAGGCTTTGTGAAGACCGGCGCCGATGTGGGGCAGTCGAGCGCCTATTCTACCTCGTGCCCTGGCATATACGCAGTGGGCGATGTTCGGGCGGGGAGTGTGAAACGGGTCGCTAGTGCAGTGGGCGAAGGATCGGTCGTGATCAGCCGCGTCTGGGAATATCTGAACGCGGACTAGCGGGCCGGCGCGCCCCGTGCCATTCAGTCACCATGGCCCGCGACACCTCCACTGACCGCCCCCTTTTGGGCATCTTGCTGATGTTCGGCTTCTGTGCGGTCATCCCTTTTGCGGATGCCTTGGCGAAGCTGTTGGGTGAGGAATTTCCGCTATTCCAGCTAATTGTCGTGCGCTTTGTCACGCAGGCCTTGCTGTTCACACCGATGGCCCTGATGGCAGGGGCGGCGCTTTTCCCTTCGGCCAGGGTGGCCGGCCTGACAGCCCTTCGTGCAGCGCTACAAATCTCAGGCCTGTTGATGATGTTCTCTGCCTTGCGCTTCCTGCCTTTGGCGGATGCGGTGGCAATTGCGTTCGTCATGCCCTTCCTCATGCTCTTGCTCGGGCGTTTTTTCCTGGATGAAGAGGTCGGACCGCGCCGCCTGATCGCTTGTGCGGTGGGGTTTGTGGGTACGCTCATGGTTGTCCAACCCAGTTTTGCAGCGGTCGGTTGGGCGGCGTTGCTGCCGATTGGCGTGGCCATCGTGTTTGCCTTTTTCATGCTGGTCACCCGCGCGATGGCGAAGGAGATCGACCCGCTGGCGCTCCAAGCCTCATCTGGGTTGCTGGCGTTGCCGTTCGTGACGCCGCTGGTCTTTTTGCCGATGGCCGAGACCGCACCGTTGGTCGGGTGGTTGCCGCCGATGGGCGCGGAGATCTGGTTGTTCGTGGCCTTGGGAGTATTCGGGTCCATCGGGCATTTGCTGATGACATGGTCCCTGCGCTTCGCGCCGTCGGCCACGCTGGCCCCGATGCAATATCTTGAGATCCCGATGGCGACCCTGGTGGGCTTCGTAATGTTCAGCGACCTGCCCAACGGGTTGGCCGCCGCCGGGATCGCGGTGACGATTGCCTCGGGCCTTTACATCGTGATGCGGGAACGCGCCGTCAGTCGGAACGCGGCGTCAGGGACGCCATAGGCGGCACAAGGTCGCCGCAGACCAGCTTTGTCAGGATCGCAGGCACCGGAAATGTACGGCTAAGCGGGGCAAGTACGCGGTCGCGCAGGACCGGCAAGGCCCGGCTATCGCTTTGATATTGCGGCGTGAACGAAGCCGACATCATCTGATAAAGCCAGACATGCCAGCGCCGTGCCATCGCGTAGCGGCGCAGGGCCTCCTCCACCGTTGCCTGCCGCAAAGCCAATTGCAAAGCGCGCGCATCGAGCAGTGCCATATTTGCCCCCTGCCCCAGTTGCGGCGAGGCGCGATGGGCAGCATCGCCGATATGGACGAGGCCGTCATCGTAGGGCCGCCGCAAGGTGCCGTGGGTGTAGGTGGCGCGGGTAAAGTCAGAATGGTCGAGCGTGTCGGGTAGGAACGCCGCGAATTCAGGCCAAAGCGCCTCGGCCTCGGCGCGCCACTCGGAGAAAGGGCGCGCGAAATGCCCGTCTATTGCATAGGCCTTGAGGGAATAGAAGATTGCGGCGAGGCGTGTGTCCGCCGTCGGTCTCATGATACCAACCGGCAGAACGCCCAACATGCGGTCGGCGCGACGATAGCGCTGGGTCAGGCGGTCTTCGGGGAACGGGGCGTTGTCGGGCCAGGGAACGGTCGCCCAAACTGCGCCGTAAGGCAGCGGACGAGATTTGAGCGGCGACAGAGGAGAGCCCGCGCCAAGCGCATCGACGATCAGATCATAGGGACCGTCCCATTCGTGTTCGATCACAAGGAACTGCCCATCGCGCGCGCGAACGGGACTGTCTGCGATGATGGTCGTACCCGCGGAATCCGCAGCCGCGTAGAGCGCCTCAAACAAGGCCGCGCGGTGAATGCCAAGCCCCTGACGCTCGATGGATTTTCCGTAAGAGACGGAGAGAACCGTGCGGTTTTGATCGACCTCGTCACCGAACATGGTGGCAATCCTTGTGCCACGCGCTAGTGCCTCATCCGCGGCACCACAGGCGCGCAGAACCTCCATGCCAACGGGCTGGATGACCAGCCCGGAGCCGACCGGTCGGGGCATGTCGAATTGATCGAAGACAGTGACCTTGTGGCCGTCCCCGGCCAATAGGGCAGCGGCGGCAAGCCCGCCGATCCCGGCGCCGGCAATCGCGATATTCTGTTTCATGATCCGAACGATAGCTGCCCCTGCGCCCACGACCATGCGGCAGGTTGTGGCGGATTCCCTGACTTGCCCCATAGGCCATGCATTCGCACGGTGGGGGCCTTCAAATTAAGGACCCCTTCTTATGACATTTTCCGATCTTTCAGGCAGCGCCAAAGGTGCGGCCGTGCTTGCCATTCTGAGCCTTCTGATCAGCATCAATTTCAGCTCCACCTCGAACCTCAATGGCGTGGTGAATTGCAGCTATTTCGACGTCGCCAAACTGGGCTTTGGCGTTCTCGCCGTTCTCGTCGGTCTGGGGGGCGTGATGAGCGCGCGCAAGGATCTGTCTTCGGCCCGCACCATGAACATGGTGGTTCCCGGCATCGCGGCCCTTGTGGGTGTTTTCAGCGCTCTGGTGGGTCTTGGCCTTATTGGCGGGCCGTGCTGAGGCTTTGACCTTCCCGGCGCGCGGGCTTATACCGCGCGCCATGACCAAGCTTTTCGCCATCGTCATTCGAATTAGCAGCCCGGCGCTCTGATCCATTCAGGCCGCCGGGAGAAGGTGCTTGAGCATTCGCACCGCCCTGCTAAACCCCATTGCAAATTCCGATGACGAGGAGCGCCCCCATGTGCGCCGACACCACATCCGTGGATTATAAAGACACGTTGAACCTGCCGAAAACCGACTTCCCCATGCGCGCGGGCCTGCCCAAGCGCGAGCCCGAATGGCTGGCCCGGTGGGAAAAGATTGGCGTCTACGATCGCTTGCGCGAGAAGGAGGGCCGCCAGCCCTTCACCCTGCACGACGGCCCGCCCTATGCCAACGGCCACCTGCACATCGGCCACGCGCTGAACAAGACGATCAAGGATATCATCGTCCGCTCCCATCAGATGATGGGCTATGACAGCCGCTATATCCCCGGCTGGGATTGCCACGGCCTGCCCATCGAATGGAAGATCGAGGAGCAGTACCGCAAGAAGGGCAAGAACAAGGACGACGTCGATATCGTCGAGTTCCGGCAGGAATGCCGCGACTTCGCGGACCATTGGGTCGGCGTGCAGCGCGAGGAATTCAAACGCCTTGGCGTGACGGGGACCTGGGAAAAGCCATACCTGACGATGGATTTCCGTGCCGAGCGTGTGATTGCGGAGGAATTCCAGAAGTTCCTGATGAACGGGACGCTCTATCAAGGCTCCAAGCCTGTGATGTGGTCGCCCATAGAGCAGACAGCCTTGGCCGAGGCGGAGGTGGAGTACCACGACAAGGACAGCTTCACGATCTGGGTGAAGTTCGAAGCCCATGGCGGAGCCAATGATCTCGAGGGCGCTTTCGTCGTCATCTGGACGACCACGCCCTGGACGATACCGTCGAACAAGGCCGTCGCGTTCGGGCGTGACATCTCTTACGGCCTCTATGAAGTCACCGGCACACCCGACGAATCCTGGGCCAAGGTCGGTGACAAATACCTTCTCGCCGATACACGGGCCGCGGACGTTATGGCCCGTGCCCGTCTGGAAGACGGCATGTGGGCGCGTGTGCGCGACGTAACTACAGAAGAACTACAGAGTCTTTACTTGTTGCATCCCCTCGCAAATGCCGATGGCGCTGACGGCGAATGGGATGACCCGCGCGACTTCCGCCATGGCGATTTCGTTAGCGACGAGGAAGGCACCGGCTTCGTCCATTGCGCGCCCTCCCACGGGATGGAAGAATATGAACTCTACCGCGACCTCGGCATGTTGGAACAGGTCATCACTTACAACGTGATGGACGACGGATCCTTCCGGCCCGATCTGCCCTTCTTCGGCGGCCACTACATCCTCAGCCGCAAGGGCGGGGAAGGCACGGCAAACAAAGCCGTCATCGACAAGCTGGTCGAGGTTGGCGGGCTGCTGGCGCGTGGCAAGATCCACCATTCCTATCCGCATTCGTGGCGCTCGAAAGCGCCGGTGATCTACCGCAACACGCCGCAATGGTTTGCAGCTATCGACAAAGACATGTCGGTTGGGGACGATACGTTCACCATCCGTGGCCGTGCGCTGGAAGAGATCGACAAGGTCAGATGGACCCCGCAATCGGGGCGCAACCGCCTGCATTCGATGATGGAAGCGCGGCCAGATTGGGTGTTGAGCCGCCAGCGGGCCTGGGGTGTGCCGCTGACCTGTTTCACCAAGAAAGGCGCATTGCCAACGGACTCCGACTACCTGCTGCGCAATGAGGCCGTGAATGCGCGCATCCTTGAGGCGTTCGAGGCGGAGGGCGCGGATGCCTGGTACAAGCCCGGCGCGAAGGAACGGTTCCTTGGCAATGACGTGAACGCCGAGGACTACGATCAGGTCTTCGACATTCTCGATGTGTGGTTTGACAGCGGCTCCACCCACGCTTTCGTATTGCGCGACCGGGAAGATGGCACCGATGACGGCATCGCCGACGTTTACATGGAGGGCACCGACCAGCATCGCGGCTGGTTCCATTCTTCGCTTCTGCAATCGGTCGGCACGCAAGGTCACGCGCCCTACCGCAACGTGGTAACGCACGGCTTCACGCTGGATGAGAAGGGCATGAAGATGTCCAAATCCATCGGCAACACCATCGTGCCGGAGGAGGTCATCAAGCAGTACGGCGCCGATATCCTGCGCCTGTGGGTGGCTCAGACGGACTACACCGCCGACCAGCGCATCGGGCCGGAGATCCTGAAAGGCACAGCGGATAGCTATCGCCGCCTACGCAACACGATGCGGTTCATGTTGGGGTCTTTGGCAGACTTTTCCGAAGCCGACCGGATTGAGCCTGCGGATATGCCGGAGTTGGAGCGTTGGGTACTGCATCGCTTAGCTGAGCTGGATCAGGTGGTCCGAGAGGGTTATGCCAAATTCGATTTCCAGGGCGTGTTCCAGGCCGTTTTCACCTTTGCGACGACCGACCTGTCGGCCTTTTACTTCGACATCCGCAAGGACGCGCTTTACTGCGACGGCGACACCGCGCGTCGGCGGGCGGCCCGGACGGTGCTGGACATCCTGTTCCACCGTTTGACCACTTGGCTTGCGCCGATCCTCGTCTTCACGATGGAAGAAGTCTGGCTGGAACGGTTCCCGGGCGAAGATAGCTCGGTACATCTGGTCGACATCCCCGAAACGCCTGCCGCTTGGCGGGACGAGGCACTGGCCGCGAAATGGTCCAAGGTGCGGGCCGCGCGCCGGGTGGTGACGGCGGCGCTGGAAGTGCAGCGTCGTGACAAGGTCATCGGAGCGTCGCTGGAGGCCGCGCCGGTCGTCCATGTGGACGATGCTGGCACCCTGGTGGCCCTGAAATCGGTCGCGTTCGAAGATATGGCGATCACGTCCGACATCACGCTGACGGCAGATCCGGCCCCGGCGGAAGCTTTCCGCCTGCCAGAAGTCGAAGGCGTCGCGGCGGTTTTCGAGAAGGCCGAGGGCGAGAAATGCATGCGATGCTGGAAGATCCTGCCTGATGTAGGCACACATTCCCACGAAGGCGTCTGCGGTCGTTGTGATGAGGCGCTTTCGGCCTGACCCACCCGCTGTTTAGATGAAAAGCCGCGCTCAGTCTCTGGGCGCGGCTTTGCTTTTCAGGTGCCGGATTATGCCTATTTTTTGAAGCAAAGGTGGGCGGAGTGCGCACCCGCACAGCCCTCTGCGCCTTGGGTTTCTGCGGGGCGCGACCTAAGTTGCGTTGAACGGGAAACGCAGGAGGCCGCGCCATGGCACGTCAGGAAGAATATACGCCCCCCAAGGTTTGGACGTGGGACAAGGAGAACGGGGGCGAATGGGCGTCTCTGAACCGGCCCATCGCAGGCGCGACCCATGACAAAGAGCTTCCCGTAGGGGAGCATCCCTTCCAGCTGTATTCGCTAGGCACGCCCAATGGCGTGAAAGTCACCGTGCTGTTCGAGGAATTGCTGGAGGCGGGCTTTTCGGACGCCGAATACGATGCATGGCTGATCCGCATCGGGGATGGCGACCAATTTGGGTCGGGCTTCGTAGAGGTGAACCCGAATTCCAAGATACCGGCCCTGATGGACCATTCCGGGCCGGAGCCCGTTCGGGTGTTTGAATCCGTCGCAATCATGATGCATCTGGCCGAGAAATTCGGAGCTTTCATGGGACCGGACAAGGCGCGGCCGGAATTGCTGTCGTGGCTAATGTGGCAGATGGGTAGCGCGCCGTTTCTGGGCGGCGGCTTTGGCCATTTCTACGCCTATGCCCCCTACCCGATGGAATACCCGATCAATCGCTATGCGATGGAAAGCAAGCGGCAGATGGATGTGCTCGACAAGCATCTGGCCGAGAATGAGTGGATGGCGGGCGGCGAATACACCATTGCCGATATGGCCATCTGGCCGTGGTACGGGCGGATGGTGACGGAAGGCGGCTACAACGCGAGCGAATTCCTGTCGGTGCATGATTACACCCATTTGACGCGATGGGCCGAGGCCATCCTCATGCGGCCGGGTGTGCAGCGCGGGCGGATGGTAAACCGCACCTCGGGCGAGCCCCATGAACAATTGTGGGAACGGCATTCGGCGGAAGACTTCGAGACCAAGACGCAGGACAAGATTGGCGGATGATGCGCTGATTGCCGAGGTTCTGCTGCGGCTGGCGACAGAGCGGGCGGGAAAAACCTTTTGCCCATCAGAGGCCGCGCGCGCAGTGGCGGAGGATTGGCGGCCCCTGATGCCAGATGTCCGGCGTGTGGCTGCTGAACTGGGCCTACGTGCAACGCAGCGGGGCGTTGAAGTCGACCCGCTGACAGCGCGCGGACCAATTCGGTTGGCGCAGGATCCGGGTTGAGATTTCGCGGCAGTCCAGACAGGCTCAGGTCATGGACGGAAATCGTATTAGCGTAGAGACGCCAGTTGGCCCGGTCTATGTCGAGGAGGCGGACGGCGCGATTGTGCGCGCCGGTTGGAGCCGGATTGATACGCCCATGGAAAGCGATTTACTGTGTGAGGCTGCGGCAGAATTGGACGCCTATTTCAGCGGTCGCCTGACGGATTTCACAGTGCCGATCCGACATGGGCGGGATGATGCAACGGGCCGTGTCTTGGACGCGATGCGCGCGATCCCAATGGGTAAGACGCGCAGCTACGGAGATGTTGCGCAGGAGGTCGGGCTACCCGCACAGGCGGTCGGTCAAGCCTGCGGCGCGAACCGAATTCCAATCCTGATCCCTTGTCATCGCATTTTGGGTGCGAGCGGCTTGGGCGGGTTCTCTGCCCCCGGTGGTGTCGAGACGAAAGTATGGCTTTTGCGACATGAGGGAGCGGCAGGGCTACTGCTATGAGGTAAAGATCACACAATCCCAATCTATCCTCGATTTATCCACACCACCTATTCAGGGCTGGATTGCCACTTCACCTTGGCCGCTCCGGCCTGCATTGGCCTCTTCGCGCGGTCAAATCGAAGGTAGGCAATGCCCTGCCCGCCCGCTTGCGTGAAGAGCGTTCCGGCGGGTTTGCCGTCCGCGACAATCTCGGTTCCTACTGAGGCCTCACCCTCGATCGACACGGTGACGAAACCCTTCTTCAGCTCCGTCTTATGCTTCATCCGCGCGGTAACTTCCTGCCCGACATAACACCCCTTCCGGTGATCCACGCCGGACAAGCGATCAAAGCCAGCTTCCAGAATGTAGGTGTCATTCGGAACCAACTCGACGCCGGTCTCAGGCACACAAGCCGCAACACGAAGTGCGTCCCAATCAATAGACGGGTCGCCTCCCTCCATCCCGTAGGCGCGCCAACCAAGCGACGCATCTCGGGGGTCGGGGAAAGCTCCTACCGGCGCATCGCCAAGCCCACGTGTCACCGGCAAACCGGCCTCTTCAATCACAACATCAGCGCGCAGGCGGTACATGGAAAGCCGCTGTGCCAGCCCGGGGGCGAGGTCTGTTTTGACATCGACCAGAATGTCGTCGCCTCGATCCAACAAGAAGAAGTCCGCCAAGTACTTCCCCTGCGGTGTCAGGAGCGCCGCATAGGTCAACCCGTCACCGGGATCGCGCGTCACCAGACCTTTCAGAAAGCTATGCGCGTCGGCCCCACTCAGGCGCAAAACCGTTCGATCCTCTGCCCGTTCTCCGATCATCTGTTCATCCCCCGTGATCTTTCGCATCACAGCTAATCATGCGCAGGGTCCCGCGCAACATTGACCGGCTATTGGGGCCGCTATACCTCTCAAAGCAACGCACGCAATCCCCCCGGAGTACCCGCAATGTCCCTGTCCAACGGTCGCCATTACCTTGCCATCCCCGGACCCTCCGTGATGCCTGACCGGGTCTTGCAGGCGATGCACCGGGCCGCGCCCAACATTTACCGTGGTGCGCTCGTTGACATGGTTGAGACGATAGTGCCCGACCTGAAGGCCGTCGCTGGCACGTCGCATCATGTGGCCATGTATATCAGCAATGGCCACGGCGCGTGGGAAGCCGCCCTCGTCAACACCCTGTCGCGCGGGGACAAGGTGCTGGTTCTGGCAACGGGTCGCTTTGGCATCGGCTGGGGCGAGATGGCCCGGGATTTGGGCGCCGAATGCGAAGTGCTGGATTTCGGGATGCAATCCGACATCGACATGGAGCGTGTGGCGCAGGCGCTGGCGGCTGACAGTGACCACAAAATCAAGGCCGTGCTAGCGGTGCAGGTCGATACCGCGACCTCCGTCAAGAACAACATCCTTGGCTTGCGAAGAGCGCTCGATGCGGCAGTCCACCCGGCGCTGTTGTTCTCGGACAATATTGCCTGTCTGGGCTGCGACGAATTCCACATGGATGACTGGGGAGTCGACGTAATGGTCACAGGTAGCCAGAAGGGCCTGATGACCCCACCCGGCATGGCGTTCGTCTATTTCAACGACAAGGCGGACAAGGCCCGCGATCGGGCCAATATGGTCACGCCCTATTGGGATTGGCGCCCGCGCATCGACCCGGATTATTTCTATCGCTACTTCTGCGGCACGGCTCCGACGCATCATCTTTATGGCCTGCGCACGGCACTCGACATGATCGTCCATGAGGAGGGGCTGACACAGGTCTGGCGGCGGCATGGTGTGCTGGCAGAAGCCATCTGGTCAGCGCTGGATATCTGGGGCCAGGCGGGCCCGGTGCGCGCCAACATCACCGAACGTGACAAGCGCAGCAATGCCGTTACTCTGGTCAATTTCGGCCCCGGCAACGGCCTGCGGCTGCGCGAGTGGATGGAGGCAAATTACGGCGTCACGCTTGGCGTGCCGCTCGATGGTCTGGACGCGCCGGATGACTATTTGCGGATCGGCCATATGGGCCACGTGAACGGGCATATGGTGCTGGGAGTGCTCGCAGGCCTTCAGGCCGGCATGTCCGCGCTACAGATCCCGCATGGGCCGACCGGGTTGGAAGCCGCGATGAAGGTGATCGCCGAAGCCGCTTAACGGACGCGGTCCAACGCGATAGGCAAGGCTTTAGCGAAGGCGTCGAGCGTGTCATCCGGGGCGCAGGAGACGCGAATGCAGCGGTCTTGTGGGGCGGTGAACGGCATACGAACAAAGATGCCCTGTTCAACGAGAGCGGCCAGCACAGCCCGGGCGAAGTCACCATCGCCACCGCAGTCTATCGTCACGAAATTGGTCGCAGACGGCAGGGGCGTCAGCCCGTTTTCTCGCGCAATCGAAGCGATGCGGTCACGAGCTGTGGCAATCCGGGTGACGGTTTCACCAAGATAGGTTTGATCCTCCAATGCAGCCAATGCGGCAGCCTGCGCCACGCGGCCCATGCCGAAATGATTGCGGATCTTGCCGAAGGCCGTGATGAACGCCTCCTCCCCCAGCGCGTACCCCACGCGCATCCCAGCAAGGCCGTAAGCTTTCGAGAAGGTACGAAACCGGATCACGCGCGGATGCGTCATGTCCAGCGGTAGAATAGCATCCGCCGGGGCTGTGTCGGCATAGGCCTCATCCAACGCCAGAACGCAGCCCTCAGGCAAGGCGTCGATCATCCGTTGCACCGTGCCGGTATCATGCCAGCTTCCCATCGGATTGTCGGGGTTAGCGAAGTAGATCAGTTTTGCGCCGACCTCATGCGCCTTTGCAATTAGCGCCTCAGGGTCTTCCTGATCATCGGCGTAAGGCACTTTGTGGAGCGTCCCGCCAAAGCCCGCGACATGGTAGTTGAACGTCGGATAGGCGCCATCGGACGTCACCACCGCGTCACCCTGTCCAATCAGCAACCGGACGAGATAGCCGAGCAAGCCATCGATCCCCTCCCCCACCAGCACATTGCCGGGGGAGACGCCGTGATGGACGGCTAGCGCGTGGCGCAGATCGTGCACCTCCGGGTCGCCATACATCCACGCACCGCTTGCGGCGTCAGCCATGGCCGCAAGCGCGCGCGGGCTGGGGCCGAAGACACTCTCATTCGCGCCGAGCCTTGCGGAAAAGGACGCACCTCGCGCACGCTCCTGCGTTTCAGGGCCGACGAATGGCACGGTAGAGGGCAAGGATTGGACGAGCGGGGTGTAACGCGGCTTGGTCATACGTCCTCGTTTGCCGATTTTTCCCCGCCCGGCAAGTAGGACGCGGCCCCATATGGAAGGCATGACGCCAA
Source organism: Gymnodinialimonas sp. 202GB13-11 (assembly GCF_040932485.1). Lineage (NCBI taxonomy): Bacteria > Pseudomonadati > Pseudomonadota > Alphaproteobacteria > Rhodobacterales > Paracoccaceae > Gymnodinialimonas > Gymnodinialimonas hymeniacidonis. The sequence goes on along the minus strand of NZ_JBFRBH010000001.1, from coordinate 351,739 downwards.
ACAGACGCCAATTCATCATCCTTGGAACTGCCGCAGCCACCGCTGCGCGGCTCGGTCCAGCCATTGTCACGCGCACCGGCGGACGGCGCGTGTTGACGCTCGTTTATGACAAAGGGTTGGGCATGCTGCGGGCGGTTGACCGGCTGATCCCTTAGTAGCTGTCTTCCGTCAAAAACCGGCGGTTGACCCAGCCACGCTGAGTTCCATTCCAGAAAATCAGGCACCATGTCGGGTAATTGTTCAATTGTGACTGCTGTTGCGCGGTCAGCGCGAAGAATTGCTGCTGCGTGACGGTTGGCACGCAGTACTCGATTTGTACCCCCCGCGCATTGAAAGGCAGCGCGTCGATTTGGAAATAGTTGGTGCCCGGCCCAACGCGGACATTTAGCACATCGTTGGATGCAACGTTGTGGACGCGCCATGCATCGGGTCCATCGGCGGTGGCATTTGCCATCGGGGTCAAAGCAGCCAAAAGCGTGGCAACCAAAGTGAGGCGGGCAAACAGAGCTTTCATCGTTTTCGTCCTTGAAGGGGGTGACGCTTTGAAAAGCCTAGCGGAAATGGGCGCAGCCGCTCAATGGCTGGTTCGGCTCAGCCCCTCAAAGAACCGGTAAAAGCACCTGCGCCAGTTGCACGATCAGCGCGTCGGCAATGCCGGCATTACGGCCGTCCGAGCGTTGCAGGCCCATGCCCATCGTCCGCACTTCACAGGCGGCAATGGCGGCCGCAATCATCACCACCAAACCCAAAAGCCCCCGCCGCTTGGCGGGCAGCAGAAGGTGGCGGATCATCAGTGTGTCGAGCGTTTGCATGGGCAAAACGGCCCGGCTGAGGCCGGGCCATCCTTTTGTGAGTTAGTGAGATTGCGCGAGGAAGCGGGCATTCACCCAGCCGCGCACATGGCCGTTATGCGCTACAAGGCACCAGCGCGAGGGGCCGCGGCTCGTCGAGATCACGGTGCAATCCTGCAACTGAACGCCATAAGCGTTGTGCGCCAGGGCGTAGACAACATGGTTGCGGACACCGGGGCCACTGCGCACGTTCAGGTGGTCGTAATAGCTGACGCCCGAGACGTGGTACCAGGAGTAGTTGTTGTAATGGCCCCAGTTGGAATGGCCGTAACCGCCGCCGTGGCCGTGGTAATTCACGGTATGGGTTTGGCCGTAGCCGTATTGGGGGTAGGTTTGCTGACCGTAACCGGTGGCTGAGGCAGCAGTGGCGTTGACCGACAATGCGGCGACGAGGGCGAGAGCAGTGGCTTTAACAAAACGCATGGAAGGGGTCCTTGTGTTTAAATCTATGCCGCCACTATCCTCTTTTTCTGGTTACGCCCTCAATGGAGGGATTCCTGCCCCGTGGCCTTAGCGTTAGACGGGGCAGGCATCGTTTGCTGTTCTGCTCAACCGACTTCGGCCAACCGCGCCAAAGCCTCTTTCAGGCGCGCCTCCTCCTCTTCCCGGGCGGCGAGGTTTTCTTTCGTTTCCTCTACCACTTCCGGCGGCGCGCTTTCGGCAAATTTCGGGTTGTTCACCCGTCCACGCAGACCGCCGAGTTCTTTAGCCAGCTTGCCCAACGTCTTCTCCAGCCGCGCCTTTTCTTCGGCCACGTCGATCAGGTCGGCAATCGGCAGCGCGAAGGTTCCACCCTCGACCGCAATCGTCACGGCACCCTTGGGTAGGCTGTCGGTTGGGGTGACTTCGGAAAGCCGCGCAAGACGTTCGATCATCGCAGCGTTGCGTGCGAAGGCCCCCTGCCCGGCTTCATCCAGATCTGCCTGCAAGAGCTGGCATTTGAGGCCCGCTGGTACGTGCATCTGAGCGCGAACGGAGCGAATTTCCTCGATCAGAGAAATTACCCAGCGCATCTCCTGCTCAGCGCTTTCGTCAATCAGATCAGCGCCATAGGCGGGCCAGTCGGCGTGGACGAGGGGCTTCTCGCGATCCGCGATTTCTCCCCACAACTCTTCGGTGATGAAGGGCATGGTGGGGTGCAGCAGGATCAGGCACTGGTCGATGACCCAGGCCATCGTGGCACGGGTTTCCGCGATCACGGCCTCGTCGCCTGACGCGAAAAGCGGTTTGGCGAATTCCAGATACCAGTCGCAGACCTTGCCCCAGACGAATTGATAAAGACCGTTCGCGGCATCGTTGAAGCGGTAGGCTTCCAGCGCTTCGTCATGGGCCAGACGTGCGCGCGCGGTCTCACCGACGATCCAGCGATTGACGGTTTGGGTGACGTTCGCCGGGTCGAAATCGGCGGACGGTTTGCATTCATTCATCTCCGCAAAGCGCGCGGCGTTCCAGAGCTTGGTGCCGAAGTTGCGGTAGCCCGCGATGCGGTCTTTGCTGAGCTTCAGGTCGCGCCCCATGGCGGCCATGGAGGTCAGCGTAAAGCGGACGGCATCTGCGCCGTACTCGTCGATCAGTTCCAGCGGGTCGAGGACGTTGCCGGTGCTCTTCGACATCTTCTTGCCCTTCTCGTCGCGGACGAGGGCGTGGACGTAGACGTCCTTGAAGGGGATGTCGTCGACGACGGCGAGCTGCATCATCATCATCCGGGCGACCCAGAAGAAGATGATGTCGAAGCCGGAGATCAGCGTCGAGGTCGGGAAATAGCGTTTCAGTTCAGGCGTTTGCTCGGGCCAACGAAGGGTGCCGATGGGCCAGAGACCGGAGGAGAACCAGGTGTCGAGGACGTCCGGATCGCGATAGAGCGGAACAGTCCGGGGCATTAGCGCTACGAGTTCGTCGCCAACTGCATCGACTGGAATCTCGCGAATATCCTCGGGTTCGAAACCTGACCCGGCATAGTATGTTCGGGCCAATTCGCTCGCCGCTTCAAAGTTTGGCGCGCAGAAGGATTGGGGATTTTCGAAATCATATGCAAGTTTCGCCGATCCATCGTCGGCTGATGTGCGGACGAACGAAGGCCCATACCAAACTGGGATCTGGTGCCCCCACCACAGCTGGCGCGAGATCGTCCATGGCTCGATATTCTCCAGCCAGTGGAAATACACCTTCCGGTGCTGTTCGGGCATGATGCGAACGCGGCCGTCGCGGACGGCGTCGAGGGCGGGGCCGACGATTTTTGCAGTATCTACAAACCATTGGTCGGTCAGCATCGGCTCGATCACAACCTTGGAGCGGTCGCCGAAAGGCTGTGTGATGGGCTTGGCCTCGACCAGCGGGACAGCGGTGATTTCCTCGTCCTCACCCTTCTTTTTCTTGCCCCCAAGACGCGGATCGTCGGAGGTGGTCATGACGGCGAGGCCTTCTTCGGTGATCTCGGCCACGACCTTTTCGCGGGCCTCGAACCGGTCCAGCCCGCGCAGGTGATCGGGGACGAGGTTGAGGGCATCGACCTCCATCTCACCGAGGGTTTTCTCACCATTTGCAACGGCTTGCGCGATTTCCGCGGCCTCGGCATAGGGCGCGCCGTCTTCGCGTAATGCGCCTTTCGTGTCGAGCAGACGGTAGCAGGGAATGCCGCCGCGCTTGGCGACCTCGTAGTCGTTGAAGTCGTGGGCGCCGGTGATTTTCACGGCACCGGAGCCGAAAGTCATGTCCGGATATTCATCGGTAATGATCGGGATCAGGCGGCGGTGTTTCTTCGGCCCAACCGGAATTTCGCAGAGTTTTCCGACGATTGGCGCGTAGCGTTCGTCATCGGGATGGACCGCAACCGCACCGTCCCCGAGCATAGTTTCCGGCCGCGTTGTGGCGATGGAGATGTAGTCGCGCGTCTCGCGAAGGGTGACGTTGCCGTCTTCATCTTTCTCAACATATTCATAGGTTTGGCCACCGGCGAGCGGGTATTTGAAATGCCACATGTGGCCCGCGACGTCGTTGTTTTCGACCTCAAGATCCGAGATTGCGGTCTCAAAGTGCGGGTCCCAGTTAACCAGCCTTTTTCCCCGGTAAATCAGGCCCTTATTGTACATGTCGACGAAGACGCGAATGACGGCGTCGTGGAAATTGCCCTCTTCACCTTCGGGCGCATTCGGGGCGCCGGACATGGTGAAGGCTTCGCGGGACCAATCGCAGGACGCGCCGAGGCGTTTGAGCTGTTCGATGATGGTGCCGCCGGACTGTTTCTTCCACGCCCAGACGTGATCGAGAAATTCCTCACGGCTGAGATTTCGCCTTTGAATCTGGGACTTAGCCAGCTCTCGCTCGACAACCATCTGCGTCGCAATGCCCGCATGGTCGGTGCCGGGTTGCCAGAGCGTGTCGAAGCCGCGCATGCGGTGCCAGCGGATCAGGACGTCTTGCAGCGTGTTGTTGAAGGCATGGCCGACGTGAAGGACGCCCGTCACGTTGGGCGGCGGGATCATGATCGAGTAAGCGTCTGATTTACCGTCCCAATTCGCGCCAGCGGCAAAGCAATTGCGGGCCTGCCACATCTGGGAGATACGGGCCTCGGCCTCAGCTGCGTTGAATGACTTTTCCATGCGTCTCGTCCAATTCACGGGTGTGAAGCGTGAGGTAGCGGAAGCGGGCGCGAAGGCCAAGGGGCGACCGGGCCGCAGTAGCTCTGTCAGGAAAACTGAGTCAGAAAATCTGAGTCATTAACCAATTCAAGCCGAAATTAACCAAGGTCGCGAACCAGGCGGCGGGCGGTCTGGTCGATGGCCTCCGCACTCAGATCGCCCGCATCGAGAACCGCCGCAACCGGGGTCTCATCATCCCGGCGCAGGCGGCGGTAGGCGGGGTCGTAATGGTCGGTGATGAGCGCGTGGGCGAGCGCCTCGGTCTGGCCGTCCCGAAGGAGGGCCAGCCAACGGTCCACCGTGGCGTGGCCAGCGATGGCGCGGAGGCCGTTGAGCCGGTCGGTTAAGGCGGCAGGCTGCGCGACCAGCGCTGCGTATTGCGCGGCGAGGTAGCGCGCGCGGACCTCTGACGCGGCTTCCAGCACGATACGGGGGCTGGCTTTCATTGCGCCCCAAAGCGCGGGCGGCAAACGGAGCGTGCCGATGCGGGCGCTTTCGGCTTCGATCAGCAGCCGACGGTTGCGGTCGAGCGGCGCGAGCGCTTCGAGGATACGGGATTCGAAGCCCTTCTGCGCCGGTTGTTCGCCGTCGATGTCGCCCAAGATGGAGCCGCGATGTTTGGCGATGCCTTCGAGGTCGAGGACTTGCGCACCGTGGGTTGCGGCGGCGTTCAGGACATACGTCTTTGCAGTGCCGGTGAGGCCGTCGAGTCGAATGACGTTGAAGGGCAGGACAGCATCATAGAGCCGCGCCACGACATGGCGACGCCAGCTTTGGTAGCCGCCGTCCAGAACTTCGGCCCTCCAACCGATCTGTTGTAGGATCGATGTGAAACTGCCGGAGCGCTGCCCGCCGCGCCAGCAATAGACGAGCGGTCGCCAGCCGCCGTCATGGTGCATCATGTGCCGCTCAATCGCAGTGGCGGCGTTGCGGGCGACAAGCGCTGCGCCGATCTTGCGCGCTTTGAAGGGGCTGTCCTGCACGTAGATCGTACCGACCTGAGCGCGTTCCTCGTTCGACAGGACGGGCATGTTCACCGCGCCGGGGACATGATCCTCGGCGTATTCAGCCGGGGACCGAACGTCGATGATCGTGTCAAAACCGGTATCCTGCAGGGCGGTCAGATCGGTAAGCGTGTAAGGCATGGACCCTGCGTTAGGTGAGTTCGCGGCCGAGGTCCACCGCCGTCCTTCGCATCGGGCAAGCCTAAGACCGCAGTCGCATATGCGCCATGATCTGTCCGTGGTCCGAGGCGAGTTTGTTGTAAGGCGCTTCGGGGTGCGAGCCGTCAGTCATGTGGTCGTTGAGGACGGAAAAATACTCCATCTCGCCGATGCGGTCGGGGTTTTCGGGCAGGAAGTGGCGGGACATGAAGATCTGGTCAATGCTCTCATAGACGCCGCCAAAGGCCGAGGTGAAGACCATGTCACGGCGGGATTTGCGCGCGAAGAGGCTTTCGGCGGAATGCAGGCGCACGACCTCTATATCCTCGGTGATCTGTTCGTGTTCCTCTTCGCTGTAACGGTCGCGCGGGGTTTGTGCATCGTGGCGGAGCATCCATTGGTAATTCTTGAAGGGTGCCTCGCCGGTAATGATTTCGGAGCTGACGGCATGTTCGCTGTCGTTGAAATCGCCAAGCACCATGACGGGGTGGCCCTGGTTCAGCTCATCCACGATGGCGCGGCGGAGCACCCAGGCTTCGGCCATCCGCCGCAGCCCTGCGCGCAGGGAGCCGAGGGCGCGGCCTGTGGGGTCGTAGTTGGTAAGATCGTTTTCAGGGGCAAAGGCGGCACCGGGTGGGGTGATCTGTTCGCCCAGTTTGGATTTCAGGTGGCAGTTGAAGACCGTGATGATGGTGTCGCCGACAGGGATGCGCGCCATCAGGATTGGGCGGGATAGGCGGCGTATACGGAAAAAGCCTGCGTCATCATTCTCGAACCCGCGCAAAGGAGCGAAAGGGATGTCAAGCGGGCCGGGAAGGTCTTGAATGATTTGGGGCGGCTCCGCAAAGCCGAGGCGTGACAGGATAGCGACGCCAGGGCGGCGTTTGCCCGCCTCTCCCGTATCGGCCGCGTTGGGGGCAAAGGCGAGGGCCGCGTCGTCATAGGGCTCCACCGCCAGCTTCCTGAATATCGCCTTGCGATGATAGCGCTTGGAGGGGTCGGGAATGGTGGCTGCGTTCAGCTCATGCGCGCGGCGGGAGGTTTCGGCGATGACCGATTGTAAGGCGTCTTCCTCAAATATCTCCTGAAAGCCCACGATATCGGCGTTCATGGTCAGAAGCTGATCGGCCAGCCAATCCACTTTCCAAGCGTATTCCTCGGGCGTGTAGGATTGGAACCGGTAGTATTCGCGGTCCGCTCCGATAAGGTTCTTGACGTTGAAGCAGGCGATGGTGAAGTCGGTCACGGGCTCAGATCTCGTCGTTCATCTTGCGGAACCGCTGGATGAGGGAGGAGGTGTCCCACCGCCCGCCGCCCAATTGCTGCACCTCGGCGTAGAATTGGTCGACCATTGCCGTCACTGGCAGGCTCAGCCCCATATCCTTGCCCTGCGCCAGTGCGATGCCAAGATCCTTGCGCATCCAATCGACCGCAAAGCCATGGTTGAATTCATTGTCGACCATGGTGCCCGCGCGGTTGGCCAGCTGCCACGACCCGCCCGCGCCCTGGCTCACGAGATCGGCGACCTGCTTAGCATCAAGCCCGGCCTTCATCGCCATATAGAGCCCCTCGGACACCGATTGAATCGCGCCAGCGATGCAGACCTGGTTGATCATCTTAACGAGCTGGCCGGAACCCACGGGGCCGAAATGCACGGACGCCTTGGAATAGGCGGCGATCACGGGCTTCGCAGCGTCGAAATGCGCCGCGTCCCCGCCGCACATGATCGCCAATTGCCCGTTCTCGGCCCCCGCCTGCCCGCCAGAGACTGGCGCATCGACCCATCCCACGCCTCGATCAGCCGCCATTGCGGCAAGCTCCTTTGTGACGATGGCGGAAACGGTGGTGTGATCCACAAAGATCGCACCCTCTTTCATGCCCGCCAGCGCACCATCCTCGCCCAACACAACCGAGCGCAAATCATCGTCGTTGCCGACGCAGGCCATCACGAAATCCGCGCCCTCAGCCGCTTCACGAGGGGTGGCGGCGTGTGACCCGCCAATCTCCGAGGCCCATTTCGCAGCTTTCTCAGCGGTGCGGTTATAAACCGTCACCGATTGCCCCGCGCCCAACAGATGCGCGGCCATGGGGTAGCCCATCACGCCAAGTCCAAGAAATGCCAGTTTCGCCATGGGAGCCTCCGCCAATTTGATTAGCGCGGAAGGTAGCAGGCGCGGCGGTGGTGTCTAGCGGTGCTATCCGGCACCCGGCAAAACTCGGCCCCCGTCTTCCATGTGCCAGAAATATCCCGGGGGGAGTCCGCAGGACGGGGGGCAGCGCCCCCCTACCCGTCAAACGTCCAGCGATACCCGGGCGGTGTGGGGCCCTTGTTGCGGCCCCCCTGCTCGACCTGCTCCCAGGCATGGGCAAGGATGCCGACCGATCGCGACAGGCAGAAGAACCCGCGCGCCAGCGGTGCGGGGCAGCCGAGTTCGGCGAATATCACCGCCGTGGCCCCGTCGATGTTCATGGGCACCGGCTTGCCCTTCTCTTCGGCCAGATGCGCCTCGATCGCGCGACCGATCATGGCATAGGCCCCGGGAACGGACCCCGTTTCGGCGCATTCATCGACAAGTTGCAGCAGGCGCGGGGCGCGCGGGTCGGTGGGTTTGTGAAAGCGGTGGCCAAAGCCCGGCAAGTAAGGGCCGTTCTGTGCCCGCCATGTGCCGAGGGTCGAAGCGATGTTTTCGGGGCCTGCGCGTTCGACATGGTGGTAGAGCGCCACCGCCTGCTCGCCTGCCCCGCCATGGACGTCGCCGAGCATATTCAACCCCGTCGCCATGGCGTTGTTCAGACCCACGCCACAGGTCGCGGCCATCCGCGCGGCGGCGATGGAGGGTGCTTGTGGGCCATGGTCGACGGCAGCGACCAAGGCGGCCTCGAACAAAGCCGCGCGCGGGCCCATGATCTCTTCACCCAAGACCATTAACCAGATCATCTGCGCAAAGGACCGGTTGCCGATATGCTCCTGCACAGGAGTACCGCGTAAGTCGATCCGACCCGGCTCCATGTCGATGATCTTGGTGCGCCACCAGTCGGACACATCGCTCATATCGCCCCCTCCTCACTCATCCTTTGGACATCGTCCTCGGAGTAGCCCAGATCGCGCAGAATGTCGTGGGTGTGCTCTCCCAGTTCGGGCGGTGGTGTTGCGACCTGCGGGCGCACATCATCCATGCGAAAGCCTGTGGTCATGACGTCGATGCTGCGTCCGAGGCCATCCGGCTCGAACCGGGCAATGAGCCCCCGGTCGGCCACCTGCGGGTGAGCAAGGATTTCCGGCACACTCAGGACCGGGCCCGCCGGAATACCGTTTGCGTTGAGCGCCGCGACCCAATGGGCGGCGGGTTTGCCCGTAAGCACCGTCTCCAGTTCAGCGCGCAGGGCATGGCGGTTGGCCTTGCGGTCTTCCCGCGTCGCAAACCGCGCATCTGCGAGGAGGTCGGAACGACCGAGGAGGGATGCGAGCGCCTGCCATTGTTCATCCTTGTTGGCGGCAATGTTGAGCGGCGCATCCTGCGCTTGGAACGTTCCCGATGGCGCGGAGGTGGGGTTTTCGTTGCCATGGGCCTGCGGCGTGGCCCCGCCGATCAGGTGGTTGGAGACGACCCAGCCCATGGTGGCGAGCGTGGCCTCTAGCATGGAGACGTCGATGAAGGTGCCGCGTTTCGGCCCGTTGAGGGCGGCGGTGATCGCCATGGCGGCGGTCAGGCCGCCGATGGTGTCACTGAGCGGGTAGCCGACGCGGGTCGGTGCGCCGTGGCCCGTGATCGACATGACACCGGATGCGCCTTGGATGATCTGATCGTAGGCGGGTTGTTTGGCCATCGGGCCGTCTTGGCCGAAACCGGAAATGGCGCAGTAGATCAGTACCGGGTTGGTCTGGCGGAGGGTTTCGTAGCCCAGGTCCAAGCGATTCATGACGCCGGGGCGGAAGTTCTCGACAAGGACATCTGCACTGGCAACGAGGCGTTCGAGGGCCTCTTTGCCGAAGGGGTGTTTGAGGTTGAGCGTGAGGGATCGTTTGCCCGCGTTCTGGGCGAGGAAGGAGATGCCCATGCCATGCGCCGAGAGATCAGGTGAGGCCCCTAGGTTGCGGGCAAGATCCCCCCGCCCCGGCGTTTCGACTTTGATGACCTCAGCGCCCAGATGGGCCAGTTGGTGGCAGGCGAAGGGACCTGCGAGGACGTTAGTCAGGTCGAGCACCCGCACCCCAGACAGGGGTGCAGGTGAAATCGCTTCAATCGCCATCCGCCACGCCTTCGGCCCGCTTGCGTGCCCGCCGAGCGCGGAAGCTCGGCAGCAGCACCAGCACCGCGGCGAGGATCAGCAGACCCAGCGCCATGGGCCGGTCGAAGATGAAGCCGAAGCCCTGCGCCAGCTGCATGGAGCGTGACAGGTTATCCTCCAGCATCGTGCCGAGGATGAAGCCGATAAGAAGCGGCGCCAGCGGGTAGTCGGCAAAGCGCAGGATCGTGGCGATCACACCGAAGCCCACGAGGATCAGAAGTTCAGTCGAATTGTTCTGGCCGATATAGGCCCCCATCAAGGTGAAGAACAAAATGAACGGGATCAGGTAGTTGCGCGGGATCGCGAGGATCTTGGCGATGTAGGGGATCAGCGGCAGGTTCAGGATCAGCAGAACCAGATTGCCGATATACATCGAGATGATCACGGCCCAGAACACCTGCGGCTCGTCCGTCATCAGGCGAGGCCCGGGCGTGACGTTGAGCGCGATGAGCGCGCCCAGAAGGATTGCCGTGGTGCCGGAGCCGGGAATGCCGAGCGTCAGCAGGGGCACGAACGAGCCCGTGCAGGCGGCGTTGTTGGCCGTCTCAGGGGCCGCAAGGCCCTTGATGGAGCCTTTGCCGAACTCCTCCTGCTCGCCCTTCGGCGCGATGTTGCGTTCGACGGCGTAGCCCAGGAAAGAGGCGATGGTGGCCCCTGCCCCCGGCAGGACGCCAATGAAGAAGCCCTGCACCGATTGCCGCCCTATGACGGGAACCATCTTGCGGCCTTCCTCACGGCTGAAGCGGAGGTTGGTGATCTTGCCGCCCGACGCCCCGTCTGAGCCTTGGGCCGAGCGGGCCGGGTTCATCACAAGGAAGATCGCCTCTGGCAGGGCGAACATCGCCATAGCCAGCGTGATGAACGAGAAGCCCGATTGCAGGTCCATCAGGCCCATGGTGAAGCGCGGCATGTTGAATTGTGCGCCTTCGCCGACGGTGGCCATGATCAAGCCCAGTAGCGTCATCATCAGCGCCTTGCCGACTTGGCCCGTGCCCGCAAAGGCGGCGATGGCCGAGAGGCCCACCACCATAAGCGCGAAGTATTCGGCGGAGTGGAAGAGGAGTGCCACGGAGCTGAGCATCGGCGCGAAGACCATCAGGAGGATCGCGCCGATCGTGCCGCCCGCGAAGGACGAGACAGCGGCGATGGTGAGCGCTTTGCCCGCCATGCCCTTTTGCGCCATCGGGTAGCCGTCGAAGCTGGTCGCAACTGTGCCCGCGACCCCCGGCGCGTTCAGCAGGATGGAAGAGGTCGAGCCGCCGAAGATGGCCCCGTAATAGACACCTGCCAGCAGGATCAGTGCGGCGGTGGGATCCCCCAGCGTGATCGCCACGGGGATCATGATTGCGATGATCGACATCGGGCCCAGGCCGGGCAACATGCCGATGAATGTGCCGATAATGCAGCCGAAGACGACCATCATCAGGTTGAACGGGTTGATGGCCGTGGACAGGCCGATCATGAGTCCTTCAAGCATGGCGGACCTCCCTCAATTCACCAGAAAGGTGGGCCAGGGCCGCAGGAAGATGCCGAGCACCTCTTGCACCAGATACCACACAAAGAAGGTCGCTACGGCGGCGATGGGGATGAGGTAATGGAACTTACGCTCCCCCAAAACCGTGGCGCCAAGGCTGAGAAACAGGATGGTTGAGGCGATGAACCCCAAAGGACGCAGGCACAGGGCGTAGGCCACCATGAGGCCCAGAAGGGCGAGCGCCTGGCCGATGTGATACTGGCCCAGATTGCGGTAGTTGATGTCGGTGGCCGAAGGCTCTTTCACGGTGTTCTGCTTTTCGATGCCGAGCAGGACGACGAGGCCGACAATGACGCCGCAGATTGACAGGATTTTCGGGAAGGTCGAGGGCCAGACCGGATTGCGCTGCATGAAGGGCGGCAACAGGTGGTCCATGGTGAAGAACGCGGCATAGCCGTAGAGCACACAGAGTGCCACGAAGACCAACGCGATCCAGCGATCGAGCGCCATGGGGTGCCTCCCTTTCGATTTAAATTGTTTTGGTGATCCCGGGCCAAGGCCGCGCCTACGACGTGAGGCAAACGGGGATTCAGCCCGGGAAGTGGCGCGCGAGTGAGCCCCGCGCGCCCTATTGGATTTACAGGAAGCCCAATGTCCGCATCAGATCACCGATCTGCTGTTCCTGCGCTTCGAGGAACGCCTCGAAATCGTCGCCGGGGTTGTGGATGTTCACCCAACCGTTGCGGGCACGGACCTCTTCCCATTCTGGGGTGTCGTACATCGCAGCGATGGCGGCGCGCATGTTGCCGACCGTTTCCTCGTCCAGACCCGGAGCCGCGAAGAAACCGCGCCAGTTGACGAATTCCACGTCGAGGCCCTGCTCCATCATCGTGGGAGCATCAGCGAAGGTGTCGACACGCTCAGCCGAGGTCACACCGATGATGCGAACCTCGCCCTGCTGTGCCAGCGCCACGGCTTCAGAGAACCCGGTAGAGAGCGCTTGGATCTCACCCGACAGAAGCGCGGCCATGGCGGCACCACCTGCATCATAGGCCACGTAGCTGAAGCCGGTCGGATCCTGATCTGCGGCCTGCATGGCCATGGCTGCGACGAGGTGGTCCATGCCGCCGGGCACGGAGCCGCCGCCAATGGCGAACGCGCTCGCATCGGCTTCATAGGCCGCGACAAGGCCGGCCATATCCTGAATTTCGCTGTCTGCGCCGACGACCAGCGCAGCATAGTCACCGATCGTGCCGGCGACGAGCGTGAGGTCACGGAAGCTCTGCGGGAACACACCCGTCAGCGAGCGGATCACGATGGGGGTGGAGTTCACCATCATCGTGTTGCCCATGCTGTCGGCGTTTTCGATCAGGTGGGCAATCGCCACACCGCCGCCGCCACCGGACATGTTTTCGTAGGATGCGGTGCCGACGATGCCAGCGCCTGTCAGCGCCTCACCGGTTCCGCGTGCGGTGCCGTCCCAGCCGCCGCCTGCCCCGCCGGGGATCAGGAAGTGCAGTTCTTCGAGAACCTGGTGCCCGTCAGCTTGAGCTGCACCAGAGAATGCCACCATCGCGGCGGCCGCTGTCATCATGACGCGACGCGTAAATTTCATTTGGTTTTCCTCCCATAGATGGACGGTCCTCCACCGTCCTTGCGGAGATTCGTTGCACGTGAAGCTGACAGAAGCCTGACATGGGCGCAGGCCGGGCTAGGTTCGCGTTGGGGTCGGTGCCGGGGATGGCAACTGCCACCCGTGCAGTCGGAGGTGATTTCATGCAAAAAATGGCAGCCCTTGTCTTTCCTGGTTTTCAAACGCTCGACTATTTCGGGCCGATCGAGATGTTGGGCGGGTTTCGCGATGAGATCGAGGTTGTGACTGTGGCCAGCACGCTGGACCCAGTGCCAAGCCGACATGGGCAGCGGATCATGCCGGATAGGACGTTGGCAGAGAGCAGCGATTACAAGCTGCTGTTTGTGCCGGGTGGGGACTCGGCTTTGGACGCGATCAAGGATGAAGTCCTGGTTCATTGGGTGCGGGAGGTTGCGGGCAAGGCGGATCGGGTGATGGCGGTTTGCACGGGAACGATCCTGTTGGGCATCACGGGCGTGCTGGATGGCAAGTGCGCAACGACCAATAAGCTCGACTTCAACGACACGGTGCATCTGGCCCCGAAGGTGGAGTGGGTGAAACAGGCGCGTTGGGTGCAGGATGGGAAGTTCTTCACGTCGTCCGGTGTGTCGGCGGGGATGGACATGGCGCTGGCGGCGGCGGCAGACCTTTTCGGGCGCGCAGCCGCCGAGAAGATGGCCGAGGAATGCGAGTATATCTGGAACGATGATCCAAACCACGACCCGTTCGCTTCTTTGGCCGGTCTGGTCTGACATCTGAGCGGTTGCACGAGGCGAATGGCAGCGGCACTCTCGCGCGTGAGGGAGGGCCGGATGCGGTTTCTATTAGTCGAAGACAATGCGGAATTGGCCGATGCGGTGGTGCAGCGCCTTGGGCTGGACGGCCATGCGGTGGACCATGCCGGCACGTTGGCGGCGGCCGAGGATTGCCTGGCAGTGGCCGAATATGACCTGATCCTGCTGGACGTGATGCTGCCCGATGGCGATGGGCGCGATTTCCTGAGCCGCCACCGCGACCATCTGGAGACACCCGTGATCGTTTTGACGGCGCGCAGCCAGATCAGTGACCGGGTGGGTGCCCTAGATCAGGGAGCGGATGACTACATCACGAAACCATTTGATTTCAGCGAGTTGGAGGCACGTTGCCGGGCGGTGTTGCGCAGGCGCGGTGGGGCTGCGAAGAACGAGATCACATTGGGCGAGGCAGTGTTCGACCCGATGGCGGGTACCTTGCGGCATGGCGCGCAGGTGCTGGATTTGCGGAACCGGGAATTGCGGTTGCTGGAGGTTTTTGCGCGTGCGCAGGGGCAGATCCTGTCGAAAGGGCAGCTTCTGGATCGGTTGTTCAGCATGGACGCCGATGTGACCGAGAATGCCATCGAGGTTTACGTGGGTCGATTACGCAAGAAGCTGGACGGGGTGGGCGTGCGGATCGAGACGGTGCGCGGGCTTGGCTACCGGATGGATACATGAGCGGCGGGTTCTCCGAACGCTGGTCGATTGCACGGCGGCTGACGCTGTTTCTGGCGGCAATGGTGGCGATCCTGGCGCTTGTTAGCTGGTACATGGTGACATCGTTCGCGCGCGAGGCTGCGGGGCGGACACAGGACAATATCCTTGCGGCCTCGGCCACTTCCATTGCTGAGACACTGCGCTCCGAAGGGGGGGAGATCCGGTTGGAACTGCCTTATTCCGCCTTTTCGATGTTGGGCGCTTTGAGCGAGGATCGGGTGTTCTACCGCGTGGCGGTGGGGGATGAGGTGCTTACGGGATACGGCGATCTGGTGGGGCCGGACGCTACCTCAGGCGAGGCGCGGTTTGCCACCGTGCCCTACCGCGACGTGACCGTGCGGGCGGTCAGTTTGCAGCGTATCATCCAGCGCGACGGGGCGGCAGTGCCGGTGACGGTGACTCTTGCGCAGACGCGCGATGGGGTGCAGGCGATTGCGGCGGGGCTTTCGCGGCAGGCGGCGTTCCTGTCGGGGATGGTTTTTGTCTTGGCGGTAGGGATTGCGGCGTTTGCTGTGCGCGCTTCGCTTAGGCCGCTGAACACGATGGCACAGCATCTGGCGACGCGGGGGCCGTCGGATTTGCGCCCGCTCAGGCGGCAGGGACCGCCGGAATTGATGCCACTGGTGCACGCGCTCAACAGGTTGATGGAACGACTTGGCGGTTCGCTGCGGCGGTCAGAGGATTTCATCGCGGAGGCCGCGCATCGGGTGCGCACACCACTGGCGGTTGTGCGCACACAGGCGGAAATTGCTCTCCATTCGGTGGAGGAAGAAGGCCAGAAGCGGACGTTGCGCAGGGTGATCCGTGCGGTGGACGAAAGCTCTCGCTCCGCTTCGCAATTGCTGGATCACGCCATGGTCTCGTTCCGGGCGGATGATCTGACGCGGGAGCGGCTTGATCTGCCTGCGCTGGTCGGGGATGTGGCCGAGGCGCTGCGGCCCACAGCGCAGATGAAAGATATCGATATTGCGCTGGATGTGTCCCCGGCCCATGCCGAGGGTGATGAAATCCTAATCCAGAACGCGCTGCGTAATGTGCTGGATAATGCCATCAAATACTCGCCCGCCGAAACGGTCGTGACCCTGTCTGTCCGCAATGGCGCCGGCGAAACTCAAGTGATGGTGCGCGATCAGGGCCCGGGCTTTGGACAGGCGTCGGCCACGCAATTGACCGAACGGTTCCGCCGTGGCGATCAGGTGGAGGGTGTCGTCGGGTCAGGCCTTGGGTTGACCATCGCTGATGAAGTGCTGCGTGCCCATGGCGGACGCCTCGACCTGACCAGCAATGAGGAAGGAACGGGCGCATGTGTGTCGCTCATCTTGCCCGCCGCGTGAGGTGGTTCTTTGCGCCCCTCCTCGGGTCGCTGTTTGCGTCCCTCCTCGCAGCGGTCGCGGGGGCGCAGGGTT
Source organism: Gymnodinialimonas sp. 202GB13-11 (assembly GCF_040932485.1). Classification (NCBI taxonomy): domain Bacteria; kingdom Pseudomonadati; phylum Pseudomonadota; class Alphaproteobacteria; order Rhodobacterales; family Paracoccaceae; genus Gymnodinialimonas; species Gymnodinialimonas hymeniacidonis. Next base: position 335,773 of record NZ_JBFRBH010000001.1, on the reverse strand, counting down.
TCGAGATTGAGGATCGGCGGACCTATCCGGGTACGGGCGCGGATGTTCTGCGGGTGATCTCGACCGCTGATCTGGATGTGTTTGAGCCGTTCTTGCTGCGGTTCCAAGAGGCCAACCCGGAACTCGGCATCGACTATGTCACCGCATCCTCTGCCGAATTGCACCGTGCAATCCGGGGAGGTGCGACGTTCGATCTCGCCTTGTCTTCCGCCATGGATCTGCAATTTGCGCTTGCCAATGACGGCTTTGCACAGAGCTATTCCAGCGCGATCACACAAGCCCTACCGGATTGGGCGCGTTGGAATGACCGGCTATTCGCCTTCACGGCAGAGCCTGCAGTGATCGTGATCAACGAGGCCCGGTTCGAGGGCCTTGCCCTGCCACGCACTCGGGCCGATCTGGTTACACTGCTGCGCGATTATCCGGAGCGATTTGCCGGGGGTGTCGGAACGTACGACCTACGCGCCAGTGGACTTGGTTATCTGTTCGCCACGCAGGAGGCGCGCTCAACGGATGCTTATTGGCGCCTGACGGAGGTGATGGGGCGGCTGGAGGCGCGGCTCTACTGCTGTTCGTCGCAGATGATCGACGATGTTGCCTCAGGAGACCTGGCACTGGCTTACAATGTGCTTGGCTCCTACGCCGAAGGGCGGTTGGGCACGGATGAAGGGCTGGCAATTTTACCCTTGGAGGATTTCGCCAATGTCATGCTACGCACGGCGTTGATCCCGGCCACGGCAGAGCGGGTGGATGATGCGGGTCTGATGCTGGACGCGCTGTTGAGCGAAGGAATGGGCGACGGTGCAGACCCTGTCCTGCCGCCGCTGCAAGCGCGTGGAGAGGCGGCGGCGTCAACCTTCGGGCCGATCCGCTTGGGACCGGCCTTGATGGTGTATCTCGATCGCCTGAACCGTGAGAGCTTTCTGGAAGCTTGGGATGCTGCGATGGAGCAATGAGCGACTTAGGCGGACTGGGATCCGCTTTGCTTTTCCTCAAGAAACAGAACACGGGCCCACATTGCGAAAAGGCCAATTGAGGCCGTCACGACGACGAAGATCGCCCAAGGCAGGAGCGCCATGTTCAAAGCGCGCGCGCGCGGCATCAAAACAACAAAGGCCATCGACACGGACATCAGCAGATCGAACCAGACCTGATTGCCTGTCGCGTTGGTGGTGTGGTTAGTCCAAAATGTCAGCGGCGGGTCGACACTGAGGGTGTAGACCGTCCAAGCCGTGAACGCGGCGCAAATGAGTGCAGGTATGCGCCACCGGCCTGTGGCTGGGGAGGTTTGAGATTGAAAGGGACGTTTCAGGACGTAGAGCGCTGCGCTGGCGAAAGCGGCGGCAGCGAGGATGTGAAACAGGGTCATGGGACTCGCCTTGGTTGAAGATTTGTAGCGATTGCTACACTATGGCTTTGTAGCACTTGCTACAATCGAAAAGAAATGAGCGAAATCAACGCGAAGAAAGAAAAATGGTTGGCGGCGATGGCGGCCCATGTGGTGGAACATGGGCTGACGACGGCCTCTTTACGGCCATTGGCGAAGGCGGCCGGCACGTCGGATCGGATGCTGATTTATCATTTCAGCGACAAGGACGGCGTGATCGGCGCATTGCTGGAGTATCTGGCGGAGCGGTTCACGCAAGGATTGGATGCGGCCATTCCCGAGGCGCGGTTTGAGAGTCCCGGCGCGGTTTTGCACGCGGTGGTGGGCGTCATGCGCTCGCCCATGGCGAGTGGGTATGCGCGGGTCTGGCTTGATATCGTGGCGGCGTCAGCGCGGGGCGAACTGGCCTATGGGCAGACTGGCGGCGCAATCATCACGGGCTTTACGGCGTGGGTCATGAAGCGCCTGCCGGAGGGGGAAGGCGAAGCAACAGCACGGGCGCTGTTGACTGTGCTGGAAGGCACGTTGGTGATGGACGCGGTGGGGCATTCGGAGGCTGCCGATGCCGCCATCGCGTGGTTTTCAGGCGACTGAGGCCAGTAGCGCCGCGTTGCCGCCAGCCGCCGTTGTGTCGATACAGGTATGGCGTTCGATGATGAGGCGCGGGGTTGGATCCGCGTCCGTGATCAGCGGCAGGATTGGACCATCGAGCGCCGCGAGGGCCTGCCGGTACGGGCGGGCATTGTCGCCCCAGAAGACCACGGCATCGAATGGGGGGAGGGTTGCCAGAGCCTCCGGGGGAAGGTCCGGCGCAAGGACGGGGGCGTTGCCGGTTTGTGTGGCGGCTTTGGCCTGCGCGCGCGCGGCTTCAAGCCCGGGGCCGATACACAGGATGCGCCCCCTAGGATGCGTGGTGAGGCGGTTGGTTTCGCCGGTTGGGCCGGGGAGCAGTGTTTCGGTAAGCGTGCGGTCGGCGGGAACGGCGACGCGGAGGTCATGGGCGGCTGCGGCGGCTTCAGAGGGTGTGCCGGAGGTGCTGGTGCCCTGCTGGGGTGTCGTGAAGCGGGCGACGTAGTGGGGGCCGCCCGCCTTGGGTCCGGTACCAGACAGGCCCTGACCGCCAAAGGGTTGGGAGCCGACGATTGCCCCGATTTGGTTGCGATTGACGTAGAGATTTCCGGCCTCGATGCGTCTGGTCACATCAGCGATACGATCGTCGATGCGGGAATGAATGCCGAAGGTCAGGCCGTAGCCCGTGGCGTTGATCTGGTCGATCACCTTGTCCAGATCCCGGGCCTTGAAGGTGGCGACATGGAGAACGGGGCCGAAGATTTCTTCTACAAGATCATTGATCGAGGCGACGCGGATTGCGGCGGGGGCGACGAAGGTGCCCTGCCCCGGCGTATCGAGTTGCTTGATGAGACGGCCTTCGGTGCGGGCCAGCGCGATATGGGCGTCGATCTTGGCCTTGGCGGTGGCGTCGATGACGGGGCCGATATCAGTTGCGATGTTCCAGGGCTGGCCGAGTTGGAGTTCGTCCATCGCGCCAGTCAGCGCGGTCAGGAAGGTGTCGGCGATTTCTTCCTGCACGTAGAGGCAGCGCAGGGCGGAGCAGCGTTGGCCTGCGGACTGGAAGGCGGATTGGACGACGTCTTTCACGGCCTGTTCGGGCAGGGCGGTGCTGTCGACGATCATGGCGTTCAGGCCACCGGTTTCGGCGATGAGCGGCGCGGAGGGCGTGAGATTCGCGGCCATGGCGCGGTTGATCGTTTGCGCGGTGGCGGTGGAGCCGGTGAACGCCACGCCGTTAATGTCGGGGTGGGAGGTGAGAGCGGCACCGACCTCCGCCCCTTCGCCGGGAAGGAGTTTGAGGGCGGTTTGCGGGACGCCGGCCTCGTGGAGGAGTTCAACGGCGCGGGCTGCGACAAGCGGTGTGGTCTCCGCGGGCTTGGCGAGTACGGCATTGCCTGCGGCGAGGGCTGCCGCGATCTGGCCGGTGAAGATTGCAAGCGGGAAGTTCCACGGGCTGATGCAGCTGACGCGGCCCAAGGCTGAGTCGGTCAGGTCGGGGATGTGGGCGGCGTAGTAGCGGAGGAAGTCGACGGCTTCGCGCAGTTCCGCCTCGGCATCGAGGAGGGTCTTTCCGGCCTCGCGGGCGAGGATGGCGAAGAGTTCGGGGGCGTTGGCCTCGTAAAGATCAGCGGCGTGGTTGAGGATATCGGCACGGTTGGGCGCATCCCATGGCGTTGCCTTCGCGATGGCCTGCTCGGCATCTTCGCGGGTGGAGAGGCGGACCTGGCCGACGATATCGGACGGGTCGGCAGGGTTGGTGATGTCGAGGGTCGGGCCGGTGCCCGTGCCCGCCTGCCACTGGGTTCGGGCGAACGCTTCACGGGCGTTTGTGATTTCGGCCAAGGCAGCGGGGTCGGTGATGTCGAAGCCTTGGGAATTAGGGCGTTCGGGTGTGTAGAGGTCGCGCGGTTTGGTGACGTCTGTGCTGGCGTTGGAGAGGGTTTCGAACGGGTCGGCGGCGACATCTGCCGGGGGCACATCCTCATCCATGATCTGGTGCACGAAGGAGGAATTCGCGCCGTTTTCCAGCAGGCGGCGCACGAGATAGGCCAGTAGGTCGCGGTGCGCGCCGACGGGGGCGTAGATGCGGCAGCGGGTCATGTTCCCGCGCCGGACCTGTTCGTGCAGCGCCTCGCCCATGCCGTGTAGGCGTTGGAATTCGAAGACGGACGGGTCGTCGGCCATCTCCATCACCGCGGCGACAGTGTGGGCGTTATGGGTGGCGAATTGCGGGTAGAGGCGGTCGGTCTTGTCCAGCAGTTGGCGCGCACAGCTGAGGTAGCTGACATCGGTTGCGGCCTTGTCGGTGAAGACCGGGAAGCCGGGCAGGCCCGCGACCTGAGCGCGTTTGATCTCGGTATCCCAGTAAGCGCCTTTGACGAGGCGGACCATGATCTTGCGGTCATTGGTTTCGGCCAGCGCGTGGAGCCAGTCGATCATGGGGGCGGCCCGCTTGCCGTAGGCCTGCACGACGACGCCGAAGCCGTCCCAACCGGCCAGCGAAGGATCGGACAGGACCGCTTCGATCACGTCGAGCGAGATGTCGAGGCGGTTGGCCTCTTCCGCGTCGATGTTGAAGCCCATTTGGGCGGCTTTGGCCTGTTGGGCGAGGGTCAGGACGGTGGGGACAAGCTCGGCCATGACGCGGTCACGCTTGGCGGTCTCGTAGCGAGGATGGAGCGCGGAGAGTTTGACGGAGATACCCGGGTTTTCGCAGATGTCGTCGCTGTGCGCATGTTTGGCGAGGTGGGCGATGGCGTCCGCGTAGGCCTTGCGGAAGGCCTCGGCCTCGCCCGCCGTGACTGCCGCTTCGCCGAGCATGTCGTAGCTGTAGGTGTAGCCTTTCGCGGCCATGTCGGAGCCGCGCTTGACCGCCTCGGAAATGGTCTCCCCCAGCACGAACTGGTTGCCCATTTCCTTCATCGCGCGGCGCGTTGCAGCGCGGATGACGGGTTCGCCCAACCGCTTGACCGCGCCTTTGAGGGTGCCAGCAATCCCCTGCCCGTCTTCATCAGACAGAACGCGGCCGGTGAGCATGAGTGCCAACGTGGAGACATTGACGAGGCCGGACTTCGACTGGCCCCGGTGCGACGACCATTCGGCGGGGACGATCTTGTCTTCGATCAGGGCATCGACGGTGGCGTCGTCGGGCACGCGCAGGAGAGCTTCGGCAAGACGCATCAGGGCGAGCCCCTCGGCGGAGGAGAGGCCGTATTCAGCGAGAAAGACCTCCATCAACCCACTGCGATCTTCGGCCCTGATGTCGGCCACCATGCGCGCGGCGCGGGCAGAAGCAGCTTGGCGCGTGGCCAGCGAGATGGGATGCGCTTCAGTCAGGCGGGCGAGCGCGGCATCTTGCGGCTCAAGATAGGCGGCACGGATGGGTTGGCGGAACGCTGAGAGGTCGGACATGGGGGTGCACTCCTGACTGGGACGGTGTCAGTTTAGCATACGCGCAGAAGTCGGATTGCCTGTTTGTGTGGAGTGTGATGTATAATTTGGCCAAATTTCCCGGATGGACAGATCAAAATGCGCCTGAAACCGAATACTGATAGTCGATTAGACGCAGCCGATTTGAGGATTCTCGCGGTTCTCGCAGCCGAAGGTAGAATCCCCGTCACGGAACTCGCCAACCGGGTTGGCCTGTCAAAGACACCGTGCCAGACGCGAATGAAGCGGCTTCAGGAAGACGGCTATATTCAGGGATTCCGCGCGGTGCTGGACCCCGCGCGTCTCGGCCTGGCCCATGTGGCGTTTGTGGAGGTGAAGCTGGAGGATACGCGCGAGCCTGCCCTGCGTGCGTTCAACGAGGCCGCCCGCGCGGTGCCAGAGATCGAACAATGCCACATGATCGCGGGCGCGTTCGACTATCTGCTGAAGGTGCGGTCCACCGACATCAATGATTACCGCCGCGTGTTGGGCGAGGTGATCAGCCGCCTGCCCCATGTGGCCGCGACTTCCACCCATGTCTCGATGGAAGCGGTGAAGGACGAAAACGGACTGTCCTGATCACAGAGCTTGCCATTTTTCGCGGCCTGAGACAGCGTGCGGAAAACCGGCGAAAGGACCGGGTGGGGAGAGATATGGTAAGTCCGACATTCGACACGAAACCGTCGCGCGCGTCCTATGATGTGTTGATCGTGGGGGGCGCGATTATGGGGTCGTCGACCGCGTGGTGGCTGACGGAGATGGGGTTCGATGGCACCGTCTTGGTGGTGGAGCGCGATCCGTCGTACGAGAAATGCTCGACCGCGCATACGAACAGCTGCATGCGACAGCAATTCTCCACCGAGTTGAACGTGCGGATCAGCCAGTTCGCCGCCGATTTCGTGAACAACATCCGTGAACGGATGGGCGGCGATGATCGCATCCCTGAGCTGTCTGTTCGGTCCTTTGGGTATTTGTATCTTTCTGACAACGAAGGGTTTGCGGACGTCCTGCGGCAGAACATCAAGGTGCAGCACGCGGCGGGCGCGGCGACGGAGTTGCTGAGCCCTGACGAAATCCTTGCGCGGTATCCGTTCTACAATGTGGATGACATCGTTCTGGGCTCCATCAACACGGTGAACGAGGGCTACTGGGACGGCGCGGCTGTGTTCGACTGGTGGAAGCGGCAGGCACGCGAGCGGGGTGTGGAGTATATCTCCGGCGAAGTGGTGGAAATGGCGCGTTCAGCCCGCGGGGTGGAGAGTGTGACGCTCGGCTCGGGCGATGTGGTGGCCTGCGGGCAGGTGGTGAACGCGTCAGGCCCACGGGCCGCGCGGACGGCCAAAATGGCTGGCATCGACGTGCCGGTGGAACCGCGCAAACGCTATTCCTGGGTGTTCAAGGCAGAGCAACCGCTTGACCGTGACCTGCCACTGACCATCGACCCCTCGGGAGTGCATTGTCGTGAAAACGGTGGCGGCACGTATCAGGCTGGCGGCCACGCCGATGTGGACCCGGCGGTCGATTTCGACGATTTCGCCATGGATCACAGCCTGTGGGAGAACCACGTCTGGCCAGTTTTGGCCACGCGCATTCCGGCGTTTGAGTCGGTGAAGGTGCAGGCCGAATGGGCCGGGCACTATGCGGTCAACACGCTTGATCACAACGCGATCCTGGGGCCGCACCCGGATGTGCCGAATTTCATTTTCCTCAACGGGTTTTCCGGCCATGGCTTGCAGCAGAGCCCGGCGATGGGCCGGGCGACGGCGGAATGGTTGATCCACAGGGAATACCGCGCGTTGGATATGACCCCGTTTGCCTACGAGCGGGTGGTGGAGAATAAGCCGATCCTTGAGACGGCTGTGATTTGATGGGGATGTGCAAATGCTGAAGAAGATCGTTTTGACGGGAGCTGCGGGGCGCTGCGGCATGATCCTGCGGCCTGCGCTGGCGGCCATATGTGAGGAACTTGTGACCTCGGACATTGTGGACAGCATCGACGGGCTGGCCGCGAACGAGACCTATGTGAAGGCCGATCTGGCCGACTATGCGGCGATTGAAGCCTTGATGGATGGGGTCGAGATGGTGTGCCATTTCGGGGCCATTGTGGATGAGGCGCCGTTCGAGGAGTTGCTGGGGCCGAACTTCGTGGGATCCTACAACGTGTGGGAAAGCGCCCAGAAGGCAGGTGCGCGGCGGATTGTGTATGCGTCGTCGATCCATGCTGTTGGGATGCATCCCCGCGCGTCGTTTATCGGGATAGACGCGGAGCACCGGCCCGACACGTTCTATGGGCTGGCGAAATGCTTCACCGAGGATTTGGGCCGGATGTACTGGGAAAAACGCGGGCTGGAATCGGTGCATCTGCGGATCTTGTCCTGCGCGCCGGTGAAGAATGCGCGCGCCTTGGGGACGTGGCTGAGCGATGGCGATCTGGTGCATCTGGTGGAGCGCGCGATTGACACGCCGACCACGGGCTTTGCGGTGATCTACGGCGTGTCGGACAATGACCGCGCGCCGGTGGACAATTCCAGGGCGTCCTTCCTCGGCTATCGCCCGAAGGACAATGCGGAGCAGTTCGCGGAGGAGATTTTGGCCGCCGAGGGAGCGGGCGACCCAACCGATCTGGCGCAGATGGTGCATGGCGGGCCGTTCGGCACCGTGCCGCTTGGCAAAGGCGGGGCTGCCGCCGCGGCTAAGGGTAACGACTAGGCGACCAACGTGAGCGTCGGGCGTGTGGGAGCGTCGGCTCGCAAAAGGCCGTCGCAATGGGCCAGCACAGAGTCGATGCGTGTACCATCGAAGTGATCCATTGCGACACCGCCGATCATGTCGAACATGAGCGATTGTGCGAGTGCGGTTTGATCAACGAGCCGCGCGCACGCGGTGTTCACCAAGACGGCCTCTTCCTTCATCAGGTCCAAGCGAGGGGCGTCGATGATGTGGCGGTTGCCCGGCCCGGCGTTGCAATGGAGAGAGACGACGTCGGCGACCTCAAGCACATCCTCGATCCGGGCCACCTGCCGCGCGCCAAGACGGGCGAGCGTGGCCACAGGGACCGGGCGCCGCGTGTGGATGACAACCTGCATCCCAAGCTCGAACCGGGCGCGGCGGGCAACGGCTTGCCCCACACGGCCAAAGCCGATGATGCCGATGGTCTGCCCCGCCAATTCCGGCGCGGTCAGGCCGGGGATCTTACTCCCCGGCAAGGCGCAAACCCTGCGGCGGGCGAGCCGCAGGATCAGATCGATGGTCTTGTCGACCGGCCCCATCTCAGGCGGCCTCAGGCGTGAGGATGCCCGCAACGGTCGCCCCGATGGTCGACGGGCTTTCAGCCACGGTCACGCCGGCGGCGGACAGGATTTCCACCTTCTCCGACGCGCTTTCGCCGAAGGCTGAGATGATCGCGCCGGCATGGCCCATGGTACGCCCCTTGGGCGCGGTCAGGCCCGCGACATATGCCACGACCGGCTTGGTCATGTGGGTCTGGATATACTCCGCCGCCTCGGCCTCTTGCGGGCCACCGATCTCGCCGATCATGGCGACGACATGGGTGTCAGGGTCGGCCTCGAACCGTTCGAGAATATCGCGGAAAGACGAGCCGTTGATCGGATCGCCGCCGATGCCCACGGAGGTTGAGACGCCAAGCCCAAGCTCTTTCAGCTGCGCCGCAGCCTCATATCCGAGCGTGCCGGACCGGCCCACGATGCCCACATTGCCCTTGAGGTAGATGTGGCCGGGCATGATGCCCAACATCGCTTTGCCCGGGCTGATCGTGCCGGCGCAATTCGGCCCGGTCAGGACCATGCGGCGATCCTTGGGGTAGCGGTACATGTAGCGCTTCACACGGATCATGTCCTGCGCCGGGATGCCATCGGTGATGCAGACACAGTAGCGGATGCCCGCATCGGCGGCTTCCATGATGCTGTCGGCGGCAAAGGGGGGCGGCACGAAGACCAGCGACGCCTCGGCACCGGTGGCGGCAACCGCATCTTCCACGGTGTCAAAAACTGGCACGCCTTCGCAGGTTTCGCCGCCCTTGCCGGGCACAACGCCGCCCACGACATTGGTGCCGTATTCGATCATTTCCTTGGTGTGGAAGCGCGCCATCTTGCCGGTGATGCCCTGCACGATGACGGGGGTCTTTTCGTCGAGAAGAATGCTCATGATACGGCCCTCATGTTGACGCCTTGAGAGAGGTCGTTTCTCCAAGCCCCCACTGCACGTTCGGCGGCTTCGTTCAGGGTGGCCGCCCGGATGATCGGCAGGCCGGAGCGGGCGAGGATTTTCTGCCCTTCTTCCACGTTTGTGCCCGCGAGGCGCACGATGACGGGGACTTCAACGCCAACTTCCTGCATGGCTTGCACCACGCCCTCGGCCACCCAGTCACAGCGGTTGATGCCCGCGAAGATGTTTACAAGGATCGCCTGAACGTTCTTGTCGGACAGCACGAGGCGAAACGCCTTGGCGACGCGTTCGGGCGTGGCCCCGCCACCGATGTCGAGGAAGTTCGCAGGCTCCCCTCCGGCGAGTTTGATCGTGTCCATCGTGGCCATAGCCAGACCGGCCCCGTTCACGATGCAGCCGATATTGCCATCGAGGCCCACATAGCTGAGGCCGCGGTCGGCGGCACGGCTTTCGCGCGGGTCTTCCTGGCTTTTGTCGCGCAGCTCAGCCACGTGCGGGTGGCGGAACAGGGCGTTGTCATCAAAGGTCATTTTTGCGTCGAGCGCGATGACGCGGTTGTCGGAGGTCAGGACGAGCGGGTTGATCTCGACCATTGTCGCGTCAAGCTCGGTGAAGGCGCGGTAGCAGCCCTGAAGCGTGCGGGTGAATTGCTGCACCTGCCCCGCTTCGATGCCCAATTTGAACGCCATCTGACGACACTGGAATTCACGCAGGCCCACGGCGGGTTCCACCGTGGCACGCACGATGGAGTCGGGCTTTTCGGCGGAGATGTCTTCGATCTCCATCCCGCCCTCACCCGAGGCCACGATCATCACACGCTGGCTGGTGCGATCGAGCACGAAGCCGAGGTAGATTTCACGTGCGATCGGCACGGCGGCCTCCACATAGACGCGGTAAACGCCTTTGCCTTCGGGCCCGGTCTGATGCGTGACCAGCTTCTGACCGAACATCGCATCAGCCGCATCGTGGATTTCCACGTCGCTGTCGCAGACTTTCACGCCTCCGGCCTTGCCACGGCCACCGGCGTGGATCTGGCTTTTGACGACCCAACGCTCCCCGCCCAGCTCGCGGGCGCGGTAGGCGGCTTGTTCTGGGCTATAGGCCAGCGCGCCGTCCGGCACGGTGACACCGAAGTTCGCCAGGATTTCCTTGGCCTGATATTCATGGATGTCCATGGTCTCTCCTCCCTAAAGGTGCGGCCTATTCGGCTGCGATGGCCTGCCCATAATGGGCGGCCAGTGCGGCTTCGACGGCCTGGGAGTCGAAGGTTCCACCAAGTTCGCGGACCGCCTGCCCGAAGCGGGCAACGATGTCGCGGATGACATGTTCTTGCAGAAGATTGAGGATGCCGATGCGGACCTGCACGGGTTCGCTGAGCGTCGGCCAGATGCCGAAGTTCTGCGCGCGGCAATGCTGAACCAGCTCCATCTCACGACCAGCCATGGCAGGCGGCAGGTTCAGAACGACGAGCGAGGTCATATTGGAGGTCACTTCGCAGCCCATCGCGGCAACGGCGGATTTCAGGGCACCTTCGTGGAAGGTGTAATCCTTAGCGCGGCGCGCGACGCCCTCTTGCAGCAGGATGCGGAGTGCTTCGTGGAAGGCTGAAACCGCATAGGCGGAGTGGGTGCGGTGGTAGGTGCCCTTCTCCACATCCTTGCCGTCGATGATGCCCCAATGGCGGGCCTCAAGGATCGGGTGATGGGCGAAGGTGCGGGTGCCGGTTTTCAGCAGCTCGGCGATGTAGTGGTCCGTGAAGCTGACGGGCGCGTAGGTGAGCGGCAGGCAGCAAATGCCTTTCTGCGGGCAGGAGGCCCAACCGTGGACACCGGGGAAATCATCGATGCGGAAATCTTCGACCCCGAGGGACGAGACGGCATCAACCAGCCCCATCGCACCATGCTTTCCGCAGGCGTCGGAGAAGCCACGGATGTCATTCACGCGGCCCGATCCGGTTTCCCAATGTGCCATGGCGGCCCATTTCGGCTTGTGCGCGGCCAGGGCGGCTTCGACGATCTCACCCGTCACGGACTGGCCGTGCGGCACGTTGACGATGGTGACGGACGCTGGCTGCGGGTCCATCGGATTGGCGGCAAGCTCTCCCGCTGTGGCGGCCCGCATGCGAACAGTCAGACCGTCGATGCCCGAGAAGGTGCCGTTGACGAACATCACCACCTTGTCGCCCGGCTGCACCGCGCTGAACATGACGTCGAGGCCGGACCAGCCGGTGCCCGTAACGCCGTAGGTATGAACGTTGTCGGTGCCCATGACCGCACGCAGCATGTGCTTGCATTCGACCATGCCTCTTAAAACGTCGCCGTGCATGTGGTCCGCAAGGCCCGCGCCCGCAAAGCGTGCCAGAACGCGCCCGTCGGTGTTCCCAGGCCCGGGGCCGGCGGCGATGGTTTCGGGGATTTCCAGCTGCGGGAAAATGGTAGCGTCGGTCATGGTCTCTCCATCCAGTGCGGCGCTCGGCCAAGCAGTATCGTGGTCGTTGGGGGCAACATATGACGCAGCGGCATCTGGACAACGGACGGAATACCTGCTTTTGGGTAGAAATATGGGTGGGGAATTACCCACCCATCTAGGTAAATATGCCAAAGTATACCGAAAAATTGCCCACCTATATGGGTAGTTTTTTCTGATTTTGGGAATAGTAACAGATGGTTAACTCTCCAATCGACATCATGCTGGCCGACGGCAATCCACTGGTCTTGTCGGCACTGTCCGAGCTGATTGACCGCGATCCACGATTCTCGCTGGTAGCCACAGCGGCCACAGCAGAGGGGTTTCTGGGTACGGTCATGCGCGTGCCGGTGCAGATCGGTGTGATTGATTGGTCCCTTCCCGCTTTAGGGGGCGCGAAGCTTATAGAAGTATTACGGGATCAGGCGAATGCGCCGCGTATCGTCGTTTACGCGGAAGGCACGAGCGAGTTGCCTCGCCTTGCTATGGCAGCGGGCGCTGCGGGGTACGCGCCGCGATCTTCGTCCGCCGAAAAGCTGCTGGATATCTGCGTGGACGTTGCTGCGGGTAAGATGGTTTTCCCGTTCGTCGATGTGCGCGAATTGCAGGCCGATCCCATCCAGAGCCTGTCACGCAAGGAGCGTGCGATGCTGGAGGCCTTGTCCGAGGGACTGACCAATCGGGAGCTATCCACGAAACTCGGGATCTCGACCAATACGGTGAAATTTCACCTCTCGAACCTGTACGACAAACTGGCCGTCAAAAACCGCGCACAGGCGATTGCGTTCTACTACTCATCCCGGCTTGCGCTGGAGCGCAAGAGCGACGGTATACAAAAGTAGACCCAGATAGCGCTTGACCTTTTTGTTCGCCACTACCCTTTCTGCCGCAACTTTGTTACGCAAACGAAAGGCGGCACCCCATGTCCTTCCATCCCATCGAACAGGCCCCCGCCCGGCTCAACCGCTCTGAACTGGCCGTGCCCGGCAGCCAGCCGCAAATGTTTGAAAAAGCGGCACAATCCGACGTGGACGTAATCTTCCTGGACCTGGAGGATGCGGTCGCCCCGGACGAGAAAGCACAGGCCCGCAAGAACATCATCAAGGCTCTGAATGAGATCGACTGGAACACCAAGACGATGTCGGTTCGAATCAACGGGCTGGACACACATTACATGTACCGCGACGTGGTGGACGTGGTGGAGCAGGCCGGCGAACGGCTCGATCTGATCATGATCCCGAAGGTCGGCACGGCGGCGGACGTTTATGCCGTCGACATGATGGTGACGCAGATTGAAGATGCGGTCGGCCTGAAGGACCGCATCGGGTTTGAGCACATCATCGAGACCGCTTTGGGGATGCAGAACATCACCGAAATCGCGGGCGCGTCGAAGCGGAACGAGAGCCTGCATTTCGGGGTCGCGGACTATGCCGCCTATACCCGCGCGCGGACGACGAATATCGGGGGTGTGAACCCGGCCTATTCGGTCCTGACCGACGATATGAATGGGGTGCGGGAGACGCATTGGGGCGATATGTGGCACTACGCCCTGGCGCGGATGGTGGTGGCTGCGCGCGCCAATGGATTGCGGCCCATTGATGGCCCGTTTGGCGATTTTCAGGATCCGGACGGTTACAAGGCCGCCGCCCATCGCGCCGCCGTTTTGGGCTGCGAAGGCAAATGGGCGATCCACCCCAGCCAGATTGCGCTGGCCAATGAAGTGATGAGCCCCTCGGAAGCGGAAGTCACCAAGGCGCATCGCATTCTTGAAGCCATGGCCGAGGCCGAGGCCGCCGGGAAAGGTGCCGTCAGCCTCGACGGTCGGCTGATCGACTATGCTTCCATTCGGCAGGCAGAAGTTCTGGTGGAAAAGGCGAAGCAGATCGCCGGTGCGTAAGGATCGTTGGGCAGGCTTGATCATTCAATTTGGTGATCCTAAGCCTGCCTGATGATAAAAAACCGGATCACATTCAAACAGCTCGAAGCCCTCGTGCAGGTCGCGGACACCGGCACGTTTCGCAAAGCTGCGGAGATGCTTGGGACGAC